>NZ_VFVA01000041.1:0-40675 GCF_006442155.1 Mesorhizobium sp. B2-4-14 | reverse complement strand
GAAATCATCTCGCCGATCATCTACGCGCTGCCGATCCAGATGCTGGCCTACTTCACCGCCGTGTTCATGGGCACCGATGTCGACCAGCCGCGCAACCTGGCGAAGTCGGTGACGGTGGAATAGGTTTCGTCCTTTCGTCATCCACGGGCGGAGCAGGCCTCCACAAGAGCTTCGGCACGGGAGAGCGGCGCACGGAAGTGCTGCGCGACATCAATCTTGATCTAGCCGACAACGAGTTCGTCTCGCTTGTCGGCACGTCGGGTTGCGGCAAGAGCACGCTGCTGTCGATCGTGGCCGGACTGCAGGACTTCGACGCCGGCGAACTCAGCATCGACGGTGCGCCGATCCTGCAGCCGGGTCTCGACCGTGGCGTCGTCTTCCAGTCGTATACGCTGCTTCCCTGGCTGACGGCGCGGCAGAACATCGAGTTTGCCCTCAAGGCCGCGGGCTACAATCGTTCGGCCTGCCGCGAGATCGCGCTCAAGCATCTCGACCTCGTCAAGCTGTCGCAGAGTGCGGACCGCTATCCGTCCGAATTGTCGGGCGGCATGAAACAGCGCGTCGCCATTGCGCGTGCGCTTTCCTATCGCCCCAAGATGCTCCTGATGGACGAGCCTTTTGGCGCGCTCGATGCCTCGACCCGGCATCAGATGCAGGAATTGCTGACTCAGAGGCGTCAAGGCGTCCCGAAATGGCATAGCATCCGCCCGAATCTGGTCAACTGGCCGGGGTCTGGGGATCAGGAATCAAGGGCCGTGGGGACCGCACAGGCCGAGCGTCCATTCGATGGTTCCACAAAAGTCGCCGACAAATCCATGGTAGCTGCCGTAGCCATTGTAGTAGCTGTCCATCCAGCCATTGTCGCCGCTCCAATTGTCGCCGGTCCAACCGCCGCCAACCCACACGCGAGGGTTTGGATGTTGCCGTTGTACGACGTACCGATGTCCGTTGTGGCGATGAACCGCGGTATGGACAAAGTGGTACCTGACAGCCGCCGCATCGGCGATGGAGGTAAATGAAATCGCGCTCGCGGCGGCCAGCACGATAGCGCCGCTGGCGAGCATCAGACGCCGTTTCATGAAGATGCCTCCTGTTCCTACGAGACATGCACAGGAAAAACGGCCTGCCGCCCCAGACGTTCCTTCACGAAATAGGAACGCTGAATGCCTGACGCTGAATGCCTAATGTCTTTGGACCATCCTTCTTGACGCGATCGCTGCTTTCCTCGCCCTCTGTCCGCGCTCAAGATTTTTTGACCACCGTCCGGTAAGAATTCATTGTCGCTGCTGCATTTGTCGGACCATAAAACGCGCCAAGTGATCCCGCCCCGGCTGGTTGGTCGCGGATGCCAGCCTTTCGCCAAGGCATATGAACCGCCTGCATGACGGAATTGGCCAGAGCATTGGAACAGCCTCTATTTGCCACCGAGCGCGACCCGAGGCTGAGGTTGATCATCCCGATCATCGTCGCCATCGCCTTTCTGATGGAACAGCTCGATTCCACCATCATCACCACCGCGATCCCGGCCATGGCGCAAAGTCTGGATACGACGCCGGTCCGGCTGAATCTGGCGATCACCACCTACATCCTGACGCTCGCCGTGTTCATTCCCGTCAGCGGCTGGTTCGCCGACAGGTTCGGCGCGCGCAGGGTGTTCGCCCTGGCGCTTTTCACCTTCACCCTTGGCTCCGCGCTGTGCGGCATAGCGAACAGTTTCGGCATGCTGCTGGCCATGCGCGCGCTGCAAGGACTTGGCGGCGCCATGATGACGCCGGTCGGGCGGCTGATCCTGCTGCGCAGCTTTCCACGCAGCGGCCTGATCACCGCCATGACCTACACGACCTTGCCGGCCATCATGGGGCCGATCATCGGGCCGCTGCTCGGCGGCCTGCTGACCACCTACGCGTCGTGGCGCTGGATATTCTATGTCAACCTGCCGTTTGGCTGTCTTGGCATTCTGGCGGCGCTGCGCTTCGTCGACGATTTCCACCAGGAGGCGGTGGAGCGCTTCGACTTCGCCGGATTTCTGATGGTGGGATGCGGCGTGGCGTTACTGCAGTTCGGGCTGGAGAATATCGGCCGCCCGATCATTCCCGCCTTCACGACGGTGCTGGTGTTGGCTGCGGCCGTCCTGCTGCTGCTCGCCTTCGGGCGCTATGCGCGCCGCGTCGTGGCGCCGGCTGTCGACCTGACGCTGTTTCGATTTCGCTCGTTCTGGGTCGGCACGCTGGCGGGGGGCCTGTGCCGCGTCGGTCTCAACGGCGCCCCGTTCCTCCTGCCGCTGATGCTTCAGGTCGGCTTTGGCATGAGCCCGGTCACCTCAGGTTCGCTGACATTCGTCGGCAGCTTCGGCGCGCTGCTCATGCGGCCAATGCTGTCGCCGCTGCTGCGGCGCGTCGGCTTCAAAGTCGTGCTGATCGGCAGCGCGATCGTGGGTTCCGCTACCGTGGCGGGCTTCGCCTTGATGAGTGCCGATAGGCCGCATTGGATGATCGGCTTCTATGTCTTCCTGTTCGGCGTCGTCCGGTCGGCGCAGTTCATGACCTCCAACACCCTGTCCTACGCGGATCTGCCGGCGGACAAGCTCAGCCGCGCCACCAGCCTGGGCGGCGTGCTGCAGCAGCTTAGCGTTTCGCTGGGCGTTTCGGTCGCCGCCATGCTGCTGGGCCTGATTGCAGGGGAAAGCCACGTCCTGACGCCGGAACGGTTCCATCAGGTGTTCCTGCTGACCGCGATCATCCCGCTCATATCCATTCCCGGCTTTCTGTACCTGCGCGCCGAGGACGGCGTGCAGGTCAGTGGTCACATCGGCAGATCACGCAAATCATCCCGGCAAGGATAGTGGAACAATCCGTTCGCTCAAAAACCGTGCGGCGCCGCTCTCGTTGAAGCGTTCGTCACGGACGTGTCGCAACTTGCCGCCGGTTTGCCGCCTGCGATCGATCTGACACCTTTCCGGGCTGATAGGTTCTGATTGTTCAGGGCAGCCCTGCTGTCGCAGCAGGCTTTGCCGTTCTTGTATGGGGGAAACGCCGTGACCGCAGAGACCAGCATGCAGGCCGTGGAGCCAATCGACCCGCAAAGCAGCTACGCCGTGCTGATCTGCGATCTGGTCGGCCTGCGCTTCGGGCCGGACGGCAAGCCTGACCCGAGCGAAGTCCGCGCCCATATCGAAGCCAAGGGGGGCCGCTTTCACTCATCGTCGCTCGGAGACAAAGCGGAGCTTGAGCGTGGCCGTGTGCATTTCTTCTACCAGCCGGACCTCAGCACCAGGGAAGAGCTGATCGAGGCCGCGGGGGAGGGGCGCTATGACGCCGTCATCGCGGCGGCGACCTTCCTGCCAGCCGAGACCGTCTTCCCGCTGGCCGGCGTGCGCATCGGCGCTGGCACCGGCAATATGGGCTCGGGCTCCTGGGGTGGCGGCAGCGGCGAGGGCGGCACGGCGGTGCTGATGAACACGCCCGGCATCAACAGCCGCGCCACGGCGCAGATGGCGATGAAGGCGATCCTGAAAGTCCTGCCGGATCTCCCGGTCGATATGCTGCACGACCTGGTGGCGCGCGGCGCCTTCGACACCGGCAGGGAATTGCGGGATTTCCCCACCGAAAAGCTCGAAGGCAAGACGATGGCGATCATCGGCTATGGCAATATCGGCCGCGAGGTGGCGAAGCTCGCCCGTGCCTTCGGCATGCGCGTGGTGATCCACGCACGGCCTCGGCACCGGGACTGGATAGAAGCAGAGGGATTTGTCTATGCGGCGAGCCCGGCCGAATCGGCCGAGGGGGCCGATGTGCTCAGCGTCCATGTCGGCCTGGGCAAGCAGGACGCGCAGACCGGCCGCTACGCCAATGCCGGAATCGTCGCCGCGGATGTCCTGTCCCGCATGAAGAATGGCGCGGTGCTGGTCAACTACGATCGCGGTGAGCTTGTTGATATCGAGGCGCTTGACGACGCCCTGTCCTCCGGCCGGCTAAGCCACGCCGCCATCGATGCCGACCTGTTCAGCGATGCCTCGACCGGCGGTCTGTCCGGTCCGATGCTGCCTTATCTCGACCTCGTCGAGAGGCATGGCGCCAAGCTCGAACTTCTGCCCCATGCCGCGGCCGACACCGACCATCCTTCGCGCGTCGCCGGCGCCAAACAGGCCGTCGACCAGCTGTTCGATGTCATCTGCCGCAAAGCGGTGACGAATGCCAAGGGCTCCGTGCCGCCGGGCTATGTCTCCCTTGGAATGACGACGCCTCCCGGCATCGGACCGGTGACGGAGTCCCATCTTTTGAAACTGACCTCCCACGACTGCACCCAGCTGGCGGATCTCTGTGACCGGCAAAGCCGGTTGTGGAAGGCGCTGTCGGAAACGCCAACTGCCGAGCGTGGCGGGATTGTTGCCGAGCAAGGCGAAGAGCTTGTCCGGTCGATCGACCGTTTCTGCCTGTTGGCCGAGAAACTGAATCTCAGAGGCCCTTACCAATAACTCGACCTGCCGCTGCGGAGGTTTAAAGGCTTCAGGCGGAAGGACGCTGCCTCAGTAGCGGGGACCGGCCACCATCCGAGCAATCCGTGTCATATCGGTGCTCATCTCGCGGTCGTCATCGAGTGGACTGACAAGCGCACGTACGGCGGCGAAGGTGCGCTGCGGCCCTTCGCCCATGCTGTCGACGACGCCGCGCAACTCCACGCCGGTGGCCGCGAAGATGAGCTCCATGGCAACGAGATAGCGCAGGCGCTCGATGATCTCGCCAGTCTTGGCCACCACTCGGGGCGCCATCGACGACTGATCCTCGATCCCATCCGAGACGGCCAGCGGGCTGAGCGATATCGGATTGGCCAGATGCCGGATTTCGGCTTCCAGCGCCGCGAGTGGCTTCTGCAATTCGGCATAGCCCTGGCGGCTGCCGCCCCTGGCCGACAGGAAACGTGGCAGTTCAGCTGTTGTCGGAGACATCAGTTTCATGCAGCGATTGGCGGTGCCGACCGCGCAATGCGCGAGCGCCTGGCCGATCTGTTCCCAGGCAAGCGTGAATGCCGTGAGGTCGAAATTGCCGTTCGAAACCACCCGCTCGTCTTGCGGCAGGATCACGGGATTGTCGCCCGAATGGGTCAGTTCGATCTCGGTCGCCAGCCTTGCCTGTTCGAACGCATTGAGCAGGCCACCCCAGACCTGGGGTACGCAACGATAGCTGAGCGGGTCCTGAAGCCGCCGCGCCGCCTTGTCCTTCCACAGGCCGCTGCCCGCCAGCTCCGTGCGCAGCCGCTCGCCGATTTCGCGCTGGCCGAAAGCCGGACGCGCGGCTAGCGCATCCGCATCGATCGCGGTGAGGGAGGAGCGGAACGCCTCGTAGTTGAGCGCCACGGCGGCCAGCCCCCAGTCGATGAGATGGGCGACGTCTTCGAGACACAGGCACGCCGTTCCGGTCGACAGGCTGTTGGCGACGATGAGGGCGTGGCCGTCCTTCTCGCGCAGGTCGAGCGGCTCCAGCCCGGCCAGCGTTAGCGCCTCGGCCGATGGCATGATCCGGCCCTGGAATTCCGCTTCGCCCTCGCCGCCGCGCAGCGCTCGCGCCATATGCCCGAGATGGGCAAGGTCGGCCGCGCCGATCGATCCCCAAGTGGGGATCACCGGATGGACGCCGGCGTTGAGCGCCGCGACAAGGCCCATGACCACGCGTTCGGAGGTGCCGGTGCCGCCGGCGGCCATGCCCGAGATGCGTGCGGTCATCAGCGCCCGCACCGCCTCGGTCGGAAGGGCGGGGCCGATGCCCATGCTGTGGCTGAGCGGCACGCTATGCTGAAAGGCGATCAGATCGGCCTCGGCGAGCGGCGTGTCGACACAGGCGCCGAGGCCGGTGGTGACGCCATACATCGGTTTGCCGAGCTGCATCAGGTGCTCGACCAGCGCGCGGCTCGCCCGGATACGCATCGCTTCCTTACCCAGCATAAGCCGGGCGTTGCGCCGTGCGATCTCGGCGACGTCAGCCACGCCGAGTGGCTTGGCGTCGAGCAGTATCATCCGGGCCGTCATGTCTCGCCTGTACCCCGTGACCAGATGCCCGGACCAGCGGCGCGGCGGGCGTCACTGTTTGTGGCGGCTTGCCGGCTGGAGTGCAAGCCATTCCCATTGTGGCAGCGGTGAGGAAGCAGGCGAGGGGCTTTGATTCTTGGAACTACGCCGTTCGCTCCGCGACGGCGTCTGGCACCACAACCAGCTTGCCGACAAAATCCTTGGCAACGAAATCGGCTTGCGCGTGGTGGAAATCGGAGAGTTTGTAGACGCCGCCGACCAGCGGGCGGATCTTGCCCGCCTCGATGTAGCGCACGATGCGGCGGAAATCCGCGCGCGTGCCCTGGCTCGAACCGTGCAGTTGCAACTGCTTGAGATACATGGTCCTGAGATCGAGCTGGACGACCGGGCCCGCAATCGCGCCGGCGGTGGTATAGCGGCCCTCCGGCCTCAGGATGCGCAGCAAATCGTTGAAGATGGCACCGCCAACGAGGTCAGCCACGACGTCGATCGGCTGGCCGCCGGTCGCCTCGGCCACGGCTTGCGGCAAATCGTCGACGCCACGGGTAATGACGGCTTCCGCTCCGATGTCGAGCACCGCCTGCTCCTTGCCCTTGCCGACGACGGCATAGGGAATGGCGCCGCGCGCCCGTGCCAGTTGCACGATGCCCGAGCCGACGCCGCCCGAGGCGCCGGTGACCAGAACGCGCTCGCCGGCTTTCAGCGCGGCTCGTTCCAGCATCTGCTCGCCGGTGAGATAGGCGCAGCAGAAGGTGGCGAGTTCGACGTCGCTCAGCGTCGTGTCGACGACACGCGCATTCTCCGCCGGCACGGCCTGGTATTCGGCATAACCGCCGTCGCGGCCATGGCCCATATAGTCGATATCGGCGAGCGAATCGTCGTCGCGGTTGTAGATGGAGAAATCGACCATCACCCGTTCGCCGATACGATCAGACGAAACGCCATCGCCGACGGCAGCGATGATGCCGACAGTGTCGGTGCCCTGGATGCGCGGGAAAACAAGCGTGTTGCCCTGCCGCCGCCAGGTCGACACCGCTGCAGCGTCTTCCTCGGTGCCATAGGCGCCCTGGCGCACCCACACATCGGTGTTGTTCATCCCGCAAGCGCTGACCCTTATAAGCACTTCCCCCGAAGCAGGGGCGGGCACTCTCACATCGGTACGGTAGACGAGTTTTTCCGGTCCGCCGTGGCCGGTCAGCAGCACGGCGGCCATGGTGGCGGGGAGCGTGTTGGTCCTGGCATTCATGGCTCGATCTCAGAGATTGGCAAACACGCTGTTCACCGCATCCGCGGTCTTGGCCACGACGATATCGGCCTCCTCGCGCGTCAGGCAGAGCGGCGGCGCGAAGCCGAGGATGTCGCCCTGCGGCATGGCGCGGCCGATGACGCCGCTTGCGGCAAGGGCCGTGGCGACCTGCGGTCCGACTTTGAGCGAAGGATCGAAGAAGACGCGGTCGTCGCGGTCTTTTACGAATTCGACCGCCGCCAGCATGCCGTCGCCACGCACCTCGCCGACGTTTTTGTGGCCGCCGACGGCCTTGGCGAGTTCAGCACGGAAATAGGCGCCGGTCTCGCCGGCATTTTTCACCAGCTCCATCTCGTCGATCAGTTCGAGATTGGCCACACCCGCGGCAACGCAGATCGGATGCGCCGAATAGGTCCAGCCATGGCCGAGCGAACCGAGCTTGTCGGAACCCTCGACCAGCACCTGCCACATCTTGTCGCCGACGATGACCCCTGACAGAGGGGCATAGGCCGAGGTCAGGCCCTTGGCGATGGTGATCAAATCCGGCTTGATGCCGTAGTGGTCGGAACCGAACATGGTGCCGAGCCGGCCAAAGCCCGTCACCACCTCGTCGGCGACCAGCAGCACATCATACTTCTTCAGCACCGCCTGGATTTTTTCCCAGTAGCCTGCGGGCGGCGGCACGATGCCGCCAGTGCCGAGGATCGGTTCGCCGATGAAGGCTGCGACTGTCTCGGGGCCTTCGGCCAGGATCATTTCCTCGAGCTTGTCGGCGCAATGCTGCGAGAACTGCTCCTCGCTCATCGAGCGGTCGGCGCGGCGGAAATAATAGGGCGCCTCGGTGTGCAGGATCGGCGCGCGCGGCAAATCGAAGGCGTTGTGGAACAGCTCAAGGCCGGTCAGCGATCCGGTCATCACGCCCGAGCCGTGATAGCCGCGCCAGCGCGAAATGATCTTCTTCTTCTCCGGGCGGCCGAGAACGTTGTTGTAGTACCAGATCAGCTTGATGTTGGTTTCGTTGGCGTCCGAACCGGAGAGGCCGAAATAGACCCTCGACATGCCTTTCGGCGCGCGGTCGATGATCATCTTGGCCAGCGTGATAGAGGCCTCGGTGCCGTGCCCGACATAGGCGTGGTAATAAGCGAGGTTCTTGGCCTGGGCGGCGATGGCGTCGGCGATCTTCTGGCGGCCGTAGCCGACATTGACGCAGTAGAGGCCGGCGAAGGCATCGATGCTCTTCCTGCCATTGTTGTCCCAGACGGTGACGCCTTCGCCGCCGGCCATGATGCGGGTCGGGCTCTCGCCGCGCGCATGCGTGCCCATATGGGTCGAGGGATGAAAGAAGTGATCGCGGTCCCAGGCGTTGAGTTCGTTGGACTGGTCGAGCATCTTTTTGACTCCTTGAAAGAGAATTCCGGCGCGGCCTAAGCCACATCCAGGCAGAGATATTTGAGATCCGTGAAAGCCTCCAGCCCATGGCGCGAGCCTTCACGGCCGATGCCGGACTGCTTGACCCCGCCAAACGGGATCGGCGCGCCCGTGATCTTGACGCGGTTGATCGCGACCATGCCGTATTCCAGCGCGCGGCCCAGGCGCTGCTGACGGGCGCCGTTCTCGGTCACAACATAGGCGACGAGGCCGTACTCCGTGGCGTTGGCGCGGGCGATCACCTCGTCTTCGCCGTCGAAGGGCGTGACGGCAGCGACCGGACCGAAGGTCTCCTCGCGCATGATCAAAGCCTCGTCGGGCACGTCGGCCAGCAGCGTCGGCTGGTAGAAGAGGGGGCCCGCCGGATGGCGCTTGCCGCCGGCAAGGCAGCGGGCGCCCTGGGCGAGGGCGTCGGCGACCTGTTCCTCGACCTTCTTGACGGCGCGCTCATGCATCAGCGGCCCGATGTCGGTTTCGTCGGCAAGGCCGTTGCCGGTCCGCAGTGCCTCGATGCGCGCGGCGAAGGCCGCGCAGAAACGGTCATAGATCGGGCGCTGGACATAGATGCGGTTGGCGGCAAGGCAGTCCTGGCCCGAGGTGGCGAATTTGGCGTCGACGGCGATGCGCACGGCCTTGTCGACATCGGCGTCGGCAAAGACGATCAGCGGCGCGTGGCCGCCAAGCTCCATCACCAGCCGCTTCATCGTCGGCGCGCTCTGCGCGGCGATCAGCCGGCCGATCTCGGTCGAGCCGGTGAAGCTCATGGCACGGACGCGCGGGTCTTCGCACATGCGCCCGACGATCGTCGAAGCATTGCCGGTGAGGACATTGAAGACGCCGGCAGGCAGGCCGGCGCGCTCGCCGAGTTCCGCCAGTGCCAGCGCCGACAGCGGCGTCTCCGAAGAGGGATGCGCGACGATGGTGCAGCCGGCGGCGAGGGCGGCGGCCGCCTTGCGGGTCAGCATGGCCGCAGGGAAATTCCACGGCGTGATGACACCGACGACGCCGAGCGGTTCGCGCCGCACCATCATTTCAGCGCCCGGCAAATGGCTGCTGACGCTCTCGGCGTTGAGCCGCTTGGCTTCTTCGGCATACCACTCGACGAAGGAGGCGGCATAATCGATCTCGCCGAGCGACTCCTTGAATGGCTTGCCCTGTTCGAGTGTCATCAGCAGAGCCAGATCATCCTTGGCGGCGATGATCAACTCGAACCATTTTCGCAGAACCTTGGAACGCTCCTGCGGCAGCAGCGACCGCCAGGCCCGAAAGGCACGCGCAGCGGCATCGATCGCCTTTGTCGTTTGGCGCGCATCCAACGCGGCGACGAAGGCGACGGTGGTGCCGGTCGCCGGATCGGTGACTTCAAAACTCTCGGCCGCGTCGCTCGCCGTCCAGTGGCCGTCGACATAGGCAAGCTCGCGAAGCAGCCGGCGGTCGGCGAGGCGATCGAGCGCTTCATGGCGATGCGAGCGGGCGAAATGCGCGGACATGGTCGAAGCCTCCCGGTTCGGACTGATACGGGAAGACTATCCGCGATGCGCAGATAGAGAGGCTGTTTGGACATCCGTTGATAGAGAATCTCTCTCTGTTGCGCCGACGAGGCAGGCGATCTCTCCGGCGTTAGGTCGACGCCGGCAACAGGTCGACAATCGGCAGCGCAATGTCGTCCTTCACCGTCTTGATGACGATGTAGGTGAAGTAGCGGTCGATGCCGATCTCGCGGTCGAGCAAGGCATCGACCAGCCGCTGATAGGCGTCGATGTCGCGCGCCATCACCTTCAGCACATAATCGACGCCGCCGCCCACCGACCAGCAGGCGACGATCTCGGGAATGTCACGGATGACTCGCTCGAAGCGGTCGAAATCGGCCTGGCGGTGGCTGGCCAGCGTCACTTCCATCAGCACGGTGGCGACCGGCGCCACCACGCGCATGGCGATCCGGGCGTGGTAACCCGAGACGATGCCGGCCTTTTCCAGCTTGCGCAGCCGCATCCAGCATGGCGTCGGCGAGAGCCCGACCTGCTCGGCCAGCGCCAGCTTGGTGATGCGTCCGTCACGCTGGATGGCGTCGAGGATTTTGAGGTCGATCGCGTCGAGTTTTGCAGCCGTCATCACAGTCCACTTTTCGTCCACGGCACCATGACGGTGCATTATTTCGATTGTCAATTGCACTGATTTCGATCTCTAATAAGTCATGACATTGTGGCAACCCGATCCCGCGCTCATCAGGCGGCCAGCCTACCAGTCGCTTGCCGACCAGTTCGCGCGTGCCATCCATGACGGACGGCTGGCGAATGGCGCGCGCCTGCCGACCCATCGCCGGCTGGCCGACGATTTGAAGCTGTCGGTACAGACGGTGAGCCGCGCCTATGAGGAATTGATCCGGCGCGGCCTGATTTCGGGCGAGATCGGCCGCGGCAGCTTTGTCCAGACGCAGCGCCGCGAGCCGGAGCCGCCGTATCTGCCCGAGCGCCTCGGCGAGGTCATCGATCTCTCGATCCTGAAGCCGGTCTGCGAGCCGATGCATCTGGAACGAATGAAGCAGGCACTGGGATGGCTGGCCGAACACCTGCCCTCAAGTTCGGCACTGTCCTTCCGGCCCAACATGGTGTTCCCCCGCCATCGCGCTGTCGCCGTCGAATGGCTGAAACTGTGCGGGCTCGAGGCCTCCGCGCAGAATATCAGCCTGACCAACGGCGCTACCGCCGGCATGACAGTGGCGCTGATGAGCGTGGCGCCGCCGGGATCGACCGTCGCGACCGAGGCGATCGGCCATCACACGCTGGTGCCGCTCGCCCGCTATCTCGGCTTCAACCTCGAAGGCCTGCCGATCGACGGCAATGGCCTCATCCCGGAGGCGCTGGACGAGGCCTGCCGGCTTTCCGACATCCGCGCTGTGTTCGTGCAGCCTTCGGTGATCAACCCGACCGCGACGCTGATGGATTCGGGACGTCGGGCTGAGATCGCGGCGGTGGCGCGCAAGCACGACATCGCCGTCATCGAGAACGATGTGCTGGGTCCGCTGGTCGAGGACCGGCCGCCGCCGGTCGCTGCTTACGCGCCGGAGCGCACGCTCTACGTCACCTCCTTCACCAAGATCACCGTGCCCGGCCTGCGCATCGGCTATCTCGCCGCGCCCGACCGTTACGTTGCCGCCGTCGCCAACCGGCATCTGGTCTCGAACTGGATGGCAACGCCGCTGGTGGCCGAGATCGCCACCAAATGGGTGGCCGACGGCACCGCGATGGAGCTTGTCCGCTGGCAGCGCCAAGCGCTCCGGCACAGGATGGATATTGCCGCGGAGGTCCTTGCAGGGGTCGATTATCGTTCGCATCGCGATGGCCTGCATCTGTGGCTGCAATTGCCTGGCGACCGGGCCGAGGAGAGTTTTGTCGCCCAGGCCCGGCTGCAGGGCGTGGCGATCGCGCCGGGCACCTCCTTCCGCATTTCCGACGCTCCTTGGCATCCGGCGGTGCGCATTTCGCTGGGTTCGACCACCGAGGGGGAACTGCGCGCCGGTCTCGGCGTTGTCACCAAGCTCTTGCTTGGAGATCCGGAGCACCTGCTGCTCGCCATCTAGGGGGTTGCGTCGATATTCCGGTAATGCCGGCCTGCGAAGGTGGTCTCCTGCGCTTCTGGCTCCGTTCCGGCCTCAGACGCCGCCATTGCTGGGTGGGGCCTGAGCCCGACTCTCCACGGGTTGCCCAGTTGGTCGAGAATTGTCCGCAATCGGAATAATTGTCATGATATTATTTTCCCAATTGACATGATTTGGCGCGTTCCGCATCGTTAGGGGCACAGGCTTCTCCAGCACGGGGAAATTCATTTGTCCGCACCCATCATCAAGGTCGATGCCATTTCGAAGAGCTTTGGTGCCTTCAAGGTGCTGGATGGCCTGTCGATGCAGGTCATGCCGCGCGAGAAGCTGGCGCTGATCGGCCCGTCGGGCTCAGGCAAGACGACGATCCTGCGTATCCTGATGACGCTGGAGCGCATCGACGGCGGCCACATCCAGATCGATGGTGAGCAGCTTTACCATATGGAGCGCAACGGCCAGTTGTTGCCGGCCGACGAGCGGCATCTGGCAAAAATGCGCCAGAAGATCGGCATGGTCTTCCAGTTGTTCAACCTGTTTCCGCACAAGAGCGTCATCGACAATGTCACGTTGGCGCCGATGCTGACCAAGGGCACGCCGCGCGCCGCCGCCCAAAAACGCGCGATGGAACTGCTCGACATGGTCGGCATGGCCGACAAGGCCAAGGCGATGCCGGCGCAACTGTCCGGCGGGCAGAAGCAGCGTGTGGCGATTGCCAGGGCGCTCGCCTTGCAGCCGAAGATCATGCTGTTTGACGAGGTGACGTCGGCGCTCGACCCGGAACTGGTCGAGGAGGTGCTCAACGTCTTGTGGCGGCTCTGCGCCGAGACCGACATGACCATGCTGCTGGTTACCCATGAGATGGGTTTCGCCCACGACTTCGCCGACCGGGTGCTGTTCTTCGATCGCGGCAAGATCGTTGAAGAAGGCAAGCCCGACGAGATTTTCCGCCGTCCCAAGCAGGAGCGCACGCAAGGCTTCCTGAAGAAGATCATCGCGGCCGGACACCGCGTCTGACCGCCATGCGAGCGTGCGAACCGCCCACAAGCAAACCAAGAAGAGCAACAAGGAGTTGGGAACAATGAAGAAACTTGGCATTCTGGCCGGCATCGCCGGCTTCGCAATTACGGCAGTGCTCGCGACCTCAAGCGTGGGCTCGGCCGCGGACAAGAAGCTCGAACAGCTCAAGGCGCAGGGTTTCGCCCGCGTCGCCATCGCCAACGAACCGCCCTATACGGCGGTCGCCGCCGACGGCAAGGTTTCGGGCGCGGCGCCCGACGTGGCGCGCGAGATTTTCAAGCGTCTCGGAGTGGCCGATATCGTCGCTTCGATCTCTGAGTATGGCGCGATGATCCCCGGCCTGCAGGCCGGCCGCTTCGACGTCGTCACCGCCGGTCTGTTCATGAAGCCGGAGCGTTGCGCGGCGGTCGCCTATTCCGAGCCGGTTCTGTGCGACGCCGAGGCGATGCTGGTGAAGAAGAGCAATCCCAAGCACTTCAAGAGCTACGAGGACGTCGCCAAGGACACTGCCGCCACGATCGGCGCGCCGGGCGGCGGCACCGAGGAGAAGCTGGCGCTCAACGCCGGCGTGCCGCGTGAACGTGTCATCGTCGTGCCGGATGGCCAGAGCGGCCTGAAGATGGTGCAGGACGGCCGCATCGACGCCTATTCGCTGCCGGTCCTGTCGATCAATGATCTGATGAAGAAAGCCAACGATCCGAGCCTCGAAGTCATCGCGCCGGTGCAGGGCGCCCCGGTCTACTGCGACGGCGCCGCCTTCAAGAAGGGCGACGAGGCGCTGCGTGACGCCTACGATGTCGAACTGGCCAAGATGAAGAAGTCGGGCGAGTTCGCCAAGATCATCGAGCCCTACGGCTTCTCGGCGGCTGCCGCGATGTCGACGACGCGCGAAAAGCTCTGCTCGGCGAAGTAGAGCGCTCTTCTTCCTTCTCCCCGTTCACGGGGAGAAGGTGTCACGAAGTGACGGATGAGGGGCGGCGCTAGGTTTGGAGAAGCTAGCGCTGCCCCTCATCTGCCTGCCGGCATCTTCTCCCCGTTCAACGGGGAGAAGGAACTCGAATCGCAAACGTTGGAACTTCTAATCGATGACCCAATGGTCCGGCTATTTCGGCCTTATATTGCAGGGAGCGCTTGTCACCATCGAGCTGACGCTGATGGGGTCGGTGCTTGCCCTGGTCATGGCCTTTGTTGCCGGGATGGGGCGGCTGTCGCGCTTCTTTCTGCTGCGCGCGCTCGCCACCGCCTATATCGAATTCTTCCGCGGCACCTCGATCTTCGTGCAGCTGTTCTTCGCCTATTTCGTGCTGCCGCTATTGGGCCTGGAACTGACCCCGCTGCAGGCCGGCGTGCTGGCGCTGGGCCTGAATGTCGGCGCCTACGCCGCCGAAGTGGTGCGCGGCGCCGTGCAGTCGATCGGCCGCGAACAGCACGAGGCCTGCATCGCGCTCAACCTTGGCCGCTGGCAAGGCCTGCGCCACGTCATCCTGCCGCAGGCATTTCTGGTGATGCTGCCGACCTTCGGCAACAACGCCATCGAACTGCTCAAGGCCACATCCGTCGTCTCACTGATCTCGCTCGCCGACCTCACATTCCAGGCGCAGGTGGTGCGAGCCCAGACCGGCAACACCATGGTGCCGTTCACCACCATCCTCATTCTCTATTTCATCCTTGCGCTGCTCATTTCGTGGGGTGTGCGCTCGCTGGAGCGCCACCTGGCGCGCGGCCTCGACGGGGTGCGCGTCTGATGACCGGAACTCGCTGATGGCCAAGGTTCGCTGATGGATTGGGATTGGGATTTTGTCCGGCAGATACTGCCGACGCTGATCCAGGGGGTGAAGATCACCATCCTGGCGACGCTGCTCGGCTCGGTGCTGGCGGCGATCGTCGGTCTTGGCATCGCGCTGGCGCGCCGCTCGCCCAACAAGGCGGTGTCGCGCTCCGTCGGTTGGGCGGCCGAATTCGTCCGTGGCACGCCGCTGCTGGTGCAGCTCTATTTCATCTTCTACGTGCTGCCAGACGTCGGCATTCTTCTGCCGCCGTTGGTCGCCGGTGTCATCGGGCTCGGGCTGCACTACGGCACCTATACGGCGGAGGTCTATCGCGCCGGCATCGACAATGTCCCGCGCGGCCAGTGGGAGGCCGCCAAGGCGTGCAACCTCAGCGCCAGGCAGACCTGGTCCCACATCATTATCCCGCAAGCCATTCCGCCGATGATCCCGGCGCTGGCCAACTATTTCATCGCCATGTTCAAGGAGACGCCGCTGCTGTCGGCAATCACCGTGCTGGAACTGATGAACCAGGCCAAAAGCGTCGCGAACACCTATTATCGCTACCTGGAGCCGATCACGTTGGTGGGCGCCTTCTTCCTCGCCATCAGCCTCTGTTCTGTCGTGCTGTTGCGCTGGCTGGAAGGCCGTTACGGCAAGATCGAGAGATAACGTATGAAGCCCTTGCCCGAGATCAAGGTCCACCCCGACCGGCCGGCGCTCGATGACCGCCCGCTGGCGAAGCGTGTCGGCCTGATCATCCTGGCCACCGACCACACGACCGAGCCGGACTTTCGCCGCATGGTGGCGAGCGAACGGATCGGCGTCTATGTCGCGCGCATTCCCTATGCCAATCCGACGACGCCTCGGAACCTTCGCAAGATGCAGCCGGCGCTGACGGCGGGCGCGGCCTTGATCCTGCCCGACGAGCCGCTCGACGCCATCTGCTACTCCTGCACTTCGGCATCGGTGGTGATCGGCGATGCCGAGATCGAGGCGGCGATCCAGGCGGCCAAGCCCGGCATTCCCGTCGTAACCCCGCCCATGGCCGGCGTGCGCGGGCTGAACGCCTTCGGCGTGCGCCGGATCAGCATTCTCACCCCCTACACGGTTGAAACTTCCAGGCCGATGGCAACCTATTTCGCCGAACGCGGTTTCGATATCGCCAGCTTCACCTGCCTGGGTTTCGAGGATGACCGCGAGATGGCACGCATTCCGCCGGCAGCCCTTGTCGACCTCGCGCGCCAGGCGACCCATCCACAGGCCGAAGCCTTGTTTGTGTCCTGCACGGCGCTGCGGAGCGCGCTCGCGGTCGCCAGTATGGAAGAGGCGATCGGCCGTCCAGTGGTGACCAGCAACCAGGCGACGGCATGGAATTGTTTACGGTTGTGCGGGGACGAGACGCCACATCCGGAGTTCGGCCGTCTGATGACGTTGTCGCTGGGACGGTAAGATTATGTTCTGCGTGCAAGAGCGTCTCCCTCTGACCTGCTGGCCACCTCCCCCTCGAGGGGGGAGATTCCCTGCCGCTGCGCTTTGGCTGCTTGTGGATGCTATAGAAACGGCGGTGCCGCATGAGCTGCCGATCTCCCCCCTTGAGGGGGAGATGGCCGGCAGGCCAGAGGGGGTCGCCCGATGACGCGCGCCATCGACCTTTCGGACATCCGAGCCGCCCGCGAACGTATCGCCGGCAAGATCGAACGAACGCCAACCGTGCTGTCCGAAGCTCTGTCGGAACGGTTGGGTATTCCCGTTCACCTCAAGCTCGAACATCGCCAGATCACCGGCAGCTTCAAACTGCGTGGCGCCTCGAACGCTGTCGCTTCGCTGAGCATGCGGGAGAAGGCACGTGGCGTGGTCGCGGCCTCCACCGGCAACCACGGCCGAGCGCTTGCCCATGCGGCGAAACTCGAGGGAACGCGCGCGGTGATCTGCATGTCGCGGCTGGTGCCTCAGAACAAGCTTGATGCCATCCGCCGGCTCGGGGCCGAGATCCGTATCGTCGGCACCAGCCAGGACGACGCGCAGCAGGAGGTCGAGCGGCTGGTGGCGGAGGAGGGCCTCGTCATGCTGCCGCCCTTCGACCATCCAGCCATCATTGCCGGCCAGGGTACCCTCGGACTGGAGATGATTGAGCAGGTTCCCGACGCCGCACTGGTGCTGGTGCAACTGTCGGGCGGTGGGCTCGCCTCGGGCGTAGCGGCGGCGATCAAGGGCGTCAGCCCCGGGACCAGGGTCGTCGGCGTGTCGATGGCGCGGGGTGCTGCGATGAAGGCGAGCCTCGATGCCGGCCGGCCCGTGCTGGTCGAGGAGTTGCCGACGCTGGCGGACTCGCTCGGCGGCGGCATCGGCCTCGACAACCAACTGACCTTCGCCATGTGCCGCGACCTGCTCGACGATATCGTCCTGCTTTCCGAGGAGGAAATCGCCGCCGGCATCCGCCATGCCTATGAGCAGGAGCGCGAGATCGTCGAAGGCGCCGGCGCCGTCGGCATCGCGGCACTGCTCGCCGGTAAGGTCAGCGCGAGCGGACCGATGGTGGTTCTGCTTTCGGGGCGCAACATCGATATGGAACTGCACAAGAAGATCGTTTGCGGAGAGAAGCCCTCATTTGCGGAGCGCGCCGCATGAACCGGATGACAATCCTGACCGAAGCGGAACTGCGTAAGATCGTGACGCTCGATCTTGATGCCGTCGCCTGCGTCGAGAATGCTTTTCGCGCGCTAGCCACTTTGCCGGTGGCGATGCCGCCGATCCTGCGGCTCGACATCCCTGAACATCACGGCGAGGTCGATGTGAAGACCGCCTATGTGCCTGGCGTCGACGGCTTCGCCATCAAGATCAGTCCCGGATTCTTCGACAATCCGAAACTCGGCCTGCCCAGCGTCAATGGCATGATGGTGCTTTTGTCGGCAAAGACAGGTCTGGTCGAGGCGCTGCTCCTCGACAATGGCTATCTCACCGATATCCGCACCGCCGCCGCGGGCGCGGTCGCGGCCAAGCATCTATCGCGGCCGGATTCGTCCGTCGCCGCGATCTTCGGCGCCGGCGTGCAAGCCGGATTGCAGCTCGAAGCGCTCCGCCTCGTGCGGCCAATCACAGAGGCACGCATCTGGGCGCGCGATGCCGCCAAGGCTGAGCTGACTGCGGGCGCCCTGCGTGAGAAGCTCGGCATCGCCGTGCGCGCCGAACCTAGTGCCGCGGAGGCCGTAGTTGGGGCCGACATCATCGTCACCACGACGCCGTCAACCGAGCCTCTGATCAAGGCCGGCTTCATCTCTGCCGGCCAGCACATCACCGCCATGGGCTCGGACGCCGAACACAAGAACGAGATCGCCCCTGCGATCCTGCGCATGGCTGATCTCTACGTCGCCGACAGTGCTCGCCAGACACGGCGGCTGGGCGAACTGCATCATGCCATCGCCGCAGGAATCATGGCCGCCGAGGACGAGGTGGCCGAATTGGGCCAGATCATCGCTGGCGAGAGACACGGACGGCGCTCGGCCAGCGACATCACCATTGCCGATCTCACCGGCACCGGCGTGCAGGATACGGCGATTGCCACGCTCGCCCGCGACCGGGCGCTGGCCGCGAAATCCGGAACCATTTTTGAAAGCTGATGCCGGCCAAAGCGTGATCCGGAAAAGTGGGAACCGGCTTTCACGCGCAAAGAAGAACCAGACGACGAGCCGGATTCAGCGAAGTTGAACAGGCTCCAGCCCAACAAACGAGGACCCAAAAAAATGCAGCCAAACCTGAAATTTTCGCGCGGCGAATATGCGGATCGCCTCGCCAAGACGCGCAAAGCCATGGAAGCCAAGGGTGTCGATCTCCTGATCGTCAGCGATCCCTCCAACATGGCCTGGCTGACCGGTTACGACGGCTGGTCGTTCTACGTGCACCAGGCGGTCATCGTGCCGCCATCGGGCGAGCCGGTCTGGTACGGCCGTGGCCAGGACGCCAATGGCGCCAAGCGCACCGCCTATCTCGCGCATGACAACATCGTCGGCTATGCCGACCACTATGTGCAGTCGACCGAGCGCCACCCCATGGACTTCCTGTCCAGCGTGCTGACCGATCGCGGCTGGGGCAAGCTGACCATCGGCGTCGAGATGGACAATTACTGGTTCTCCGCCGCTGCGTTCGCCGCCTTGCAGAAGCATCTGCCCAACGCCCGCTTCGTCGATGCCACGGCCCTGGTCAACTGGCAGCGCGCGCTGAAGAGCCCGACCGAGATCGACTACATGCGCAAGGCCGCCCGCATCGTCGAGGCGATGCACCGGCGCATCGTCGACAAGATTGAAGTCGGCATGCGCAAGAACGATCTCGTCGCCGAGATCTATGATGCCGGTACGCGCGGCGTCGACGGCATCGGTGGCGATTATCCCGCGATCGTCCCGCTGCTGCCGTCAGGTGTGGACGCTTCAGCGCCACACCTGACCTGGGACGACAAGCCGATGAAGCGCGGCGAGGGGACCTTCTTCGAGATTGCTGGCTGCTACAACAGGTACCACTGTCCGCTGTCGCGCACCGTCTTCCTCGGCAAGCCGACACAGGAATTCCTCGAGGCCGAGAAGGCGACGCTTGAAGGTATGGACGCGGGCTTGGCGGCGGCAAAACCCGGCAACACATGCGAGGACATCGCCAATGCCTTCTTCGCCGTCTTGAAGAAGTACGGCATCATCAAGGACAACCGCACCGGCTACTCGATCGGTCTGTCCTATCCGCCGGATTGGGGCGAGCGCACGATGAGCCTGCGCCCCGGCGACCGCACCGAACTCAAGCCCGGCATGACTTTCCATTTCATGACCGGCCTGTGGCTGGAGACGATGGGTCTTGAGATCACCGAATCCATCCTGATCACCGAAACGGGTGTGGAATGCCTGGCCAATGTGCCGCGCAAGCTGGTGGTGAAGAATTGAACCCAATGTCCAGCCTCCGTCCGTCGCCTATCGCGCCGACCGTCGATTTCGATCGTGACGGCGTCCAGCATGGTTTCCTGCGCCTGCCCTACAGCCGCGACGATTCGGCCTGGGGCTCGGTGATGATCCCGATCTGCGTCATCCGCAACGGCAAGGGACCGGCGGCGCTGCTGACCGGTGGCAACCATGGCGACGAGTATGAGGGCCCGCTGGCGCTCTACGAACTCGCCCGCACACTCGACCCCAAGGACGTCTCCGGCACGGTGATCATCGTGCCGGCGATGAACTATCCGGCCTTTCGGGCTGGCACGCGCACGTCGCCAATTGACAAGGGCAACATGAACCGCAGCTTCCCCGGCCGGCCCGATGGCACCGTGACCGAGAAGATCGCCGACTATTTTCAACGCGAGCTGCTTCCCCGCGCCGACATCGTCTTCGACTTCCATTCGGGCGGCAGGACCCTGGATTTCGTGCCTTTCTGCGCCGCGCACACGCTGCCGGACAAGGTGCAGGAAGAAAAGGCCTTCGCCGCGGTCGAAGCCTTCTCTGCACCTTTCTCGATGCGCATGACCGAGATCGATGCGGTCGGCATGTACGACACCGCGGCCGAGGACATGGGCAAGGTCTTCGTCACCACCGAACTTGGCGGCGGGGGGACATCGCGTGCCGAAACCGTGCGCATCGCGCGGCGCGGCATCCTCAATGTGCTTCGCCATGCAGGCATTGTTGCTGGCGCGGTGGAGAAGACCAGAACACAGTGGCTCGACATGCCCTCGGGCGATTGCTTCGCCTTCGCCGAGGACGACGGCATGATCGAAACCATGGTCGATCTCGGCGAACCCGTCGAGGAAGGCGCGGTGCTGGCGCGCATCCATTCCGTTGGCCGCACCGGCATTGCCCCACAGGAAATCCGGGCAAAAATGTCTGGCTTGCTGGCGGCGCGGCATTTTCCCGGGCTGGTCAAAGCGGGTGACTGCGCCGCGGTGATGGCCGTGAAGGTAGGCTGAGCACGAGCGCTTGTGTGCTCGGCTCTGGCCCGAGCGGAGCGAGCCCGATGCGACCGGCTCGCAGATGGAGCATCGCGAACTGCTGGCCGCCTGCCGCGAGCGTGACGGCAGGAAAGCCGCGAGCGTTCTGCGGCAGTACCTGCGCGAAGGGAGCGAGATGCTCGTGAACGCGAGAGAGGGCGGTGGCTTGTCGCGGAAGCCCTAGCCTCGACAGACAAATAGAGTGCCGATCGATACCGGCCACGTCGGGCGCGGTTGCGTCTATGCGAGTTCACTGCCACATATTGCAACGTCAATGCTCGACAAGAGGATCGCCATGTCCCCCGTCAGCCGCCTGCCGGTGCGCGCCCTTGCCCCGCGCCGCCATGACGAAATCCTGCGGCGGCTAAGCGCCCAGGGTTCGGTCAGCGTTGCCGAACTGGCCGGGTTCTTCGAGGTCTCGCGCGAAACCATCCGCCGCGATCTGAAGCTGCTTTCGGAGCAGGGCAGGCTCGGCATCGTGCATGGCGGTGCCGCTCGCTTCGAACCGAGCGAACCGGCGATGAGCCTGCGCAGCCAGGAAAATGCCCATGGCAAGGCGGCGATCGGCAGGGCTGCCGCCGGTCTGGTCAGGGATGGCATGGTGGTCTTTCTCGATTCCGGCACCACCACCTTGGCCGTCGCGCATGCCATGACCGAACTGCGCGATCTCACCATCTGCACGGCCAGCCTGAAGATAGCGCTGCATCTGTGCCATGTGCCGGGCATGCGCGTGCATATGCTGGGCGGCGAGATCGATCCGGGCGAGGAGGCGGCTTCCGGCATCGATACGCTTGATGCAATGGCCCGCTTTCGCGTCGACATCGCCTTTCTCGGTGGTGGTGCCCTGTCGCCGGAAGGCGACGTGACGGACTTCACCCGTGCCGGCGCCGAGCAGCGCGGCCGTATGATCGCGCTCGCCGGCAAGGCCTATTTCGTGCTCGACAGCAGCAAGTTCGGCAAGCTGACACCGCTCAGGATTCCGAATTTCGAACGGGCCGCCGGCGTGATCGTCGACGCCAATCCCGAACCAGCGCTTGCGGAAGCGCTTTCGCAAAAGGGGCCAGAACTCATCGTTACTTGATGTGATAATTTGTGAGATGTTGAGTTGATATTTGGCATTGCTATGTTAGTATCCCGGCCATCCCTCCAATGGCGGAACGCTCATGGCAAATGAATTTCCCATCCACGCTCGCGTTGTCATCGTCGGCGGCGGCATCATTGGCTGCTCGGTCGCCTATCATCTGACAAAACTCGGCTGGACCGATGTTGTCGTGCTCGAGCAGGGACAACTCAGCGGCGGCACCACCTGGCATGCCGCCGGTCTTGTCGGTCAGTTGCGCAGCCACTCCAACATGACGAGCCTGATCAGATACTCCACCCAGCTTTACAGCGAACTGGAGGCCGAAACCGGCCTTGCCACCGGCTGGAAGAATTGCGGCTCGCTGTCTGTTGCGCGCACCGCTGATCGCATGACGGTGCTGAAGCGCACGGCAGCATCGGCGCGTGCTCAGGGCGTGGAGATCGACGTCATCTCGCCCAGGGAGGCCGGCGATCTGTGGCCTGTCATGGCGACGGACGATCTGGTCGGTGCCGTCTGGCTGCCAGGCGACGGCAAGGCCAACCCGACTGATCTGACGCAGTCGCTGGCCAAGGGTGCGCGCAACCGCGGCGCGAAAATCCTCGAGCGGGTCAAGGTCTCAGGCATCAGCGTCAGGAACGGCATCGCCTGCGGCGTCGAGACGGACCGTGGCAACATCGCCGCCGAGATCGTCGTCAACTGCGCCGGCCAGTGGGCGCGCAAGGTCGGACTGATGTGCGGCGTCTCGGTACCGCTGCATTCGGCCGAGCACATGTATATCGTCACCGGCAGGATCGAGGGTATGCATCCTGACCTGCCTGTCATGCGCGATCCCGACGGCTTCATCTATTTCAAGGAAGAGGTCGGCGGCCTGGTCATGGGAGGTTTCGAGCCGCATGCCAAGCCCTGGGGCATGAACGGCATCCCCGAAAATTTCGAATTCGCGCTGCTGCCCGACGATTGGGACCAGTTCGAGATCCTGATGGAAAACGCGCTGGTCCGCGTGCCGCAGCTGGCGCATGCCGAGGTCAAGAAATTCTACAACGGTCCCGAAAGCTTCACGCCGGACAACAATTTCATCCTTGGCGAGGCGCCGGAACTGAAGAATTTCTATGTCGGCGCCGGCTTCAATTCGATGGGCATCGCCAGCGCCGGCGGCGCGGGCAGGGCACTGGCCGAATGGATCGTCAACAGCGCACCGACCATGGATCTGTGGCCGGTCGACATCAGGCGCTTCGCCGCGTTCAACAACAACCCGCGCTGGCTGCATGACCGGGTCAAGGAGACGCTCGGCCTGCACTACGCCATGCCGTGGCCGAACAGGGAACTCGACACCGCGCGGCCCTTCCGCCGCTCACCGCTCTATGACCGGCTGACCGCGAAGGGCGCCTGCTTCGGCTCCAAGATGGGCTGGGAGCGCGCCAACTGGTTCGCTGCTCCAGGAGAGAAGGCCGAGAACGATTACGCCTTCGGCCGCCAGAATTGGCATGAGGCGGTCCGCCGCGAGATGAAGGCAACACGCGAGGCCGTCGCCATCTTCGACCAGACGTCTTTCGCGAAACTGCTTATCCAGGGCCGCGACGCATGTGCGGCGCTGAACCGGATCTGCGCCGGCAATGTCGACGTACCTATATGGACGTCGGTCTACACGGGTGTGCTCAACGCGCGTGGCGGCTATGAAAGCGATCTCACGGTGATGCGGCTTGGTGCGGAGAAATTCCTCATCGTCACAGGATCCGCGCAAGCGGTCCACGACGCTGACTGGATCGTCAGGAACATTCCGGCCGACGCCCATGCGATCCTGACCGACGTCACCTCGGCCTATGCCGTGCTGGCCGTGATGGGACCACACTCGCGCGATCTTCTCGGCAAACTGTCCTCGGCCGATCTCTCCAACGCGAGCTTTCCCTTCGCCGCCATCCGCGAGATCGATATCGGCCATGCCACCGCCCATGCCAACCGCATGACCTATGTCGGTGAACTCGGCTGGGAATTGATCGTGCCGACAGAATTCGCCGTTGGCGTCTACGAGGCGCTGCATGAGGCAGGGGGTGAATTCGGCTTGGCTGACGCCGGCTACTACGCGCTCGATGCCTTGCGCATCGAAAAGGGTTTTCGCGCCTGGGGCAGGGAATTGACGCCGGATATCAACCCTTGGCAGGCCGGGCTTGGCTTTGCCGTCGCTATCGACAAGCCGGGCGGCTTCATCGGCCGCGACGCGCTGGTCGAGGCAAGGTCTGCGGCGGCACCGGCCAAGCGCATCGTGCTGTTCACGCTCGACGATGCCGAGCCGATGCTGTGGGGCGGTGAGCTGATCCTGCGTGACGGCAAGCCGGTCGGCGAGGTTCGCTCGGCGGCCTATGGCCACACGCTGGGCCGCTCGGTCGCGCTCGGGCTGGTCGAAAACGAAACCGGCGTCGACGCCCAATTCCTCAGCGGTGGCCGTTTCGAAATCGACCTCGCTGGCGTTCGCCATACGGCAACGGCGCACCTGCGCAGCCCCTACGATCCGAAATCAGAGCGGGTGAAGGCGGATAGGGTTGAGGTTCGCGCCGCCGCTTAATCCGCCGACATCGAGCGCGCCATGTCGAGAAAGGCGCGCACCAGCTTGCCGCCGCTGCGCTCGCGCAGGCAGATCAGCGCTTCGTCCATCAAGGTTTCGGGAGCGTCGATGGTGATCGGGACGAGCCGCGAATCCTGGCCGAATTCGGCCGCCGAGACAAAGCCGATGCCGGCGCCCGAGGCGACGATCTCGCGGACGGCCTCGCGGCCCTCGGCCTCGATCACCGGCCTCAGTTCGACCTTCGAGGCAGCAGCGAGGTCTTCGAGCTTCTGGCGGGTCTTCGAGCCGCGCTCGCGCATGACCAGCGATTCCTGCGCGAGCTGCTTGAGGGTCAGCGATTTCTTGCCGGACAGCGGGTGGTCGATGGAGGTGAAGGCGATGATCGGCGTCGAGTTGAGCTTCAGCACTTCGAAGTCTCGCCCGGCCGGCACCTCGCCCAGCACGCCGATGTCGGCATCATAGCTGTAGAGGCTGCTGATGACCGTCTCGGTGTTGCCGGCGCGCACCGACACCTGGACGCCGGGATAACGGGCCCGGAAGCTGCCGAGGATATGAAGCAGGTGATGTGCGGCGTCCGCGACGATGCGCAGCGTGCCGGAACGCAGCGCGCGCGATTCGGTGAGCAGTTCCAGTGCCTGCTGTTCGGTGTCGAACATGCGGTGGGTTATCTCGAGCAGCTTCTGGCCCGAATGGGTCAGCGTGACCTGCTTCTTGTTCCGATTGAACAGCAGGACATCATATTCTTCCTCGAGCTTGCGCACCTGGTCGGAAATGGCCGGCTGGGTCAGGAACAGCGCTTCGGCCGCTCGCGAAAAGCCGCCCGAGATCGCCACTTGATGAAAGGCCCGCAACTGGACGTAGCGCATCTTTTCCGCCGTTCGAGGTCAGGAAGAGTGGATATCTTACCATAAGCCAGATTAACTAAAAGATAGAAATGAACGATTTGACTTATGTTCGGTCAAACTTAGCCTGAGTAAAGGTCGACGTCTCTGCCGGCCACGGACATTCCGGAGGCGTAGCCATGCAATTTTCCCTCATCCTGCTGCATCTGGCGGGTGCCGTCATGCTGCTGCTCTGGGCCGTGCGCATGGTGCGCACCGGCGTCGAGCGGGCCTGCGGGCCTGCATTGCGCGATGCACTGAGACAGGCTCGCGGTGCGCGGATCAAATCGGCGGGGGTCGGCACCGTGCTTGCCGTCCTGCTGCAAAGTTCCACGGCCGTCGCCATGCTGGCAGCTGGCTTTGCCGCAAGCGGTATGGTTTCGGTTTCGGCCGGGCTGGCAATCCTGCTTGGCGCCGATCTTGGCTCCGCCTTGGTCGTGCAGGTGCTCTCGTTCGACTTGAGCTGGCTCGTACCCGCGCTGATCCTGATCGGCGGCGCGATGTTCCTGAAGTTCGAGGCGCGCGGCATCAAGCAAGGTGGGCGCATCCTGATGGGCATAGCGTTCGTTCTGTTGTCGCTGCACATGATCGGCGAGGCGACCGCGCCGATGCGCCAGAGCACGCTGCTGCCCTTGGTGATTTCCTATTTGCGCGCGGACTATTTCACGGCCTTTGCCGCCGCCGCCCTGTTCACGTGGCTGATCCATTCCAGCGTGGCGGCGATCCTGCTGTTCGTCACGCTCGCCGCGCAAGGCGTCTTGCCTGTCGAGGTCGGTCTGTTCTTCATCCTCGGCGCCAATTGCGGCGGTGCGCTGATCGCGGTGTGGCTGACGCGCGGCGAGCCCGTCGAGGCGCGCCGCATCCCCCTTGGCAATCTGATCTTCCGCGGCACGGCCGCGCTCGCCGCCCTGTTCGCCCTTCAGGAAATGGCGTTCCCGACACATCTTTTCGGTGCGACAGAAGGCCGGCAACTGGTCAACCTGCATCTCGCCTTCAATCTGGCTCTGGTCATCTGCTGCCTGCCCTTCGCTGGCCTGGTGGAAAGGCTGGTGACCTTGCTGGTCGCCGACAAGCCGCCGGCAAAGGACAGTACTGATCTGATGTCGCGTCGCGCCAGCGCGCTCGATCGCAGCGTCATGCGGACACCCCGTCTTGCGCTGGCCAGCGCGACCCGCGAGTTGCTGCGCATGGGTGAAGTCGTCGAGGTGATGCTGGGTCCGGTGATGGATTTCTTCGACGCCGGCACTGCCGATCAGATCCGTCAGGCGCGCAAGCTCGATGACGAGGTCAACCGCGCCCACACCGACATCAAGCTCTACATTGCCGAGGTCAACCGCGGCAGCATGACCGCGGCCGAGGCCCGCCGCGGCATCGAACTCACCGATTTCGCCATCAATCTCGAACGGGCCGGCGATATCGTCGCCAAGAACCTGCTCGTGCTTGCCGGGGAATTGCGGGACAAGAATCTGCGCTTTTCACGCGACGGCTGGGGCGAACTGGGCGGGCTTCACAGCCGTGTCATGGCCAACATGCAGCTTGCGCTCAACGTGTTGGTATCGGGCGACCTCGATTCGGCGCGGCAACTCGTGGTCGAGAAGGAGCGTATGCGCAAGCTGGAACGCATGAGCCATGATCGTCACCTCAAGCGCCTGCAATCGGGAATGCCGCAGAGCATCGACACCAGCGACATTCATCTGGAGGCGGTCAGGGCGCTGAAGGAAATCAACTCGCTGATGGCGTCGGTCGCCTATCCCCTGCTGACGCAAAGCGGCGATCTGCTTGAAAGCCGGCTGGCCACGGGCGCCGCGGACGCAATGGCGCCCGTGCCGGCCTGACAGAGATGGCAATTCTACCATCGTGGAAATCGATACTTCGATACAAAATAACGATTTTACAAATATGTCATTCCGGCCGAGAGTAAGGCCGCATCAAAAAGCAGCGACCTGTCGGAGGACACCCATGCTCGCCGAGACGAAATTTGCCGCGGAGCCGCTGGCCATGCCGGCGCTGGGCGAGCCCTATCTCTTGACCCCGGGCCCGCTCACCACGGCCTATTCGGTCAAGCAGGCCATGCTGCGCGACTGGGGATCGTGGGACGGCGACTTCCGCGCCATGACATCAGACATGCGCCGCCGCCTGCTGGCGCTGACCGGTGACGCGAAAGGCGAATTCGATTGCGTGCCGATGCAGGGCAGCGGCTCCTTCTGCGTCGAGGCGATGCTGGGCTCGTTCGTGCCGAAAGATGGCAAGGTTCTGGTGCTGGCCAACGGCGCCTACGGCCTGCGCGCCGCGCAGACCATGCAGTATCTCGGTCGTGCCTATACGCTGATCGACAAGGGCGACTATCTGCCGCCGCGCGGCGACGAGGTAGCGGCAGCCCTTGAAGCCGACCCCGCCATCACGCATGTCATCGCCATCCATTGCGAAACCAGCTCGGGCATCCTCAATCCGGTCGCCGAGATTGCCGAGGCCGTCCAAGCCAAGGGCCGCAAGCTGCTGGTCGATTCCATGAGCGCCTTCGGCGCGGTCGCGCTCGACGTCAACGAGATCCGCTACGAGGCGATGGTTTCCTCCGCCAACAAATGCATCGAGGGTGTGCCAGGCTTCGGCTTCATCATCGCCCGCAAAAGCGAACTCGAGGCCGCCAAGGGCCGCAGCCACTCGCTGTCGCTCGACGTCCACGCGCAATGGGCGCATATGAACAAGACCGGCCAATGGCGCTACACGCCGCCGACGCATGTCGTTGCCGCCTTCCTCGAGGCGCTCCGCCAGCACGAAGCCGAAGGCGGCGTCGTTGGCCGTGGCGCCCGCTACACCAGGAACCGCGACGTCATGGTGGCCGGCATGCGCGAACTCGGTTTCGAGACCTTGCTGAAAGACCGTTGGCTGTCGCCGATCATTGTCACCTTCTTCAATCCGGCCCATGCCAACTTCGCCTTTGATCGCTTCTACGAGCTGATGAAGGACAAGGGCTTCATCATCTATCCGGGTAAGCTGACGGTCGTGGATTCCTTCCGCGTCGGCTGCATCGGCCAGATGGACGAACATGTCATGCGCCGCGTCGTCGAGGCAGCGGCGGAGTCACTGAAGGAAATGGGCGTCGACACCGCCGCTCCACCCGCCGCGGCAATCGCCGAGCGTGCCAAACTCGCCGCCTGAAGCGGCAGGATTTCAAGGGATTTTCGATGAACCAGATGTCTCCCGTTAACGTCGCCGTCAACGGCCGCACCTACGCCTGGCCGCGCGTGCCCGCCATCGCCATTTGTCTCGATGGCTGCGAGCCGGCCTATCTCGACGAGGCTATTCATGCCGGGCTGATGCCGGCTTTGGTCAGGATCAAGCAGAAGGGCACGGTGCTCATGGCGCACTCGGTCATCCCGAGCTTCACCAACCCCAACAATCTCTCGATCGCCACCGGCCGGCCGCCGTCGGTGCATGGCATCTGCGGCAACTATCTCTACGAGCGTGAGACCGGCAAGGAAGTGATGATGAACGACCCGCGCTTCCTGCGCGCGCCGACCATCTTCCAGGCCTTCTACGACGCCGGCGCCAAGGTTGCCGTGGTGACCGCCAAGGACAAATTGCGCGCGCTGCTCGGCAAGGGGCTGGCTTTCGACGAAGGCCGTGCGCTGTGCTTCTCGGCGGAAAAGTCCGACACCACCACCAAGGCCGAGCACGGCATCGACAACGCCTCGAAGCACTTCGGCCTCCCGGTGCCGGAAGTCTATTCAGCTGAGCTGTCGGAATTCGTCTTCGCCGCAGGCGTCCAACTGCTGAAGGAATTCCGCCCTGACATCATGTACCTGACCACCACCGACTACGTGCAGCACAAATATGCGCCCGGCGTGCCACAGGCCAACGCCTTCTACGAGATGTTCGACAAGTACCTGACCGAACTCGATGCGCTGGGCGCGGCGATCGTCGTCACCGCCGACCATGGCATGAAGCCCAAGCACAAGGCGGACGGCTCGCCCGACGTCGTCTATGTCCAGGACCTGCTCGACGAATGGCTGGGAAAGGACGCCGCCCGCGTGATCCTGCCGATCACTGATCCCTATGTCGTGCACCACGGCGCGCTCGGCTCCTTCGCCACCGCCTATCTGCCTGATGGCGCGGACCAGGCCGACATCATGGCGCGTCTGGCCAAGGTCGACGGCATCATGCTGGTCGTCGACAGCCCGACGGCCTGCGAACGTTTCGAACTGCCGGCCGACCGCATCGGCGACATCGTGCTGATCTCGACCGAGAACAAGACCATTGGCACCAGCGAACACCGGCATGATCTCGCGGCCCTCAACGAACCGCTGCGCTCGCATGGCGGGCTGACCGAGCAGGAAGTGCCGTTCATCGTCAACCGCGTGCTGCCGGACCTGCCGAATGAGCCAACCTTGCGCAATTTCGACGCCTTCTACTACGCTACCATGGCAGCGGCTTTGGCGTGACGGGTGAGTTGGGCGCCGGTTGGGTGTGTCGCCATCCATGATGGCACTGGTCGACCCCCACTCCGGCCTCCGGGCCACCTCTCCCCCGATCGACGGGGGAGAGGAAGGGCGCGCGGGCTCGTCAGCCTTGGCTCCCTTCCTCTCCCTCCGGAGGGGGGAGAGGCGGCGCCGCGAAGCGGCGACGAAGGGGGGGAAGCCGTTGCAGAGACGCGATGGCCTAGCCGATAAAGATCAATGTAGCTCACTGAGCACCAGGAACACTCACATGACCAAACTTGACCCTGCCATCAAAGTTCGCCACGAGCCGATGCGCATTGCCGGCAAGAAGGTCGATGCCGACAGCGTCGTCGAGGTGCGCTATCCCTGGAACGACACTGTCATCGGCACTGTGCCGGCCGGTGGCGCCGAACACGCCCGCCAGGCCTTCGAAATCGCGGCTGGCTACAAATCGAAACTGACGCGTTACGAGCGCCAGCAGATCCTGTTCCGTACCGCCGAAGCGCTGGCATCGCGCAAGGAGGAAATCTCCGATCTCATCACGCTGGAACTCGGCATCTCCAAGACCGACTCGCTCTATGAAGTCGGCCGCGCCTATGACGTGTTCACGCTGTCGGCGCAGATGTGCATCCAGGACGACGGCCAGATCTTCTCCTGCGATCTCACACCGCATGGCAAGGCACGCAAGATATTCACGACGCGTGAGCCGCTGAAGGCGATCTCGGCGATCACGCCGTTCAACCATCCGCTCAACATGGTCTCGCACAAGGTGGCACCGGCGATCGCCACCAACAATTGCGTGGTGGTGAAACCGACCGAACTGACGCCGATGACGGCGCTGCTGCTCGCCGACATCCTCTACGAAGCCGGCCTGCCGCCGGAAATGCTCTCGGTGGTGACCGGCTGGCCGGCCGACATCGGCAACGAAATGATCACCAACGAGAACATCGACCTGATCACATTTACTGGCGGTGTGCCGGTCGGCAAGATGATCGCCCGCACCGCCGGCTACAAGCGCCAGGTGCTGGAACTCGGCGGCAACGATCCCCTGATCATCCTCAACGATCTCTCCGACGACGATCTGGCCAAGGCCGCCGATCTCGCCGTCGCGGGTGCAACCAAGAACTCCGGCCAGCGCTGCACGGCGGTCAAGCGCATCCTCGTCCAGGAAAGCGTCGCTGACCGTTTCGTGCCGATGGTGCTGGAGCGAGCGAAGAAGATCCGCTTCGGCGATCCGATGGATCGCGCGACCGATCTCGGCACCGTTGTGCACGAGAAGGCGGCGGCTTTGTTCGAAGCCCGCGTTCACATGGCCGCCGAGCAGGGCGCGGAAATCCTCTACAACCCCGGCCGCCAGGGTGCGCTGCTGCCGCCGATCGTCGTCGATCGTGTGCCGCACACATCCGAACTGGTGATGGAAGAGACCTTCGGGCCGATCATCCCCATCGTGCGCGCGCCGGACGATGACGAGGCGCTGATCGCGTTGTCCAACTCAACCGCCTTCGGCCTGTCGTCGGGCGTCTGCACCAATTCCTTTCCCCGCATGCAGAGGTACATCGCCGGCCTGCAGGTCGGCACGGTCAACATCTGGGAAGTGCCGGGTTACCGCATCGAGATGTCGCCATTTGGCGGTATCAAGGATTCGGGCAATGGCTACAAGGAAGGCGTCATCGAGGCGATGAAGAGCTATACCAATGTAAAGACGTTTTCGCTGCCCTGGTCCTGACCGGACCACACTGGCTGGCAGGACAAATCGAGGGGGCGTTTCGCGCTCCCTCATTCGCGTTTCGGAGAGGGTTATGGCCCCAATATCTGAGCTTGTGCATACCGAGGGCGATTCCAACACCACGGCGGCGCGCGGCCGCTGGGACGCCGGCCAGGATGATCCGCGTATCCGCGGCCTGCTCGACCGCGACGCGGCCGCTTTCATGCACCAGAGCCTGTCCAGTCCCTGCCTGTCGACGATCGCCAAGGCGGAAGGCATCTGGATCGAGGACATCGCCGGCCGGCGCTTGATGGATTTCCACGGCAACAGCGTGCATCACCTTGGTTACGGCCATCCAAGGCTGGTGGCGGCAATCAAGAAGCAGCTCGACGAGCTCTGCTTTGCGCCGCGCCGCTTCACTTGCGAGCCCGCGGTCGAACTGGCCGAGAAATTGGCGGCACTTGCACCCGGCGACCTCGGCAAGGTGCTGTTCACCACGGGCGGCTCGGATGCAATCGAGGTGGCGCTGAAGATCGCGCGTGCCGCGACTGGCCGCTTCAAGACGGTGTCGTTCTGGGACGCCTTCCATGGCGCTGGCTTCGGCGCCGCCAGCGTCGGCGGCGAGGCGACCTTCCGTTCCCATATCGCCGGCCCGATGATGACCGGCACCGAGCATGTCGCGCCCTGGGACGGCTATCGCTGCCCCTACGGCCACGATTCACTGGAAGCATCCGGGCTCGCTTGCGCCAATATGATCGCCTACGTGCTCGGCCGCGAGCAGGACGTGGCGGCGGTCGTCGCCGAGCCGATGCGGGCGACGCCAAACCCGCCGCCGCCTGGTTTCTGGAAGCGGGTGCGCGAGGCCTGCGACCGGCACGGCACGCTGCTGATCTTCGACGAGATCCCGACCGGGCTCGGCAAGACGGGAAAATTCTTCGCCCACGACCATGATGGCGTGACGCCCGACATCGTCGTTCTCGGCAAATCGCTCGGCGGCGGCATCTTGCCGATCGCCGCCGTCATTGCCCGCCGCGACCTCGATGTCACGGGCGGCTTTGCCATTGGCCACTATACCCACGAGAAGAACCCGGTGACGACGCGCGCCGCGCTGACGACAATCGACATTATCCTGGAAGAAGGGCTAGTCGAGCGCTCGGCCGAACTCGGTCGGCACATGCTCGGACGCATGCAGGATCTGATGGCGCGCTCGCCTCATGTCGGCGACGTCAGGGGCAGGGGGCTGATGGGCGGCGTCGAACTCGTCCAGGACCGAGCCACGCGCCAGCCGGCACGTGAACTTGCGGAACGCGTCTTCTACACGTGCCTGGAGCAAGGGCTGAGCTTCAAAATCAGCCAGGGCAATGTGCTGACGCTCTCGCCGCCGCTGGTCATCTCGAAAGCCGATCTCGATCGCGCGCTGGATGTCGTCGAGGCCGCGGTGCTGGCGGCCTGACCATGAAGGCCGTGCGCACCGATCAGGAACTCGAATGCCCCGGCATCGACGCCGGCTTGCGGGCGAGGGGCGTCGAACTGGTGACGCTGCCGGACGGCATTCCCGAAGCCGATCTCATCAGCGCGGTCGCCGACGCCGACCTCCTGCTCATGTGCTACACGCCGATCACCGCTGCGGTGATCGAGGCAGCTCCCAGATTGAAGGGCATCGTCAAATATGGCGTCGGCATCGACGCCATCGACATTCCGGCCGCGATGCGGCGCGGCATCCCGGTCGTCAACGTGCCCGAATATGCCGAGGAAACCGTCGCCGAAGGCGCCTTCGCGCTGATGATCGCGCTGGCCAAGCGGCTGCCGGCCATTACGGCGGCGGTGTCGCGCGATGGCTGGGTCTGGGCCGGGCAGCGTTGGCTTGGGCGCGATATTTCCGGCGCCACGCTGGGCCTAGTCGGCTGCGGCAAGATCGGCCGCAGCATGGCGCGCATGGCCGGGCAAGGGTTTCACGCACGGGTTCTTGGTTTCGATCCCGGTGTCGATGCAGCGACGATGCACGCTGCCGGCATCGAGAAGGCCGACGATCTCCACACCATGCTACAGGCCTGCGACTTCGTTTCCATCCATTGTGTGCTGAACGACAAGACACGTGGCCTGATCGGCAAGGCCGAACTCGCTTGCATGAAACCTTCCGCCGTCATCGTCAACGTTTCTCGCGGCGCGCTGATCGATGAGGCGGCACTCGTCGAGGCGATCCTCGCCGGGCGCATAGCCGGCGCCGGGCTCGACGTCTATTCGGTCGAGCCTCTGGCGAAGTCCGGCCATCCGATGAGCGCATTGTTCGGTCGCGACAATGTGATCCTCTTTCCGCATCTCACATTTTTCACGGCGGAAGCGATGCGCCGGCTTGAACAGGATACGCTCGCCCGCTGCTTCGAAATCCTCGACGGACGTCCGGTGACCATCCGCTCGTTCGATCCTCGTCTGCGGGCGCAGACGGCAGGCGTTTTATTCTCCTGATTTCCATCACCTTTTAACTTTCAGGACCCCTGCCTCGGGCCGGTTCCGCGACCCTGAAATGCGTCCACGACATGGATGCGACAGTTCTATGACAAATATCAGAGGAAGTTTGCCTGTCATAAAATAAATAGATTTTACTTATCGATCACCAATCCTCAGAGTTGTCACAACGACGACATCCAATCGGCTCAACGTCCGTCAGAGGCCGAGCCGATTGGTCCTAGTGCATCGCAGAATGTGCCTTCAATCATAAAGGGGAACTGGTCATGAAATCACGAAACGCAACCATGGTCGCGGCCTTTGCCGCATTGCTCGCGTCGGCCGCTCTCGTCGGACCGGCACTCGCCGACGGCGTCGTCACCATCTATTCCGCCGATGGCCTGCATGACGGCAACGGCAGCTGGTACGAGACCGAATTCGCCGCCTTCACCAAGGCCACCGGCATCACCGTGCAGTATATCGAGGCAGGTTCGGGCGGCGTCGTCGAGCGCGTCGCCAAGGAGAAGTCGAACCCGCAGGCCGACGTTCTGGTGACCTTGCCCCCCTTCATCCAGCGCGCGGCCGCAGACGGCCTGCTGCAGGATTACAAGCCTGAGGCCGCATCCCAGATCGACGGCGGCACCGACAAGTACCGGCCGCTGGTCAACAACTACATGAACTTCATCTACAACAGCGCCGTGCTATCGGAAGCGCCGAAGAGCTACAACGACCTGCTCGATCCGAAGTTCAAGGGCAAGATCCAGTATTCGACTCCTGGCCAGGCCGGCGACGGCACCGCCGTCATGCTGCAGATCATTCACGCCTTCGGCGGCGAGGATGCGGGCTTCGCCTTCATGAAGAAACTGCAGGACAACAATGTCGGCCCGTCCGCCTCGACCGGCAAGCTGACCGCACTGGTCAACAAGGGTGAATTGCATGTCGCCAATGGCGATTTGCAGATGAACATGTCGCAGATGGCCGACAATCCCAACATCAAGGTGTTCTGGCCCGCTGGTCCGGACGGCACTCGCTCCACCTTCGCGCTGCCCTATGAAATCGGCCTGGTCACCGGTGCGCCGAACGCCGACAACGGCAAGAAGCTGATCGACTTCCTGCTATCCAAGGAAGCCCAGTCCACCGTAAGCTCGATTGCCATCGGTATGCCCGCCCGCAAGGACGTGAAGCCGTCCGACGCCAATTTCGCCAAGTTGCAGGAGGCGATGAAGGGCCTGACCATCTGGTCGCCGAACTGGGATGACGCGCTGGCCAAGCTTCCCGACTACGTCAAGAAGTGGAACGAAGCGACCGGAAGTTGATCCCCAAGGGAACCAGTCGGGAGAACAACGCCATGTCGGCCGTCGCCTTCACGGGTACCAGTGTCATGGATATCGACGCCGCGAAGGTTCGCGGCGCCGGTTCCAACGTCCACTTCGACAGGGTCAGCGTCGCTTATGGCGCGCATGTCGTGCTGCATCCGCTGACCCTGGACATCGCACCGGGCGAGATCCTGGCAATGATCGGCCCTTCCGGCTCAGGCAAGACAACTGCCTTGCGGGCCGTGGCCGGTTTCGTGCGGCCTGCAAGCGGCCGCATCCGCATCGGCGCCACCGACGTCACCGATCTGCCGCCTTATCAGCGTGGTCTCGGCATGGTGGTTCAGAATTACGCGCTGTTTCCGCATATGCGGGTCGAGGACAACGTTGCCTTCGGCCTCAGGGCACAAGGCGCCGACAAGGCGCTGATCGCCGAACGGGTCGAGGATGCACTCGGCACGGTAGGCATGTCTGCCTTTGCCAGGCGCTATCCGCGCGAGCTTTCGGGCGGCCAGCAGCAGCGTGTCGCGATTGCACGGGCCCTGGCGGTGCGACCGCGCGTGCTCCTGCTCGACGAACCGCTCTCGGCGCTCGACGCGCAGATCCGCCGCAACATGGTCGAGGAGATCGCCCGCCTACACCGCAGCCTGCCGGGCCTGACGATCCTCTACGTCACCCATGACCAGACCGAGGCGCTGACCCTTGCCGACAAGATCGCCATCATGCGCGACGGCAGGGTCTGTTCGCACGGACCGACGACGGAACTCTACCGCCGTCCACCAAACCGTTTTACCGCCGAATTCCTCGGCCGCGCCAACCTTCTGCCGGTGACCGTTGCCGAGCCTGTCGGGCCGAAGGGTTTTGCCACGGCAAGGCACGGCGATGCGCTGCTCACCGGCGCCGGTCGTGACGAGAAGGCCGGCGACAAGAGCCTGCTCTGCATCAGACCGCAGCATCTCAGCCTGACGGCCGACAGCGAGCACACCAATCGCATCGTCGGCACACTCAGGGAAGTGCACTGGCAGGGCGAACTGACCCATCTCGTGCTCGATGTCGAGGGCACGCCGGTGCGCGTCTCGGCAACGAAACTGCCCATGGCGTTGCCGGAGCCCGGCGCAAGGGTGCCGCTGTTCTTCGCACCTGCCGACACGTCGCTGCTTCCGGAAGACGCCGGTGTCTGAGGCTGTCGCCCTCCGCGCGCCGGCGATCAGGAGAGAACCCGGCAAATTCTGGATCGTGCCGCCGGCGGCGCTGCTGGCGCTGCTGTTCTTCTATCCGCTGGCGCTGATTGCCCGGCAGGCCTTCCTTGACGACAGCGGTGTCGCCAACATCGCCGAGATCGTCCGTGTCCTGCATTCGCGCTTCTTCCTCAACGCGCTGATCAACACGGTGACGATCTCGGTCGCCGCTACGGCCGGATGCCTGATCGTCGGGCTCGTGCTGGCATTGATCCTGGCCTTCGTGCCGTTTCCCGGCAGCGGCTTCATCGCCCGACTGATCGACACTTTCATCGCATTGCCAACCTTCCTGGTGACGCTGGCCTTCACCTTTCTTTACGGCTCCGCCGGCATGCTCAATTCGGGGCTGATGGAGGTCTTCTCGCTGCCGCTGCCGCCGGTCGATTTCCTTTATTCGACCTGGGGCGTGGTGCTGGCCGAAGTCACCGTCTACACGCCCTTCATCCTGCGGCCGCTGCTCGCCGCCTTCTCCCTGGTCGACCGCGGCCAGATCGAAGCGGCAAGCGTGCTTGGGGCGAGACCTTTCCGCATCGTGCGCCAGGTCATCCTGCCGGCCGCGGTGCCCGCGCTCATCGCCGGCGGCAGCCTCTGCCTGCTGTTGACCGTCAACGAATTCGGCATCGTGTTGTTCATTGGCGCCAAGGGCGTCATCACGCTGCCGCTGCTGATCTACGGCAAGGCGATCCAGGAATCGGCCTATCAGGTCGCCTGCATCATCGCCGTGATCAACATTGCGCTGTCGCTCGGTCTTTTCGGCCTCTACCGCTTCGCCGCCGGCCGGTTGGGGGTCTAGCCATGCTGGTCTGGTCGCGCTCCGGTCGCGCTGTTCTATGGGTGCTCTTCGCGCTGATCTTCGGTGTGCTGTTCCTGGCGCCGCTGGCGGTCATCCTCTTGTCCAGCCTTGCCGACCAGTGGAATGGCGTGCTGCCCAATGGCTTGACGACGGAGCACTACGCCGACGTCGTCAAGGGCGCGGCCTGGAATTCGGTCAAGGCGAGCCTCATCACCGGCTTCCTGGCCAGCGCCTTGGCGCTGGTCAGCGGCACCTGGGCGGCCCTTTCGCTTCGCCTTCAGGGCGATGCCTTGAAGCGGCCGCTTGGCCTGTTGTTCTTTATCCCCAGCGCGGTGCCTTCGGTATCCGTCGGGCTTGGCCTGCTGGTTGCGTTCAGCCATCCGCCGCTTCTGCTCAACGGCACGGTGGCGATCGTGATGATCGCGCATTTCGTGCTGATCTCGGCTTTCACTTTCGGCAACGTCTCGGCCGGTTTGGCACGGCTTTCGCCCGATTTCGAACAGGTGGCGTCAAGCCTCGGCGCGCGGCCCGCATACCGGCTCTGGCATGTCACGCTGCCCTTGCTGGCCCCCTATCTGGTCGCCGCTTTCGGCCTGAGCTTCGCGCTGTCGATGGGTGAACTCGGCGCCACCGTCATGGTCTATCCGCCGGGCTGGGTGACGCTGCCGGTGTCGATCTTCAGCCTCACCGATCGTGGCGATATATTTGCAGGTGCGGCCCTGACGATGATCCTGGTGGTGGCGACCTTGGTGCTGCTGCTTGGGCTCGAGCGCATCACCGCGCGCGCCACTGGCTCGTAAATTCCGAGGCTCAGGCCGGCTTGCGCTCGACGATGTAAATGTGGTCGGCCGCCAGCACCACTTCGCCGCGCTGATTGATCACTTCGCAGCGCTCGATCACCCGGCCTGAATCCGGGCGCTTGGGGTCGTCCTGCTTGGCCGCGATCGTGGTGCGCGTGCGGATCGTGTCGCCGATGAACACCGGCTTGATGAAACGCAGCCGGTCGTAGCCATAGGAAAAGGCGACGGGGTTGACGACACCAGCCGTCAGCCCGATACCGACCGAAAACACCAGCGTGCCATGCGCGATGCGCTGGCCGAACGGCGTCGTCTTCATGTACTCGGCATCCATGTGATGCGGGAAGAAATCGCCGGTGTGGCCGGCGTGGACGACGAAGTCAGTCTCGGTGATGGTGCGGCCGGTGCTGAGGCGCGTAGAGCCGATCTCGTAGTCCTCGAAATAAGTGATCTGTTCCATATCCTGCTTTACGGCCTTTCCGCGATTGGCGTCGCTGGCGCCGCGCTTGATCTATAGGCGGCTTCCACCAGCGCCATGGTGTTCCAGGCGTCTTCGACCGAACTGACCAGCGTGTCATCTTCACCAGATGCAAAGCGCTGCACATTGGCCATACGCCCGACGAAGGCGTCGGGAAACCACTCGCCGGCCAGTGGCACCGCGACCCAGTCCGTGCCGCCCTTCGGATAGATATCGAGAATATCCGGCTCGCCGGTGGGATAATCGAGGTTAAGGCCGAGCTTCAGATAGGCTGCACCTTCGGTGCCGCAGATGCGGAACTCACAGGCCTGATGCCGCCGGCCGAATTTGTGGTCGTGGTTGATCGACAGCGCGCAGCGCACCGTGTCGCCATAGTCGAGAATGGCGCTGGTCCGCGTCTGCGCCACTCCATGGTTGGGATGGCCAAGTGTCTTGGCGTGCACTCCCTTGGGGTCGCCGAGCAATTGCCGGATCAGGTCGAGATAGTGGATCGAATGCATGGCGATCTCGACACGCGGCGCCTTGAGCAGGAATTCCCATAGCTGCCACGGTGTCGCCAGCGCCAGCCAGGCGTCGAAGTCGACGACCGCGCCGAGCCAGCCCTTGGCGATGGCATCCTTGAGCGCCAGCATCATCGGCGCGAAGCGCAACTGGAAATTGACCGCCGCCTTGAGGTCCTTGGCGCGGCAGATTTCGAGGATTTCGGTTGCCTCGCCGAGATAGTTGCCCATCGGCTTCTGGATCAGCGCCACCGCCCTGTCGGGCAGAGCCTTCAGGATCTCGGCATGCCGTCCCGGCGGTGTCGCCAGGTCGAAGATCGCGTCCTTGACGGCTGCGGCTTCGTCCACCGAGCGGAACGCCGTCACCCCCCATGTCTCGGCCAGGGTTTGCGCCTTGGCCTGGTCTGGATCGTAAAGTCCGGCGACCGGGAATCCGGCCTTCCTGTAGGCTGGAAAATGCGCGTCGCCGACGATCGACCCCGCACCAAAGGTGACGATCGGCCGGGGGTTCAATGGTCTTGGCCAGGATTGGACGAGTGAGGCAGGGTCGAAACCGCCCTCAATCATGATGGAAGACCTCGTCCATGGAGGCCCACCATTCGCCTGCCTTGCGCGTCGCCAGTGGCTCCTGACAGGGCATGCAGACCGCCCACCATTCCTGCGTCTTCGGGTCGGCGGCCATCTTGGCCATGTCGGCCGCGTAGTCGGTGCCGTGGTATTCGAAGTAGCTGAACAGCAGGTTCTCTGGCCGCTTGAGGTAGATGGAGTAATTCTTGATGTTGCAGGCCGAGATCATGGTCAGCACGTCAGGCCAGACCGCGGCATGCAGGCGGACATATTCCTCGACCTTTTCGGGCTTCAGCCCGAGCACCATTCCCATCCGCTGCATGTCCGCTCCCCTATGTCGTGATCGCCGTGGTGAATTCGGCGATGCTCATGGCCTTTACTGCGTCCCAGTCCCAGTCGATGCCGATACCAGGCTCGTCTGGCGCAAGCGCCTGCCCATCCTCGATGCGCATGCGGTTGCCGGTCAACTGGTCGAGTTGCGGAATGTATTCGACATATCGGCCGTTCTGAACAGCACAGGTCAGGCTGACATGCAGTTCCATCAGGAAATGCGGGCAGACCGGAATGTCGAACGCTTCCGCCGCATGCGCGATCTTGAGCCAGGGCGTGATGCCGCCGATACGGCCGACATCGACCTGCACGATAGAACAGGCGCCTTTCTGCATGTATTCGCGGAAATGGCGCATGGAGTAGAGCGACTCGCCGATGGCGATCGGCGTCGGCGTCGAGTTCGACAGCCGCACATGGCCATCGATATCGTCGGCGGGCAGCGGCTCCTCGATCCAGGCAAGGTCAAGCTCGCGCAGCCTCGCCGCGCGCCGGATCGCCTCGTCGACGGAAAACCCCTGATT
>NZ_VFVA01000040.1:0-40745 GCF_006442155.1 Mesorhizobium sp. B2-4-14 | reverse complement strand
TCAACGCCGCGCAGCAGCGCGCCGATGTTGTCGCCGGCCTGGCCCTGGTCGAGCAGCTTGCGGAACATCTCGACGCCCGTGCAGGTCGTCTTGGTCGTCGGACGGATGCCGATGATTTCCAGTTCCTCGCCGACCTTGACCACGCCGCGCTCGACGCGGCCGGTCACCACCGTGCCGCGGCCCGAGATCGAGAACACGTCCTCGATCGGCATCAGGAACGGCTTGTCGAGTGGACGAACCGGCGTCGGGATGTAGGCGTCGACCTGAGCCATCAGCTCGCGGATCGCGTCCTCGCCGATCGTCTTGTTCGAATCCTCGAGCGCGGCCAAGGCCGAACCCTTGACGATCGGAATGTCGTCGCCGGGGAATTCGTTCTTCGACAGCAGCTCGCGAACCTCGAGCTCGACCAGTTCCAGCAGCTCGGCGTCATCGACCTGGTCGACCTTGTTCAAAAACACCACGATCGACGGCACGCCGACCTGACGGGCCAGCAGAATGTGCTCGCGGGTCTGCGGCATCGGGCCGTCGGCGGCCGACACCACCAGGATCGCACCGTCCATCTGCGCCGCACCGGTGATCATGTTCTTCACATAGTCGGCGTGGCCGGGGCAGTCGACGTGGGCATAGTGGCGGTTGGCCGTCTCGTATTCGACGTGAGCCGTCGAGATCGTGATGCCGCGCGCCTTCTCTTCGGGCGCCGCATCGATCTGGTCGTAGCGCTTGTATTCGCCAAAATACTTCGTGATCGCCGCCGTCAGCGACGTCTTGCCATGGTCAACGTGACCAATCGTGCCGATGTTCACATGAGGCTTAGTGCGCTCGAATTTACCTTTTGCCATGTGATGTCTCCATTTCCTGCTCGCCCATGCGGGCTTTGAATTGCGTTATCGCGGCAGCTCTTTCGAGTTACGCGTATTTCTTCTGGACTTCCTGGGCGACTGCGGTCGGGACCGGCTCGTAGTGGTCGAACTGCATCGTGTAGGCCGCGCGGCCCTGGCTCATCGAGCGCAGGTTGTCGACGTACTTGAACATATTGGCGAGCGGCACCATCGCATTGATGACCACGGCCACGCCACGTGCTTCCTGGCCCTGGATCTGGCCACGGCGGCCGTTCAGGTCACCAATGACGCTGCCGACGTAATCTTCCGGCGTCACGACCTCGACCTTCATGATCGGCTCGAGCAACTGCACGCCAAGCTTGGGTGCGGCTTCGCGGAAGCAGGCGCGGGAAGCGATTTCGAAGGCCAGGACCGAGGAGTCGACGTCGTGGTAGGCGCCGTCGATCAGCGTCGCCCTGACGCCGATCATCGGGAAGCCCGCGAACGGACCCGCGCCCATGACGCTCTGAATGCCCTTTTCGACGCCCGGAATGTATTCCTTCGGAACCGCGCCGCCGACGATCTTGGACTCGAACACGAAGTCTTCGCTCTCCGAATTCGGCTCGAACAGAACCTTGACGCGGGCGAACTGACCGGTACCGCCGGTCTGCTTCTTGTGGGTGTAGTCCTGCTCGTGCTTGCGGGTGATCGTCTCGCGATAGGCCACCTGCGGCGCGCCGACATTGGCCTCGACCTTGAACTCACGGCGCATGCGGTCGACGATGATGTCGAGGTGCAGTTCGCCCATGCCGGAGATGATGGTCTGGCCGCTTTCCTCATCGGTCTTGACGCGGAAGGACGGATCCTCGGCAGCCAGGCGATGGAGCGCGAGGCCCATCTTTTCCTGGTCGTTCTTGGTCTTCGGCTCGATCGCGATCTGGATGACCGGATCCGGGAATTCCATGCGCTCGAGGATGACCGGATGCAGCGGATCGCAAAGCGTGTCGCCGGTGGTCGTGTCCTTGAGGCCCGCCAGGGCGACGATGTCGCCGGCGAAAGCTTCTTCGACGTCGGCGCGCGAATTCGCATGCATCTGCAGCATGCGGCCGATGCGCTCCTTCTTGCCCTTGACGGTGTTGTCGACAGAGATGCCCTTCGAGAGCTTGCCCGAATAGATGCGGGCGAAGGTCAGCGAACCGACGAACGGGTCGTTCATGATCTTGAAGGCGAGCATCGACAGCGGCTCGTCGTCAACGGCATGACGCTCGATCTCGGCATCGGTCTTGGCATCGACGCCCTTGATGGCGGGTACGTCCGCCGGCGACGGCAGGTACTCGACGACGGCGTCGAGCAGCGGCTGCACGCCCTTGTTCTTGAAAGCCGAGCCGCAGAACATCGGGAAGAACTTGACCGCGATCGTGCCCTTGCGGATCAGCGAACGGATCTCGTCATTCGACGGCATCTTGCCCTCGAGGTAGTTCTCGAGTGCCGTCTCGTCCATTTCGACGGCGGCTTCGATCATCTTCTCGCGATATTCCTCGGCACGATCCTTGAGGTCGGCTGGGATCTCGACGACGTCCCAGGCAGCGCCCAGGGTCTCATCGCGCCAGACCAGCGCGTTCATCTCGACGAGGTCGACAACGCCCTTGAACTCGGTCTCGGCGCCGATCGGCAGCTGCATGACGACAGCCTGCGCACCGAGGCGCGAGCCGATCATCTCGACTGAGCGGTAGAAGTCAGCGCCGATCTTGTCCATCTTGTTGCAGAAGATCATGCGCGGCACGCGGTACTTGTCGGCCTGACGCCAGACGGTTTCCGTCTGCGGCTCGACACCGGCGTTGGCGTCGAGCAGCGCGATGGCGCCGTCGAGCACGCGCAGCGAACGCTCGACCTCGATGGTGAAGTCGACGTGTCCGGGGGTGTCGATGATGTTGAAGCGGCGCATCTTGCCGTCACGGCCCTTCCAGAAGGTCGTGGTCGCGGCGGACGTGATGGTGATGCCGCGTTCCTGCTCCTGCTCCATCCAGTCCATGGTCGCAGCGCCGTCGTGCACTTCGCCGATCTTGTGCGACTTGCCCGTGTAATAGAGGACGCGCTCGGTGGTCGTCGTCTTGCCGGCGTCAATATGCGCCATGATACCGAAATTGCGGTAGTCTTCGATTTTGTATTCGCGGGCCATCGTAGCTGCCTCTCAGTCCTGTTCGCGCTTTACCAGCGGTAGTGTGCGAAAGCGCGGTTGGCTTCAGCCATCTTGTGGGTGTCTTCACGCTTCTTGACGGCCGTGCCGCGGTTGTTGGCCGCATCCATCAGCTCGCCGGAGAGGCGGTCGACCATGGTGGTCTCGTTGCGGTTGCGAGCAGCCGCGATCAGCCAACGGATGGCCAGCGCCTGGCGACGCTCGGGACGCACGTCGACCGGAACCTGGTAGGTGGCGCCGCCGACGCGACGCGAACGCACCTCCACATGCGGCGCGACATTGTCGAGCGCCTGATGGAAGACGGTGACCGGCTCCTGCTTGGTCTTCGACTGAACCTGGTCGAGCGCGCCGTAGACGATGGTCTCGGCGACCGACTTCTTGCCGTCATACATGACGGCGTTCATGAACTTGGTAACGATCAGATCGCCGAACTTCGGGTCCGGATTGATCTCACGCTTTTCTGCACTGTGACGACGGGACATGGCTTTTGTCTCTCAATCTCTCATAGCCTGGCGCGCTCAAAACAGCGCCGAAGCCGGAAAACCTTACTTCGGACGCTTCGCACCGTACTTCGAACGGCGCTGCTTGCGGTTCTTCACACCCTGCGTGTCGAGCACGCCGCGGATGATGTGGTAACGGACGCCCGGAAGGTCCTTGACGCGGCCGCCGCGGATCATGACCACGGAGTGCTCCTGAAGGTTGTGACCTTCGCCGGGGATGTAACCGATCACCTCGAAACCATTGGTCAGGCGGATCTTGGCCACCTTGCGCAGCGCCGAGTTCGGCTTCTTCGGCGTCGTCGTGTAGACGCGCGTGCAGACGCCCCGCTTCTGCGGGTTCTGCTGCATGGCCGGGACCTTGTTGCGCTTCACCGGCGCAATGCGCGGCTTGCGGATCAGCTGGTTGACGGTAGGCATTAAACCCTCTTGTCTCTCAATTCCGTGTCTCGCCCGGTCAGGGCCGCTCAAAGCGTCATTTCCATACGCAAATTCGGGCCACAAACCGCGCCTCGCGGTCCTGCCCGAACAAATCGCAGAGGAAGCGGAAGCCGCTTCATGCACGCCGGAAATGTCTTTTCGCTCGTAAGATGAACCCTGTTTGAAGCAAACTCCAAAGCGTGTCGCTTCGGAAAGGAGAGCCTCACATCGGTTCTGACTGGCCGGCTTCTACTCGCAAGCCCGCGAAGCGTCAACCCCGCAACGGCAAATATTGCATTGAAGCCGGGGCTTGGCAGCCATGCGAAAACCGCATGTAATTTTCTTTCGCCAATTTGCAAGGGCGAGGAAGAAAGTGACCGGCTTCCGGCTGTCGCGCGGCCCTGCTTCATGCGAAAAGGCCGCCTGAGCACTCAAAGTCCCTCATACGGCCCTTGCCAGGAGGAATCAGCCCGTGAACGACAATGAAGAACGCCCGGTCACCATCATCACCGGCCGGGTGTGGAAGCGCAAAGGCGGCAAGGCGGAAGGCGTGCATGTCATGCTTGTCGCGCCCGACGACGATTCGGCGGTGCGCCGCGCCCTCGAATCGCTCGCCGCGGAAGGTTATGCCGAGGCCGAGCTCGACCAGATCGGCGACATGGACGGCGTGCCTGACGAGGAGCCGCACCTTTCAGCCTACCAGGGCGCGCTCGAAGGCGAAGTGTCGATCGTTACTTTCGACGAGCCGATATGAGAATCAAGTCCGGACGCGGCTGATGTCGGCTGGACAGACGCTCTACCGCAAGTTACCCGGCCGTCTTCTCGCGCATAGAAAAATCTGCCATTCCCATTCCGGAGCACACATGTCCTCGACCAATAATCCCATCAAGCTCGGCATCATCGGCGTCGGCAAGATCGTGCGCGACCAGCACCTGCCGGCCCTGGCGAAGGACCAGGCCTACCGCCTCGCCGCCGCAGCAAGCCGGCATGGCAGGGTCGACGGCATCCCGAATTTTCCCACCATCGAGGCGATGCTCGACGCGGTGCCGGAGCTCGACGCCGTATCGCTCTGCATGCCGCCGCAATTCCGCTACGATGCCGCCCGCACCGCACTCGAGGCCAAGAAACATGTCTTCCTCGAAAAGCCGCCGGGCGCCACGGTCAGCGAGGTCGAGGACCTGAAGGTGCTGGCTGCAAAGCAGGGTGTTTCCCTCTTTGCCAGCTGGCATTCGCGCTATGCACCGGCGGTTGAAGCGGCACGCGGCTTTCTCGCATCGACCCGAATCCGCTCCGCGGCGATCGTCTGGAAGGAAGATGTCCGTCGCTGGCATCCGAACCAGGACTGGATCTGGCAACCCGGCGGTTTCGGTGTCTTCGATCCCGGCATCAACGCGCTGTCGATCGCGACCTATATCCTGCCGGCGATGCACGTCACCTCGGCGGCACTCGACTTTCCAGAGAACCGCGCTGCCCCGGTCGCGGCGCAAGTCACATTTCGCACCTCGAACGGTTTGCCGGTGACCATGGACCTCGATTGGCTGCAGACTGGCCCTCAAAGCTGGGACATCCTTGCCGACACCGATGCCGGCAAGATGTTGCTTTCCGGTGGCGGCTCGAAACTCGCAATCGACGGACGTGTCGTCCATGAGGAGCCGGAAGCGGAATACCCGATGCTCTACAGGCGGTTCGCCGAACTCGTTCGCGCCGGCACGTCGGATGTGGATCTGGCGCCGCTGCAGCATGTCGCCGACGCCTTCATGCTCGGCAAGCGCAACGTGGTGGAAGCGTTTTTCGACTGATTGCTTCTCGACCGCTGCCTTGTCGACGTCTGACAATCTCAGATGACTGAGAACAGGACTGAAGGCGCTGGTATATCCAACTCCGGTAGTTGCCTTCAATCGACAATCGCGATGGCAAAGCCGTCATAGCCCTTGGCGCCGACGGTCTGGATGGCTGTGCCGTCCAGCCGTCTGTCGCCACCGATGAATGAAAACGCGGCGCGGGCGCCTTCGACATTGGCGTCGCGTCCGTCTTCGTTCACCACATCGCCGTCGCGGATGACGTTGTCGCAGACGATGACCGTTCCGGAGCGCGACAGCCGCATGGCCCAGTCGAGATAGTTCGGATTGTTCGGCTTATCGGCGTCGATGAAGATGAGGTCGAACGGGCCGGCATTCTCGTCACTCAGCGCGGCGAGCGATTGCAATGCGGGGCCGACGCGCAAGTCCACCTTGCCCGAGACATCAGTCCGCTCAAAATTCGAACGCGCGACCTTGGCATGGTGCGGATCAAGTTCGAGCGTCACGATCTTGCCGTCGGCCGGCAATCCCCGCGCCATCCAGATGGTCGAATAGCCGCCAAGCGTGCCGATCTCGAGTACCTTCCTGGCGCCGCCGATGCGCACCAGCAGCGAGAGTAGCTTTCCCTGCGCCGCCGAGACATCGATCGCCGGCAGGCTGTGATCGCGGTTGGCGGCAAGAACCGCGTCGAGCACGGGATCCGGCTCGAAGAGAGAGGCGACGATGTAGTCGTCGACAGCCGTCCATGTCTTTCTGCTCATGTTTCCCTCCTCGGGTTGATGTGAAACGAAAAAGCCGCCGGGTTGCCCCGACGGCTTCTGTTGCCTGAGATCCTTGCCGCCGCGCTTACTGCGCGGCGGTTGTCATGTCGGCGAGCATCGGCTCGGCCACTTCCACACCGGAGGCCTTGCGGCGCTCGTCGATGATGAGTTCGTCGCGCGAGGTGGCGATGCGCCGGATCTGGCTCATCGTGCCGCCAGTACCGGCCGGGATCAGCCGGCCGACGATGACGTTTTCCTTCAAGCCCTGCAGCATGTCGGTCTTGCCGGCGACGGCTGCTTCCGTCAGCACCCTGGTCGTCTCCTGGAAGGAGGCGGCCGAGATGAAGGACGGCGTCTGCAGCGACGCCTTGGTGATGCCGAGCAGCACCGGCTGGCCTTCGGCCGGCTTCTTGCCGTCCTCGATCAGCCGCTCGTTGACCTCTTCCAGTTCGATCACGTCGACATGGTCGCCCGGGATATAGGTCGAGTCGCCCTGCGTGGTGATCTCGACCTTCTGCAGCATCTGGCGAACGATCACCTCGATGTGCTTGTCGTTGATCGACACGCCCTGCAGACGGTAGACTTCCTGGATCTCGTTGACGAGGTAGGAAGCAAGCGCTTCCACGCCCTTGATCGCCAGGATGTCGTGCGGCGCGGGATTGCCGTCGAGGATGTAGTCGCCCTTCTCGATGACGTCGCCGTCCTGGAGATGGAACGGCTTGCCCTTCGGGATCAGGTATTCGACCGGCTCAAGCGTCGAGTCATGCGGCTCGATGATGATGCGACGCTTGTTCTTGTAGTCGCGGCCGAAGCGGATCGTGCCGTCGATCTCGGCGATGATGGCGTGATCCTTGGGACGACGTGCCTCGAACAGTTCGGCAACACGCGGCAGACCACCGGTGATGTCCTTGGTCTTGGCGCTTTCCATCGGGATACGCGCCAGCACGTCGCCGGGACGAACCTGCGCACCCGGCTCGACCGAGAGAATGGCCTCAACCGAGAGCAGGAAGCGGGCATCGCCACCCTTCGACAGCTTGCCGACCTTGCCCTTGGTGTCCTGGACGACGATCGCCGGCTTCAGGTCGTTGCCGCGCGGCGTCGAACGCCAGTCGATGACCTCACGCTTGGTGATGCCGGTCGACTCGTCGGCCGTTTCCTGCACGGAAATGCCGTCGACCAGATCCTCGAACGCCACCTTGCCCTCGATTTCGGTGAGGATCGGGCGGGTATAGGGATCCCACTCGGCGATACGCTGGCCGCGCTTCACCTTGTCGCCATCGTCCACGAAGATGCGCGAACCATAGGTGACGCGGTGCGTGGCGCGCTCCTTGCCGGCTTCGTCGAGGATCAGCACCGCCATGTTGCGGCCCATGACCATCTGCTGGCCGTCAGAGTTGCGCACCACGTTGCGGTTGCGGATCTCGACCTTGCCCTCATAGGAGGCTTCAAGGAACGAAGAGTCCACCACCTGCGCGGTACCGCCCATGTGGAAGGTACGCATGGTGAGCTGGGTGCCCGGCTCACCGATCGACTGCGCCGCGATGACGCCGACGGCTTCACCCTGGTTGACCGGGGTGCCGCGGGCCAGATCGCGTCCGTAGCACACCGCGCAGACGCCGACCCTGACCTCGCAGGTCAGCGCCGAACGGATGCGGACCGACTGAACGCCGGCCTTTTCGATCTGCTCCACATCGCGCTCGTCCATCAGCTTGCCGGCCTTGACCAGCAGATCGCCGGTCACCGGATGGTTGATGTCGTCGAGCGCGGTGCGGCCCAGCACGCGCTGGCCAACCGAAGCAACAACCTGACCGGCATCGACGATCGGCTGCATGGTGAGGCCCTTGTCGGTGCCGCAATCCACGGAGTTGACGATGCAGTCCTGCGCCACGTCGACCAGACGGCGGGTGAGGTAGCCCGAGTTCGCCGTCTTCAAGGCGGTGTCGGCCAGACCCTTACGGGCGCCGTGGGTCGAGTTGAAGTACTCGAGCACGGTCAGGCCTTCCTTGAAGTTCGAGATGATCGGCGTCTCGATGATTTCGCCCGACGGCTTGGCCATCAGGCCGCGCATGCCGGCGAGCTGACGCATCTGGGTGGGCGAGCCACGCGCACCGGAGTGCGACATCATGTAGATCGAGTTCATCGGCTTCTGACGGCCATTGTCCTCGAACTCGACCGCCTTGATGCGGGCCATCATCTCGTCGGCGACCTTTTCCGAGCACTTGGCCCAGGCGTCGACGACCTTGTTGTACTTCTCGCCCTGCGTGATCAGACCGTCATTGTACTGCTGCTCGTATTCCTTGGCCAAAGCCTCGGTGTCCGACACAAGCTTGGTCTTGGTGTCCGGGATCAGCATGTCGTCCTTGCCGAACGAAATGCCGGCACGGCAGGCATGGGCGAAACCGAGCGCCATGATGCGGTCGCAGAAAATGACCGTCTCCTTCTGACCGCAGTGGCGGTAGACGGTGTCGATCATCTTGGAGATGTTCTTCTTGGTCATCTCCTGGTTGGCGGTCTCGTAAGGCACGTTGACGTTCTTCGGCAGAAGCTCGCCGATGATCATGCGGCCAGGCGTGGTGTCGTAGATCTTCGACACGACCTTGCCTTCGGCGTCGACCGAGCGGAAGCGACCCTTGATCTTGGCGTGCAGCGTCACCGCCTTGGTCTCGAGCGCATGCTGGAGTTCGCCCATGTCGGCAAACACCATGCCCTCGCCCGGCTCGTTCTGGTTGACGATCGAGAGATAATAGAGACCCAGAACCATGTCCTGCGACGGCACGATGATCGGCGCGCCGGAAGCCGGATGCAGGATGTTGTTGGTCGACATCATCAGCACGCGGGCTTCAAGCTGCGCTTCCAAGGACAGCGGCACGTGAACGGCCATTTGGTCGCCGTCGAAGTCGGCGTTGAAGGCCGTGCAGACCAGCGGATGCAGCTGGATTGCCTTGCCTTCGATCAGGATCGGCTCGAACGCCTGGATGCCGAGGCGGTGCAGCGTCGGCGCGCGGTTCAGCAGCACCGGATGTTCGCGGATGACTTCGTCGAGGATATCCCAGACCTCCGGACGCTCCTTCTCGACCAGCTTTTTCGCCTGCTTGACGGTCGAGGAGTAACCCTTGGCGTCGAGACGGGCGTAGATGAAGGGCTTGAACAGTTCGAGCGCCATCTTCTTCGGCAGGCCGCATTGGTGCAGCTTGAGCTCGGGACCGGTGACGATGACCGAACGGCCGGAATAGTCGACGCGCTTGCCGAGCAGGTTCTGGCGGAACCGGCCCTGCTTGCCCTTCAGCATGTCGGACAGCGACTTCAGCGGGCGCTTGTTGGCGCCTGTGATGACGCGGCCGCGGCGGCCGTTGTCGAACAGCGCATCGACGGCTTCCTGCAGCATGCGCTTTTCATTGCGCACGATGATGCCGGGGGCACGCAGTTCGATCAGCCGCTTCAGACGGTTGTTGCGGTTGATAACGCGGCGATAGAGGTCGTTCAGGTCGGACGTCGCGAAACGGCCGCCGTCCAGAGGAACCAGCGGGCGCAGGTCCGGCGGGATCACCGGAACCACCTTCATGATCATCCATTCCGGACGGTTGCCGGATTCCATGAAGTTCTCGACGACCTTGAGCCGCTTCAGATACTTCTTCTGCTTCAGCTCGGACGTGGTCGAAGCCAGCTCCGAACGCAGGTCGCCGGCGATCTTCTCCAGGTCCATGCCGGCCAGAAGGTCATGAATGGCCTCGGCGCCGATCATGGCGGTGAAGGAATCCTCGCCATATTCGTCGACGGCGATCATATACTCTTCCTCGCTGAGCAGCTGGTGCTCCTTCAGCGCGGTGAGGCCAGGCTCGGTGACGATATAGTTCTCGAAGTAGAGGACGCGCTCGATATCCTTCAGCGTCATGTCGAGCAGCGTGCCGATGCGCGAGGGCAGCGACTTCAGGAACCAGATGTGGGCGACGGGGGCGGCGAGCTCGATATGGCCCATGCGCTCGCGACGCACGCGCGACAGCGTGACTTCGACGCCGCACTTTTCGCAGATGACGCCCTTGTACTTCATGCGCTTGTACTTGCCGCACAGGCACTCATAGTCCTTGATCGGACCAAAAATGCGTGCGCAGAAAAGACCGTCACGCTCCGGCTTGAAGGTGCGGTAGTTGATGGTCTCCGGCTTCTTGATCTCGCCGAACGACCAGGACAGAATCTTCTCAGGGCTGGCAAGCGAGATCCGGATGGAATCGAACACCTGCGCGGGCGCCTGGGGATTGAAGAGATTCATGACCTCTTGGTTCATGCCGTTCTCCTTTTCGGGGTCCTCGAAAACCCCTTGCATCTAACGCGGGCCGAATGCCCGCTGAGTGGTCGGCCCACCGGCCGAAGAAATTGATGCATCCGGTCGCGGGAGCCCTCTCCCGCGACCGGATGTCTTGTTTACTCCCTATTCGGCAGCGTCTGGCAGCCGAACCGGTGCTTCGTCGAGCTTGGTGTTCTCCAGCTCGACATTGAGGCCGAGAGACCGCATTTCCTTGACGAGCACGTTGAAGCTCTCCGGGATGCCCGCCTCGAAGGTGTCGTCGCCTCTGACGATCGCCTCGTAGACCTTGGTACGGCCGGCGACGTCGTCCGACTTCACCGTCAGCATTTCCTGCAGCGTGTAGGCGGCACCGTAGGCTTCCAGCGCCCAGACCTCCATTTCGCCGAAGCGCTGGCCGCCGAACTGCGCCTTGCCGCCCAGCGGCTGCTGGGTGACGAGCGAGTACGGACCGATCGAACGCGCGTGGATCTTGTCGTCCACGAGGTGGTGAAGCTTGAGCATGTAGATATAGCCCATCGTCACCTTGCGATCGAACGGCTCGCCGGTGCGTCCGTCATAGAGCTGCGACTGACCGCTGGTGTGCAGGCCAGCCTGCTCCAGCATGGTGTTGATGTCGGCCTCGTGCGCGCCGTCGAACACCGGGGTCGCGATCGAGACGCCGCGGCGCATCTGCTCGCTGAGGCGGACAATGCTCTCGTCGTCATATTCGCGGATCGGCTCGTTGCGGTCGTTGGAGGGCATGAAGCTTTCCAACGTCTTGCGCAACGGCTTGATGTCGCCGCCCGCCTTATAGGCGTCGATCAATTCGCCGATCTTCCGGCCCATTCCCGCGCAGGCCCAGCCCAGATGCGTCTCCAGGATCTGGCCGACATTCATGCGGCTCGGCACACCCAGCGGGTTGAGCACGATATCGGCATGCGTGCCGTCCTCGAGGAAAGGCATATCCTCGACCGGAACGATGCGCGACACGACACCCTTGTTGCCGTGACGGCCGGCCATCTTGTCGCCCGGCTGCATCTTGCGCTTCACCGCCACGAAGACCTTGACCATCTTCATGACGCCCGGAGGCATTTCGTCGCCGCGCTGGACCTTCTCGACCTTGTCCATGAAGCGCTGTTCGAGCGCCTTCTTGGAGTCGTCATACTGGCCACGCAGGGCTTCCAGTTCGCTCTGGAGCTTTTCGTTCTCCACGGCAAACTGCCACCACTGCGAACGCGGATAGTCGTCAAGCGTATCCTTGGACAGCGTCGAGCCCTTCTTGAAGCCCTTCGGTCCGGCGATCGCTTCCTTGCCGACGAGCACGTCGGAGAGGCGGGCGTAGACGTTGCGGTCCAAGATCGCCTGCTCGTCGTCGCGGTCCTTGGCAAGGCGTTCGATCTCCTCGCGCTCGATCGCCATGGCGCGCTCGTCCTTCTCCACACCGTGGCGGTTGAACACGCGCACCTCGACGACGGTGCCGAAGGTGCCCGGAGGCATGCGCATCGAAGTGTCGCGCACATCCGAAGCCTTTTCGCCGAAGATGGCGCGCAGAAGCTTCTCTTCCGGCGTCATCGGGCTTTCGCCCTTCGGCGTGATCTTGCCGACCAGGATGTCGCCCGGCTGCACTTCCGCACCGATATAGACGATGCCGGCTTCATCGAGGTTCTTCAGCGCTTCTTCCGAGACGTTCGGAATGTCGCGCGTGATTTCCTCCGGACCGAGCTTGGTATCGCGCGCCATAACCTCGAACTCCTCGATATGGATCGAGGTGAAGACGTCGTCGGCGACGATGCGCTCGGACAAGAGGATGGAATCCTCGTAATTGTAGCCGTTCCACGGCATGAACGCGACCAGCACGTTGCGGCCGAGCGCCAGATCGCCGAGCTCCGTCGACGGACCGTCGGCGATGATGTCGCCCTTGTTGACCCGGTCACCCATGCGCACCAGCGGACGCTGGTTGATGCAGGTGTTCTGGTTCGAACGCTGGAACTTCATCAACCGGTAGATGTCGACGCCGGACTTGCCCGGATCGAGATCTTCCGTCGCGCGGATAACGATACGGGTAGCGTCCACCTGGTCGACGATGCCGCCGCGGCGGGCGCCGATGGCGGCACCCGAGTCACGGGCGACGACCGGCTCCATGCCGGTGCCGACGAACGGCGCCTCGGCGCGCACCAGCGGCACGGCCTGACGCTGCATGTTGGAGCCCATCAGCGCGCGGTTGGCGTCGTCGTTTTCCAGGAACGGGATCAGGGCCGCGGCCACCGACACCATCTGCTTGGGCGACACGTCCATCAGATCGACGTTTTCGCGCGGCGCCATCATCACTTCGCCGGCACTGCGGCAAATGACGAACTCGTCGACGAAGCCGCCATTCTTGTCGAGTTCGGCGTTGGCCTGCGCGACATGGTGCTTGGCTTCTTCCATCGCCGAGAGATAGACGACGTCATTGGTCAGCTTGCCGTCGACGATCTTGCGGTACGGGCTCTCGATGAAGCCGTACTTGTTGACGCGCGCGAACGTGGCCAGCGAGTTGATCAGACCGATATTCGGGCCTTCCGGCGTCTCGATCGGGCAGATACGGCCGTAATGCGTCGGGTGCACGTCGCGCACTTCGAAGCCGGCGCGTTCGCGGGTCAGGCCGCCCGGTCCAAGCGCCGAAAGACGGCGCTTGTGGGTGATCTCCGACAGCGGGTTGGTCTGGTCCATGAACTGGGACAGCTGCGAGGAACCGAAGAACTCGCGCACGGCGGCGGCCGCCGGCTTGGCGTTGATCAGGTCCTGCGGCATGACCGTGTCGATCTCGATCGAGGACATACGCTCCTTGATCGCGCGCTCCATGCGCAGCAGGCCGACGCGGTACTGGTTCTCCATCAGCTCGCCGACCGAACGAACGCGGCGGTTGCCGAGATTGTCGATGTCGTCGATCTCGCCCTTGCCGTCGCGCAGTTCGACCAGCGTCTTGACCACGGCCAAGATGTCTTCCTTGCGCAACACGCGCACGGTGTCTTCGGCCTTGAGTTCGAGGCGCATGTTCATCTTGACTCGGCCGACGGCCGACAGGTCATAGCGCTCGCTGTCGAAGAACAGCGAGTTGAACATGGCTTCGGCGGTCTCGAGTGTCGGCGGCTCGCCCGGACGCATGACGCGATAGATATCGAACAGCGCATCCTGGCGGCTCTCGTTCTTGTCGACGGCGAGCGTGTTGCGGATGTAGGCGCCGACATTGACATGGTCGATGTCGAGGATCTGCACCTCCTGCTCACCGGTGCCGAGCAGCACCTTCAGCGTCTTCTCGTCGATCTCGTCGCCGGCTTCGAGGAAGATCTCGCCGGTGGCGTAGTTGACGATGTCCTCGGCGAGATAGTTGCCGAGCAGGTCCTCGTCGGTCGCCTTGATCGCCTTCAGGCCCTTTTCGCCGAGCTGACGCGCCTGGCGGGCGGTGATCTTCTTGCCAGCTTCGACAACGACCTCACCCGTATCGGCATCGACCAGGTCGCCGACGGCCTTAAGGCCGCGGAAACGCTCGACGTTGAACGGAATGCGCCAATGGTCGCCGGCGCGCTTGTAGGTGATCTTGTTGTAGAAGGTCGACAGGATCTCTTCGCCATCCATGCCGAGCGCCATCAAGAGCGACGTCACGGGGATCTTGCGGCGACGGTCGATACGGGCGTGCACGACGTCCTTGGAATCGAACTCGATGTCGAGCCACGAACCGCGATAGGGAATGACGCGCGCGGCGAACAGAAGCTTGCCCGACGAATGCGACTTGCCCTTGTCATGGTCGAAGAAGACGCCCGGCGAACGGTGCATCTGCGAGACGATGACGCGCTCGGTGCCATTGACGATGAAGGTGCCGTTCAAGGTCATGAGCGGCATGTCGCCCATGTAGACGTCCTGCTCCTTGATGTCCTTGATCGACTTGGCGCCGGTATCTTCGTCGATATCGAACACGATGAGGCGCAGCGTCACCTTCAGCGGCGCGGCATAGGTCAGGTCGCGCTGACGGCATTCGTCAACGTCGAATTTCGGTCCTTCGAACTCGTACTTCACGAACTCCAGCATCGAGGAGCCGGAAAAGTCGGAGATCGGAAAGACCGACTTGAAAACAGCCTGCAGTCCCTCGTCCGGACGGCCGCCCTTGGGCTCGTCCACCATCAGGAACTGGTCATAGGACGCCTTCTGAACCTCGATGAGGTTCGGCATCTCCGCAACTTCCGGGATCTTTCCGAAGAACTTGCGTACGCGTCTGCGGCCATTGAAAGTCTGGGTATGGGCCATCGTCGCTCCTTAGCTCTAAACTCGGGGCGAACCTCGCCGCGGTTCGCCTTGCATTCCGAGCCACCTGGGCGGCGGCTCTCTGTCTGTTCTCCGACCTCCCGTCGGTGGCCGGCTAAAACGGGAGAAAACCCGTTTCCTGAAGGCCGTTTCCAGGCCCTCAGGAAAGAGGTTCTCGTACATCTCGCGTTACGCGTCCTCCCTTCCGGGCGAAGGGAGTGGCGGGCGGCGCGAGGCCGCCCGCCGCTTTATACGCTTACTTCAGGTCGACCTTGGCGCCGGCTGCTTCCAGCTGGGCCTTGAACTTGTCGGCGTCGGCCTTGGAAACACCTTCCTTGACCGGCTTCGGAGCCGCTTCGACCAGATCCTTGGCTTCCTTGAGGCCAAGACCGGTGATGGCGCGGACTTCCTTGATGACGTTGATCTTCTGAGCGCCGGCCTCGGTGAGGACGACATCGAATTCGGTCTTCTCTTCGACCGGAGCAGCGGCGGCGGCAGCGCCGCCAGCAGCGGCAACCGCCACCGGAGCAGCAGCCGAAACGCCCCACTTTTCTTCCAGAAGCTTCGACAGCTCAGCCGCCTCGAGGACGGTCAGCTTCGAAAGGTCGTCTACGATCTTTGCGAGATCAGCCATTGTTGTATTCCTTCGTTAGGTTCGAACGTGTGTTTGTGATAGCGAGGAACGGCCTCATGCCGCCTCGTCCTTCCGGGCGTAAGCGCCGATGGCGCGCGCGACCGAAGCCGCGGGTGCATTGACGATCTGGGCGATCCGGGTTGCTGGCGTGGCGATCATGCCAACCAGCCTGGCGCGCAGCTCGTCGAGCGACGGAAGTGTGGCGAGTGCCTTCACACCGTCGGCGTCAAGCGAGGTCGTGCCCATTGCGCCGCCGAGAATGACAAGCTTGTCATTTCCCTTGGCGAAATCGGACGCGACCTTCGGCGCCGCAATCGGATCCTCCGAATAAGCGACCAGCGTCTGTCCCTTGAACAGGTCGATGATCGATGCGGAGTCCGTGCCCTGAAGAGCGATTTTGGCGAGACGGTTCTTCGCGACTTTAACGGTGCCACCGGCGGCGCGCATTTTCGACCGAAGGTCGTTCATTTGCGCGACGGTGATACCGGCATAGTGGGCCACGACCACTGAACCTGCGCCCGAGAACGCATCGTTCAGGCCCGTGACGAGTTCGCGTTTTTCCGCTCTGTCCACTGCCTATCTCCAGTTGACCCCATCCTGTTAACGGGAACATCCCATTCACAAAGACAGGCGTCGGGTTGCCTTTTTGCCGGCCGGGCCATCCAGTAACGGATCTCCCGAACGACGCTCGAGGATCCTGCCCCCTTTCGCCACATCGACGGCCAAGCCGGCGATGCGCAGACAAAAGGCAAACACGGTTCGAACCCTTCATTGGAGCAGTCGCTCCGTTGTCAGGTCTTCACCCGTCTCATGCAGGCCCAGACGAATTAAGGCTGAGGGCCGCCTGCAATCTCGGACAGGATGTCCGGAAGCCTTCCGGCTCCCGGTACCGGGCCCAGGACAAGTCCAAGGCCCGGAATTCACTTCAAAGGTCAGCCGCGTGCGGCTGGCCCAAAAAATTCGATCAGGACGCGGCGAGCGTCGAGACATCCAACTTGAGGCCCGGGCCCATCGTCGAGGTGACGGACACCTTCTTGACGTAGTTGCCCTTGGCGCCAGCCGGCTTTGCCTTGGTCACCGCATCGGCGAAGGCGCGGACGTTCTCTTCCAGCGCCTTGACATCGAACGAGACCTTGCCGACGCCGGCATGCACGATGCCCGCCTTCTCGACGCGGAACTCGACCGCGCCGCCCTTCGATGCCTTGACGGCGGCGGCGACGTCGGTGGTGACGGTGCCGACCTTCGGGTTCGGCATCATGCCGCGCGGGCCGAGCACCTTACCGAGACGACCGACGAGCGGCATCATGTCCGGCGTAGCGATGCAGCGATCGAAATCGATCGTGCCCTTCTGGACGATGTCGACCAGGTCTTCCGCACCGACGATGTCGGCGCCAGCGGCCTTGGCTTCCTCCGCCTTGTCGCCACGGGCGAACACGGCGACGCGAACCGAGCGGCCGGTGCCGTTCGGCAGGTTGACCACGCCGCGGACCATCTGGTCGGCATGGCGCGGGTCGACACCGAGGTTCATGGCGACTTCGACGGTCTCGTCGAACTTGACCGACGAACGGTCCTTGAGCAGCTTCAGCGCTTCACCCAGGGCATAGGCCTTGTTGGGATCGATGCCTTCGCGGGACTTGGATACACGCTTTGCAATCTTTGCCATGATCTCAGCCCACCACTTCCAGACCCATCGAACGGGCAGAGCCCTCGACCATGCGCATGGCCGCTTCGACGTCGTTTGCGTTCAAATCCTTCATCTTGGCGGTAGCGATCTCGCGAATCTTGTCGCGCGAAACAGTACCGGCCTTGACCTTGCCGGGTTCCTTCGAACCAGACTTCAGGTTCGCAGCCTTCTTCAGGAAGTAGCTCACCGGCGGCGTCTTCATGACGAAGGTGAACGACTTGTCCTGATAGTAGGTAATGACCACCGGAACCGGCGATCCCTTTTCCATTTCCTGGGTCTGCGCGTTGAACGCCTTGCAGAACTCCATGATGTTGATGCCGCGCTGACCAAGCGCCGGGCCAATCGGGGGCGACGGCGTAGCCGAACCCGCGGAGACCTGGAGCTTGAGCTGGCCTGCAATTTTCTTAGCCATCTCTATTCCTGCCTTTGTCTATGCCGGCTCCACGACCTGGGAAACACCGGCGGTTGCAGTCTGGTGGTGCGGTTCCCGCGGCCGGCTAAAGCCACATTCGCCTTCCACCGTTCCCAAGGCCGCGCGCCTCCGCGCCGCCTCCCCTGATCGCCGACAGGCGCCAAGGATTTCGGATCAGCCCTTTTCGACCTGTCCGAATTCCAGATCGACAGGCACGGCGCGCCCGAAGATCGAAACTTCCACCTTGAGCCGCGCCCGCTCCTCGTCCACTTCCTGGACGAAACCATTGAACGACGCGAAGGGACCGTCCGAGACGCGGATCGCCTCACCGATCTCGAAGGTGACCGAGGGCTTCGGCCGCTCGACGCCTTCCTGCACCTGATTCAGGATGCGCTGCGCTTCCGCCTCGGTGATCGGCACCGGCTTGGAGTCGCCGAGAAAGCCGGTGACCTTCGGTGTGTTCTTCACCAGCGAGAACACGGCATCGGTCAGGTTGGCCTTCAAGAGCACATAGCCCGGGAAGAATTTGCGTTCGGCATCGACCTTGCGGCCGCGACGGACCTCGACGACCTTCTCGGTCGGCACCACGATCTGCTCGATATCTGCGGACAGGCCTTTCTGCTTGGCCTTGTTCTCGATGTCCTCGGCGACCTTCTTTTCAAAGTTCGAATAAGCGTGGACGATGTACCAGCGCGTAGCCATTTTACGACTTCTCCGTAATCGCCGGACTTAGCGTCCAATTCCCAGAATCTGCTCGACCGCGAGGCCCATGAGCTGATCGGCGGTGAAGAAAAAGAGCATCGCGATCACAGCGAAGGCCAGAACCATCACCGTCGAGATCATCGTCTCGCGCCGCGACGGCCAAGTCACCTTGGCTGTCTCCGCGCGCACCTGCTGGAGAAAGACGAATGGATTTGTGGTTTTCGAAGCCATATGCCGCCTGTCTTCAAGACCCGTTGGCCGGGTCCCCTGGATGATCCCGCTGGCCGGGACGTGCCGCCTGGGTCCACTTTCGCGCCGAATCAGCGCAATCATTTCGCCCATGCAAATCAGACGCGTAAAGCCGGCTTCCCAGCTCCACGCGCCGCGTGTCTGTCCTGTCTACATAAAACCGATTCTTGATCCACGCAAGTGGCAAGTGTCCGCTTTATGACCAAACGCCGCCTCGGAACCATCCAGTCGTTCCGTCCCGGCTATACAGGCCTTATGCCTCAACTGTGTCAATATGGCAAGCGGGTCGCCAAATTTCAAAGGCCACCGGCAAAAAACGTCGTTTCTGATAGCCATTTCGAAAATGGCACGGGCAGCAGGGCTCGAACCTACGACCTGCGGTTTTGGAGACCGCCGCTCTACCAACTGAGCTATGCCCGTAACGTACGCGTGTCGGCGCAACAGGCGCTTCCTAAAAGCTTCCGTGCGCTCTGTAAAGAGCAGCCGGATGCAGTTTCATTTTCTTCGCCAGAAATCCAGATTCTCTGCCGTCGGCAAAGGTCGCGCTGTCGGCCCGGCATGCAACGATTACGATTTCCCGGCTGGCGGCTTGTGCGGGCCGCCAGGCACGCCCCAGCCCCAGGCTGGCATCGGTTCTGTCTCCGGATCGCAGGTCTCGCCTAGATTGGAATTCATCTTCGCCAATCGCGATCCCCATTCGACATAGCCCATGAAGGCGGAACGGAATTCGGGATCGTCGGGCAGACCGACGGCATCCGCGGCGTCGGCCAGGAGGTTGATCCAGCGGCGGCGCTGCTCTTCGGTCAAATGCTTGCCCAGATGATGCATGACCATCTCGCGGTGGCCGCCGAACTTTTCGCTGTAGGTTTTCGGCCCGCCGAAAACCTCGCCGATGAAGGCCGCGACATGGGCGGGGTGATCTGGCGACATGTGCTTGAAGACCGGCCCGACGATCGGGTCCTTCGCCACCTTGTCGTAGAAGGTTTCGGTCAGGCGGTTCAGCGCCTCGATGCCGCCCGCCCATTCATACAGTGTCGGAACGTCCTGGCTCATTCTCGATCCTCCGCCGGCCCCTGCGCTGCCAACGGCCACGATAGCGGCAAAATCGAGCGTGGCTCAACCTGCCTCGATGGCCAGTTTCGGCTGGGCACTCTTGGCAAAGCTCCTCCGGAGCACCCTACACTCCTCACTGCGACGGGGCTTGCGGCAGCTTTGGGAGTGAGACGCAGTTCCCAGGCCACGCCGCGCCGAAAACAAAAAAGGCGGCCCGAAGACCGCCCTTTCCTTACCGAACCGGCAGCGCCGGATCGATTATTCTTTGATGGTGACGACGATGCCGGCACCGACGGTGCGGCCGCCTTCACGGATGGCGAAGCGCAGCTTCTCTTCCATGGCGATCGGCACGATCAGTTCGACATCGACCGTGATGTTGTCGCCGGGCATCACCATCTCGGTGCCGGCCGGCAGCGACACGATGCCGGTCACGTCGGTCGTGCGGAAGTAGAACTGCGGACGGTAGTTGGTGAAGAACGGCGTGTGACGGCCACCCTCGTCCTTGGTCAGGATGTAGGCTTCGGCCACGAACTTCTTGTGCGGCTTCACCGTGCCGGGCTTGGCCAGAACCTGGCCGCGCTCGACGCCTTCACGATCAACGCCGCGCAGCAGCGCGCCGATGTTGTCGCCGGCCTGGCCCTGGTCGAGCAGCTTGCGGAACATCTCGACGCCCGTGCAGGTCGTCTTGGTCGTCGGACGGATGCCGATGATTTCCAGTTCCTCGCCGACCTTGACCACGCCGCGCTCGACGCGGCCGGTCACCACCGTGCCGCGGCCCGAGATCGAGAACACGTCCTCGATCGGCATCAGGAACGGCTTGTCGAGTGGACGGACCGGCGTCGGGATGTAGGCGTCGACCTGAGCCATCAGCTCGCGGATCGCGTCCTCGCCGATCGTCTTGTTCGAATCCTCGAGCGCGGCCAAGGCCGAACCCTTGACGATCGGAATGTCGTCGCCGGGGAATTCGTTCTTCGACAGCAGCTCGCGAACCTCGAGCTCGACCAGCTCCAGCAGCTCGGCGTCATCGACCTGGTCGACCTTGTTCAAAAACACCACGATCGACGGCACGCCGACCTGGCGGGCCAGCAGGATGTGCTCGCGGGTCTGCGGCATCGGGCCGTCGGCGGCCGACACCACCAGGATCGCGCCGTCCATCTGCGCCGCACCGGTGATCATGTTCTTCACATAGTCGGCGTGGCCGGGGCAGTCGACGTGCGCATAGTGGCGGTTGGCCGTCTCGTATTCGACGTGAGCCGTCGAGATCGTGATGCCGCGCGCCTTCTCTTCCGGCGCCGCATCGATCTGGTCGTAGCGCTTGTACTCGCCAAAATACTTCGTGATCGCCGCCGTCAGCGACGTCTTGCCATGGTCAACGTGACCAATCGTGCCGATGTTCACATGAGGCTTAGTGCGCTCGAATTTACCTTTTGCCATAGTCTCTTTCCTTGGACGGCCTGGACCTTCAGTTCAGTCGAATGCGGGGCGATTAGCGACAAAGGCCAAAAAACACAAGCGTCTTTTGGCCGGGTGCAGTCTCACTCGGTCCGAACCAGCGATCCGATTGCGGGGATATGACGCCGATATAGGAAGGTTCGGGACAAAAATGAAATGGGCGCGGAGCCGACCGATCGAAGCCGGTATCGCGCTCTGTTCCCGCCAATCGCTGTCTGGTTCACGGCCAGTTGATGGCCCATTGCAGCCGCTGGCGAGGTCTGATTTCCTGACCGGATGCATTTCCTTCCGACGACCGTTCGCGGCCCGCTTTTCATGATCGTCTCGACCGGATCGTATCTCGTCAACGATACGATGATGAAACTCGCGACCACGGGCCTGCCCTCCTACGAAGTGCTGTTTCTGCGCGGCGCGGCCGCAACGCTCTGGGGCTTTCCGCTGCTGTTTCTCCTTGGCCACGGCAAACAGATCCCCCTGATCTTCGACGGCCAAGTGCTGCGCAGGAACCTGCTCGAACTGGCGGCGATCCTTTGCTATGTCGTGGCGCTCGCTAACATGCAGATCGCGGATTCCACCGCGCTCGGACAGATCACGCCGCTGCTGATGCTGGTCGGCTCCTCGGTCCTGTTCGGGGAGCGCATCGGCGGCCAACGCATGGCGCTGATCGGGCTCGGCTTCATCGGCGCATTGATGGTGGCGCAGCCGACCATGCAGGGCATTTCGGTCTACGCCCTGCTTGCGCTCGGCAATGCGGCACTGGCAGCCGCGCGCGACCTTGCCGGCAGGCGCGTTTCGGCCGAGGTGCCGGGAATGATCGTGGCGATTTCCGCCGTCGTGGTGGTGCTGATCGGCTCGGGTGCGGCACATCTGGTTTCGGAGCGCTGGGTGGCGCCCGAGACGCGTCACCTGCTGCTGATGGCCGGCGCCGGATTTTTCCTGATCTTCGGCCATTTCTTCATCTTCATGGCCTACCGCATCGGACCGACCAGCGCCGTGGCGCCATTTTACTACTGCTTCACCGTCTGGGCGGTCATTTCTGGCCTGCTCGTATTTGGACAATTTCCCAATGCGCTGGCCGTCTGCGGTATCCTGCTTGTCGTCGCCAGCGGGCTCGCCATCGTGTCGCTCAACGAACGCAAGCGCCGGCTCGCCTTGGTCGCTTGAGTCAATACGCAGACCGGCCGGCGGATGGAGCCGCAAACACGGCTCCATCCAACGCCCGCAGATGGCAGACGAAGAGCCGACGCGTCTAGATGGTGCGCTTGCCGCTGAACTGGTGATACGCCCACAGCACGACGACGGCGCCGACCACCGCAACAATCAGGCTCCAGATGTTGAGGCCGGTGACCCCCGATGCACCGAAAGCACTGAAGATCAGGCCGCCGACAACGGCACCGACGATGCCGAGCACGATGTCCATAATCAGGCCCTGGCCGGTCTTGTTGACGATCTTGCTGCCGATGAAGCCGGCGATCACGCCGAGAATGATCCAGCTGATGATACCCATTTTTTCCTCTCCATCCCCTGCCAACCCGACATTTTCATATGATTGTCAAAAGCTCAAGCCAGCTTGAAATTCTGCCTGCATGCGTCATTGTTGGACATGGGCCGGGCTTGGTTGAGATGGAGGATCCACTATGGGACTTTTCGACAACGCCGTTCCCGGCGGCAACATCACCAAACCGCTGATGATCGCGCTCGGCGCGCTGCTGGTCGGCAAGATGCTGAGCGGCAGAAGCGCCGACCAGCCGGACCAGCAGACTCAAGCGCCTGCTCCGACCGAAGCCAAACCCGGCGACGGTGGCCTGCTCGGCGGTCTGGGCGGCCTGCTCGGCAAGCTCAGGGACGCCGGCCATGGCAATGTCGCCGATTCCTGGGTCGGCACCGGGCAGAACCAGTCGATCAACGCCAATGATCTGGGTGCAGCACTCGGGCCGCAGGTCATCCATGAGATCGCGCAGCGCACCGGCATGGACGAGCAGGAACTGCTCAAGCAGCTTTCCACCGCCCTGCCCGGCATCGTCGACAGACTGACGCCAAACGGTCAGTTGCCGCCGCAACACCAGGTGGCCTCCGCGTTCAACAGTTAACGCACGCATGCCCTGAAGCGCTGCGCGCTTTGCCGTGCAGCGTGGGGTCTAGCAATGATGAGGAAGAGATTCTGGAGCGGGTAGCGGGAATCGAACCCGCATATTCAGCTTGGAAGGCTGCTGCTCTACCACTGAGCTATACCCGCGCCTTGCACTGAAGTACCGGATTCACCCGAAAAGCGCCATGCGCTTTTCGCCTCCGATGCTTTTCTCGTTTCAGGGCTTCCGGGCCGGCAGTGGTGGAGAGGGTTGGATTCGAACCAACGTAGGCTAAGCCAACGGATTTACAGTCCGTCCCCTTTAACCACTCGGGCACCTCTCCAGTCTGCCGCCGGAGCCATGCAACGAGGCATTCACGCCGATCCGGACCCGAGATAGATGTCTTCTCCGAAATCAGCGAAGCGCCTTATGGCGGCAAGGCCAGTGGGTGTCAACCGCGCCGGAAGGGTTTTTCGATGTTGTTCGCCGGCTGCGGCGACGGGCCATATCCCTGGCTGCGGGACCCAGCTATAGAAGCCAGCCATGAGCAACAAGACCAACACGCCGAAAGACACCCACTACGCCAAACTGCGCCGCGCCCATCGCGACGAGAAAAGCGGCGGCGCGCCGGCGTTCCGGCCGCGCCAGTCCGTTCCGCCGGGCGAGAATGCCGCCGATGGCGTGGTGCGACTTTATGGCCTGCACACGGTGCGTGCCGCGCTCGACAATCCGCGCCGCAAGATCCGGAAAATGCTGGTGACGCGCAATGCGGCCGAGCGTCTTGACATAGCCGACCTCGCCGCCCTGTCCTTCAAGGCGGAACTGGTCGAACCCAGGGACATCGACAAGATCACCGGATCGGATGCCGTGCACCAAGGGGTGCTGATCGAGGCGGAACCGCTGAAGCCCAAGCGCCTCGACGCGCTCGGTGACACAAGGCTGGTGCTGGTGCTCGACCAGGTCACCGACCCGCACAATGTCGGTGCCATCCTGCGCTCGGCGGTCGCCTTCGGCGCCGGCGCGTTGATCACCACCGCGCGTCACAGCCCGCAGGAATCGGGCGTGCTGGCGAAATCCGCCTCCGGCGCGCTGGAGCATATCGACCAGATCGAGGTGAAGAATCTCGCCGACGCGCTCGGGCAATTGCACGAGGCCGGCTTCCAGACGATCGGTCTTGATTCGGACGGGCCAGCGGAAATCGAGACCAGCTTTGCCGGCGAGAAGATAGCGCTGGTGCTCGGCGCCGAGGGCAAGGGCCTGCGCCAGAAGACGCGCGAGACCGTGACCACGCTGGCGCGGCTCGACATGCCCGGCGCCATCCGCTCGCTCAACGTGTCGAACGCGGCGGCGGTCAGTCTCTATGCCGCGCGGGCATTTTTGAAGCGCGGCTGAGCGGGAAACGGCAGAGCCGCCTGCCGGGAAGGTCACGAAACGAGAAACGGGTTTCGGCGACATCAGCCGAAACCCGTTCTTGGTAGGGCAAGAAGTGGCGGCTTGGGAACGTTATGCCGCCGCCTCCGGACCTATGCCGCTTTGCCTTCGAGTCCGGCTGCCTCACTGCCGACCTCGAAATTGGCCATCCGCTCCAGCGCCCGGACCAAGGCCGAGTGATCCTCCTTGGCACCACCATTGGCCGCGCAGGAATTGAACAGTTGCTGGGTGGTCGAGGTGTTGGGCAGCGACACGCCGAGCGCCTTGGCGCCCTCCAGCGCCAGATTCAGATCCTTCTGGTGCAGTTCGATGCGGAAGCCCGGCGCGAAGGTGCGCTTGACCATGCGCTCGCCATGCACTTCGAGGATGCGCGAGGCCGCCAGCCCGCCCATCAAGGCTTGCCTGACCTTTGCCGGATCGGCGCCGGCTTTCGACGCGAAAACAAGCGCTTCGGCGACGGCTTCAATGGTCAGCGCGACGACGATCTGGTTGGCGACCTTGGTAGTCTGGCCAACACCGTTCGGTCCGACCAGCGTGATGTTCTTGCCCATCTTCTCGAAAACCGGCCTGGCGCGTTCAAATGCCTTTTCCTCGCCGCCGACCATGATGGTGAGCGACGCCGCCTTGGCGCCGACCTCGCCGCCCGAAACCGGCGCATCGAGATAGTCGCAGCCGAGATCATTGATCTTCCCCGCGAATATCTTGGTCTCGATCGGCGAGATCGAGCTCATGTCGATCACCAGCTTGCCCTTGGTCAGGCCTGACGCAACGCCGTTCTCGCCGAACAGCACATCGGCCACCTGCGGCGTGTCGGGCACCATGGTGATGACGATGTCGGCAGCCTTGGCCACGGCGGCATGGCCGGTGACGGTTTTCAGGCCTTTGGCGGCCAACTCTGCCGGTGGCTTGGAGCGGTGGTCGCTTGCGATGATCGTATAACCGGCGTCGAGCAGATGCCCTGCCATCGGCGCACCCATGATGCCGAGGCCGATGAAGCCGATGGTTTCCATTGATCTTCTCCTGAAGGTCTCTGTTCAAATGTATCGAAGGTCGGCGCTGCCCCTCATCCGCCTCCCGGCACCTTCTCCCCGTGAAAGACGGGGAGAAGGGACAAAGCTCCAGCGCAGGCGGCCCCCTCTCCCCGTTCTTCACGGGGAGAGGATAAAGGGTGAGGGACAGCGCCAGCCGTGGTTGGAAATCCGCCTAAGCCGCAGCGCTCCCCTGCCCGGCGAACTCGCTGAACCAGCCTAATCCGGCCTCCGTGCCGGCCTTCGGCTTGTATTCGGCGCCGATCCAGCCGGAATAGCCGAGGCGGTCGATGTGCTCGTAGAGGAAGGGATAGTTGATCTCGCCCGTCCCCGGCTCGTGACGGCCGGGATTGTCCGCAAGCTGGATATGCGCGATGCGGCCGAGGTTTGCCTCGATTTTCCGGGCGAGATCCCCCTCCATGACCTGCATGTGATAGATGTCATATTGCAGGAACAGGTTTTTTGAGCCGACACGATCGATGACCGCCAGCGCCTGCTCCGAATAGTTCAGGAAGAAGCCTGGAATGTCGCGCGTGTTGATCGGCTCGATCAGCAGCCTGATGCCGGCCTGCTCCAATTTCTCCGCCGCGAAGGCGAGGTTTTCGGCAAAGACGTCTTCCAGCACCTTGCGGTTGACACCGGCCGGCGCGATGCCGGCCAGGCAATTAACCTGCTCGCAGCCGAGCGCCTGCGCATAGGTGATCGCCTTGGCGATGCCCTGGCGAAATTCCGGCACACGGTCCGGCAGCACGGCGATACCGCGCTCGCCCTTGCCCCAGTCGCCGGCCGGCAGGTTGAACAGAACCTGCGTCAGGCCGTTCTTCTTCAGCCTCGCGGCCACCACATCAGGCGCATGATCATAGGGGCCGATATATTCGACGCCCTTGAAGCCCGCGCGGGCGGCTGCGTCAAAACGGTCGAGGAAATCGTGCTCGCCAAAGAGCATCGACAGATTGGCTGAAAAACGCGGCATTCTTCTCTCCTAATCCAACATGACGATCGCAGTCGGCGCGTCTTCCTGACGTTCGGCAAGGTCCTCGAATTCGGTGATCTTGTCGATCTCGGTGCCCATCGAGATGTTGGTGACGCGTTCGAGGATGAATTCGAGCACGACCGGGACCCGGTGTTCCTTCATCAGCCGCTGCGCTTGCTTGAAGGCGGCGGCGAATTCCTCGGGCTTGCGCACCCTGACCGCCTTGCAGCCCATGGCCTCGGCAACGGCGACATGGTCAACGCCATAACCGGCTTCGGGGTCGTCGGCGCGGTTGATGTTTTCGAAGGCAAGGCTGACCTCGTAGTCCATCGAGAAGCCGCGCTGCGCCTGGCGGATCAGGCCGAGATAGGCGTTGTTCACGACGACGTGGATGTAAGGCAGTCTGTGCTGCGCGCCGACCGCCAGTTCCTCGATCATGAACTGGAAATCATAGTCGCCCGACAGGGCCACGATGGTGCGGTCCGGATCGGCGGCGCGAACGCCAAGTGCTGCCGGCAGCGTCCAGCCAAGCGGGCCGGCCTGGCCGCAATTGATCCAGTTGCGCGGCTTGTAGACATGCAGGAACTGCGCGCCGGCAATCTGCGACAGGCCGATCGTGGTGACGTAGGTGGCGTCGCGGCCGAACGCCTTGTTCATCTCCTCATAGACACGCTGCGGCTTCAGCGGCACCTGTTCGAAATGGGTCTTGCGCTTCATCGTCTTCTTGCGGCCCTGGCACTCCCTCGCCCAGCCCGACCAGTCGCGCAATTTGCCAGCCGTCTTCCACTCGGTGGCGACGTCGAGCAGCACCTTCAATGCGGCACCCGCATCCGAGACGACACCAAGATCCGGCGCGAAGACGCGGCCGATCTGCGTCGGCTCGATGTCGACATGGATGAATTTCTTGCCCTTGGTGTAGACGTCGACCGAGCCGGTGTGGCGGTTGGCCCAGCGGTTGCCGATGCCGAAGACGAAGTCGGCTTCCAGCATCGTCGCATTGCCGTAGCGGTGCGAGGTCTGCAGCCCGCACATCCCAGCCATTAGCCGGTGGTCGTCGGGGATCGCGCCCCAGCCCATCAGCGTCGGGATGACCGGCACGCCCGTGATTTCGGCGAATTCGATCAGCAGATCCGACGCATCGGCATTGATGATGCCGCCACCGGCGACGATCAGCGGCTTTTCGGCGGCATTGAGCATGGTCAGCGCCTTTTCGGCCTGCGCGCGCGTCATCGCCGGTTTGAATGGCATCAGCGGCTCATAGGCCTCGATGTCGAACTCGATCTCGGCCAGTTGGACGTCGACCGGCAGGTCGATCAGCACTGGGCCCGGCCGCGACGAGCGCATCAGGTGGAATGCCTTCTGCAGCGCCATCGGCACCAGATAGGGTTCCATGACTGTGACCGCCCATTTGGCGACAGGCGACGCGATCGCGGCGATGTCGACGGCCTGGAAATCCTCTTTGTTGAGCCGCGCACGCGGCGCCTGCCCGGTGATGCACAGGATCGGAATGGAATCGGCGGCAGCCGAATAGAGACCGGTGATCATGTCGGTGCCGGCGGGACCCGAGGTGCCGATGCACAGCCCGATATTGCCCGCCTTTGCGCGGGTGTAGCCTTCGGCCATGTGCGAGGCGCCCTCGACGTGACGGGCCAGGACATGGCGGATAGTGCCCCTCGCCTTCAGCGCCGAATAGAGCGGATTGATCGCCGCGCCCGGCACGCCGAAGGCGCAGGAGATGCCTTCTTTTTCGAGAACGAGAACCGCGGCATCGACAGCGCGCATCCTGGCCATTTTCCGGCCCTCCACAGGGGTTGTCGTTGTTGGATTGACTAAGGATGTCAGCAAGCCGGCTATTTTTCAATTTTTTCAGAATATTTTTTCATTTCTAGAAAACGGCCGCTATGCATTGATTTTATTTGCCTTCCGGTTTTTCAGGAATTTGCTCGCCGATAGCGGTGGAAAACTTTTTCATTTCCTTGCTCGGCGAAATCGGTGACAATGTGCAATGGAAACCCCCGAAAAACGACAGCGCGGCCGCCCGCGCGCCTTCAACGGGCCATCCGAGGCCAATTCGGTTCAATCGCTCGATCGGGCCTTGCGGATCCTGGCCATCGTCGCCGAGGGTAGCGGCCTGTCGCTGAGCGAGATATCAGCGCGGAGCGGGCTTGCGGCCTCCACCGCCTACCGCATGCTGACGACGCTTCAAAACCACGGCATGGTCGAGTTCGACACGAGCGACCAGCTGTGGTCGATCGGTGTCGAGACTTACCGCATGGGCGCGGCATTCCTGCGCCGCCGCAAGCTGGTCGACCGCGCCCGCATCGTTATGCAGGAATTGATGGAGAACACCGGCGAAACGGCAAATCTCGGGGTCGCCGAAGATGATTGCGTGGTGTTCGTGAGCCAGGTCGAGACGCATCAGGCGATCCGCGCCTTCTTTCGTCCGGGCACGCGCAGCCCCTTCCATGCGTCCGGCATCGGCAAGGCGGTGCTGGCGCATCTCGAACCGGAGCGCGTCGGGACCATCCTGCGCAAGGCCGGCCTGCAGCGTTTCACTGACAAGACGCTCTCCGAGATCCCTGCCCTCGCCCACGACCTGGCGACGATCAAGCAGCGCGGCTGGTCGGTCGACGACGAGGAACGGCACCCCGGCATGCGCTGCGTGGCGGCGGCCATCTTCAACGAGTTCGGCGAACCGATCGGTGGCGTCTCGGTGTCGGGCCCGACCGTGCGGGTGACGCCGGAGCGGCTGGCCGAAATCGGCCCGATGGTGCGCAATGCGGCGGCAGAGGTAACCAGGATGATCGGCGGGACAACGGGCTGATCGGCTGCAGCGCGCTCTTGTCGCTGATAGGAGTTTGGCCCGCTGGACGCGCATCAAATGCCTATACATCGTGGGTTGCCGCGCCAAAGGCCGACGACAAGCGGCGTGATTGGAATGCATGCGAAAGGGCACGCATGAGGAAAACGGTTCCGCTTCTGCTTGCCGCTTCACATTGCGGATGTGTGGCGGCAGCGCCCAAACCCGATCCTGGGGACCAGCGCGTCAATCCGATCCCGATCTCGCTTGCTCTGGAGGAGATCGTCACCACGGGCATCGCCGGCGCCTGGAGGACCCTGCCTCCGCCAGGTTCGGGACGATGCTTGCCGGCGAGCGGACCCGCAACGGCCACCGGGAGATCGTGATCTGCGGCCATGTCAGCGTCAAGAAATCTTCCGGCGACCATGGCACCGACGAACCTTTTGCCGCCAAGATCTATCCCGAGGCGGGAAGCAGCTTCGAACTCGTCGCGATGGGTGACCAGTCACCGAATGCGAGCCTCCTCATTGGCGACACCTGCCGTGCCGCCGGATTAGCGATCCTGGACTCCAAACTGAAGGCTAGTCTCTAAACGCGACCTTCCGGCGTTCAAACGAGGAAAAGGGGCCGCGTGCAGCCCCTCTTGCCTGTGTTGGCACACCTTCTCTCAAAGACGGCAGTAGTGGCTGTAGCCGTCGTGGCCGATATAGGTGTCGGAGTCCGGATCGTAGCTCGAATAGCGTTCGAAGCAGCGGCGTACATGCCAGGAACCGCCATCTTCGTCGACATAGACAGTTCGCGGCTGCTGCTGGGCGAGTAGGCTGCCGAGGACGAAACCGCCAACACCGGCGGCGATGCCGATGCCGAGGTCGTGGTGATGCGAGTGAGCCGCCGAGGGCTGAACGGTGCCGACCAAAGCGGTGGCGGCGACAGTGGTGGCGACGAGGCCGGAAACGAGTATGCGCTTGAACATGACGATCTCCTTGGTTCATTGACCGAGGCGATCCATCCGCCTCTTGATCATCTGTCGCGGTGACAAGGAAAAAGGTTCGAAAGATTTCTCGGGCGGACAAAGATCGACCAGCTCGACGTGGCCACGTGGCGCCAGTCATCAACGATGAAATCGGCGCATGGCGGCACGCGGACGCAAGAAGGGCGGCCGAAGCCGCCCTTCTTCGATCGCACCGTCAGGCTATGTTCAGTAGACGATGATGTGATGGTGATGATGGTGGTGGTGATGGTGCCACCAGTAATCCGGGTAATCAGGGTAATCCGGGTAGTCTGAATAGTACGACCAATCCTCGTAATGATGATGGTGGTGGTGCATACCGTAAGCTGACGACGTCTGAACCGTGGCGGCCAGCGCGCCTGTGGCGACGAAAATGGCTACGAGAGCGGAAGTGAGCGTGCGCTTGAACATGATGATCTCCTGGATCCTTGACCGAGGCGACCATTCGCCTCTGGAGATCAGTCGACGGAGGGCGGCAAAAGGTTCGAAGGCCGGGGAGATTTTCCGGCTGAGCCGGAAAAAGCGAGTGGTGAGTAGTGAAGACAGGATCACGAACGTCGGGTCACTACTGACTACTGACTACTGACTACTTCCTGACCTCATCCCATGCCGGTGATATGGCGAAGCCAGAAGGCGAGCGCGATGAAGCCGATGATGGTGGTCACGCCGGTCCAGTCGACATTGGCCTTCTTCACGTCACTGATGAGCTTCACCAGCAGCATCCAGGCGATGACGGCGATCGGAAGAATGACGACAAGCCTGATCATGCGACACTCCAGTTCGAAGCGATTGCACCTGCCTTACATGTAGGAAGCACGTTTGCGGATTTCAGCGTGGGGCCCACGCGTCATCGACCAGGGCACGAAGCCGAAAAACGGAGTTTTGTCTTTACTGGCGCGACAAATATGCTAACGGGGCGCCATGCCCTTGTAGCTCAGCTGGTAGAGCAGCGGTTTTGTAAACCGAAGGTCGCGGGTTCGATTCCTGCCGGGGGCACCAGTTCCTAACGTGTACGACCCAGCAGCCCAAAACTGTATTCGACCACAGGCGCTCCCCTCTACGAGGCGCTCGCGATTTGGGCAGACACGTTCGTCCTGGTGAACGTATTTCTCACCCTGATCGACCTGTGGAGATAAGCGGCCCAGATGCCGGTCACCACAAACGAGGCTATGGGTGCCACCAATGCATCGCCTGCAAGCGCTTGGTTCACCGAGACGCCCAAAATCGATGAGATCCAGATCGTGTCCAAGATGAACACGACCGGAATTGCAAACCACTGGAACAGAAACAATTGCGGGAAGCGGTGGCTTCGTCGCAGCATCGAAACCAGCACGACCAGCTGAAGCGCCAGAAACGCCAGATTGAGGGCAACTTCGCCATACGCCGCCAGAGCCCCATTCGGCAGGGTCACGAGTTGCTGGTAACCTTCGACCGAATTGGCCAATTCCGCGATCGTACGCAGCGGTGACAATGTCTGACCGATCGCCAGCAGCATCAACCAGCCGCCGAAACCCGCAAGTGTCGCTGGATTCTGTGATGGCTTCGCGGCTGACCGGACGGCAAAGAAAACAGGCACGCCGATCAGCAACAGTACTATTGCCCAATGCCAGATGGAAAACGACATCTTTATCCCCCTTTTATGCCCCTTCAGGTTGTATCATATTTTAAATTCAACTCAAGAGGTGAAGCTCGCGAGAGCCACGTCGGATGTCGAAGCGGCGATTTCTGCTGCCTGCTCCTGACAGTTAGTTTCACACCCCGATCGCCGCCACCAATATCCGGTTCTGCCGCCTTATCGCCGCGCGCAATTCCGGTATTCCTGCCTTCTCGCGTTTCACGAACTCGATGAACATCATGTTCATGTTGTTGAAGATCAGTTCGCCGAGTGACGCCCCGTCGATGTCCTGACGTACCAGGCCGAGCGCCTGCAGCCGGGCGATCAGTGCGCGTATCTGCTCGGTCAGCGATCGGTCGAGCGCGCTGTAGGCCTGCCCGAACGGGCTGTCTGGCAGCTGCGTCGAGATCGCCATCGCCTGCCGCCACATCTCCTTGCTGAGATAATGCAGGGAGTGCTCGATATAGATGCCGACCAGCATGTCCAGCGCATCGCCGATATTGGCCGGCGGGTTGGCAACGACACCGCGTCCAGCATTGAGGACCTCGCTGACCTCGAGCGAGACGATGGCACCGAGGATGTCGCCCTTGTTCTGGTAGTAATTGTAGATCGTGCCGATCGAGACTTCGGCTTGCGCCGCTATCGTCTCGATCTTGGCGCCCTCGTAACCGGTCTCGCGGAAAAGCGCCGCCGCCGCCTCGATGATGCGCCTGTGACGGTCCGCCTTTTGCCTTGCCCTCAATCCGCTCATGTCGGCCTCTTGCCACAAAAACAGAATTGACTCAATTTTAGAATTGGTTCAATTTTTTGCAAGAAGCCACAAAGGCAAGGGAGAACACTCGATGTCCGTCAAATCCGCGAATCCGCTTTCTGGCCTGAAACGCCATCTGCATCGAGCTTGCGCCACCGCGGCCCTGCTGCTTGGGGGCGGCAGCCTCGCCCAGGCCGCCGATCTCAACGCGCTGATCTGGTGCGACCATTCCGATCCGGCGCTGCTCCAGCCCTTCGAGACGGCCAACAACGTCAAGGTCAACGTCAAGGAATTCGAGGGCACCGGCGCTGGTCTCGCCATCGTCGAGCAGTCCCAGCCCGGCGACTGGGACGTGATGGTGATCGACTCGATCGACGTGCCGCGCGGCGTCGAGAAAGGCCTGTTCGAGCCGCTGCCGGAAGACAAGCTGCCCTTCGCCGACCTTTTCCCGCAAGTGAAGATGGACAAGTCGACGATGATCGACGGCAAGCGCTACGGCATCACCGAAAAGTTCGGCTACAACACGATCGGCTTCAACAAGACCAAGGTCGATCCGGCCGACATGCAGTCTTTGGCGTCGCTGACCAGCGACAAGTACAAGGGCAAGGTCGCCATATACGATTACTACCTGCCGGTCATCGGCATGGCGGCGCTGGCCATCGGCAAGAAGACGGCTGATCTCACCGAGGCCGACCTGCCCGCCCTCAAGGAAGAGCTCCTGAAGATGAAGGCCAATGCCAAGCTGGTCGGCGAAGTAACCGCCAGTCAGACCGCGCTCGCCACGGGTGAAGTCGACATACTGGTCGGCGGCGGCGAGTGGGTGACGGCGGGACTGGCGAAGGAGAACCCAGCGCTGGATTTCTCCATCCCGAAAGAGGGCGCGGTACTGTGGTCGCAGTCGCTGGCCATGTTCAAGGATTCCAAGAACAAGGACATGGCGCTGAAGTTTATCCAATACATACTGAGCCCCGAGGGCCAGGCGCGGCTTGCCACATCGTCCTGCTATTGGGGCATGCCGTCGAACACCAAGGCCGCGCTCACCGACGACCAGAAGAAGGTCCTGCGGTTCGACGAGCAGCCGGGCTTCCTGGCTCGTGCGCAAGCCTATCCGGCGCCCAATGCCGACCTCGACAAGAAGATGCAGGATATGTGGACCGAAATGCTGCAAGCAAAGTGAGCGATCTCCGCTCATGAGCACAACTGAAAACAACGGGCGTCCTCGGCCCCGGGCGGGTCGCACCCTGCCCTGGGTGCTGGTCATGCCCGCGCTCGGCTGGACGCTGCTGTTCTTCGTGCTGCCCTTCGCCGCCATGGGGCTTTCCAGCCTGACGACGCATGAGGGCGGCGGTTTCACCCTCGCCAACTACAGCCAGTTCTTCACCAACCCTTCCTACTGGCAGGCGATGGTGAACTCGCTGCAGGTCACGGCAATCGTCACCGTGGTTTCGGTGCTGCTCGCCTACCCCTTCGCCTGGATCCTGGCCGAACAGGTGCCGGAGCGCTGGCAGCGCCTGGCGCTGATGCTGGCCGTGCTGCCGTTCTGGACGTCCTATGTCGTGCGCTCCTATTCCTGGCTGCTGGTGCTGGCGCAGAACGGCGTCATCAACCGCGCGCTGATAGGTTCGGGCCTGATCTCGGAGCCGCTGCAGCTCGCCAACACGCGTTTGGCCACGGTCACCGGCTTCGTGCATTTCTTCGTCATGCTGTTGACGCTGACCATTTTCGCCAACCTCAAGCAGCTCAGCCCTAGCTATCGCAAGGCGGCCGCCGATCTCGGCGCCGGACCGGTGCGCACCTTCCTGCACGTCATCCTGCCGCTGACCTTGCCCGGCATCATGGTCGGCGCCTTCCTGACCTTCGTGCTGTGCATCGGCGACTACATCACGCCGCAGATTCTCGGCGGCAACAACGAGCTTCTGATGCCGCAGTTGGTGATGATGCAGATCGGCCGGCGCGGCGATTTTCCGCTGGCCTCGGCGCTGTCTATTATCTTGATGGCGGTGGTGACCATCGCCTACCTCGCCTGCGCGCGCTGGCTGAAGATCGAGCGGGCCTGACATGCGCCGGTCTGTCCGCGTCATTTCCTGGGTCTATTCGCTTGCCGTCTACGGCTTCATCTTCCTGCCGGTTGTCGTGCTGGTGCTGTTCTCGTTGCAGTCGACCTCCTTCCCCATCCCGCCCTTCACCGGCCCGTCGCTGCGCTGGTACGATGCCGTGCTCTCCGACGCCAGGCTGACCTCGGCGCTGGTCAATTCGCTGCTGGTCGCGGTGCTTTCCTCGGCGAGCGCCGTTACGCTCAGCTTCCTCTCGGCCTGGGGCTTCGCCCGCTTCGTGCTGCCGGGCTCGGGCGTGCTGCGCGGCCTGATCACGCTGCCGCTGACGGTCAGCTATCTCATCATCGGCATGGGGCTTCTGGTGCTGTTCAACTGGGCCGGCGTGCCGAAGTCGCTGCTTGCCGCCGGTGTCGGCCATGTCGTGATCAACCTGCCGCTCTGCTTTGCCATCATCTACAGCCAGATGGGCGACCATCAGATCAACATCGAGCGTGCCGCGCGCGACCTCGGCGCGCCGGAGTGGAAGGTGCTGCTCCTCATCACCGTGCCGGTCATGGCGCCGGCCATCTTCGCCGGCTTCTTCCTGTCGATGACCTTCTCCTGGGACGAGTTCGTGATCTCTTTCCTACTCACTCGTTTCGACACCACATTGCCCGTGGAAATCTGGAACCTGCTGCGCTCCGGCCTCAATCCAAAAACCAATGCCGTCGGTTCGCTGGTCTTTGCCGTTTCCATCGTGCTGGTGGTGCTGTTCGAACTGACTTTGCTGCGCAGGAGAAAGCCATGACCGCGCCCCTGGTCGACATCCGCAGTGTCTCGCACCGTTTCGGGCAGCTGGCCGTGCTGAAGAACGTCTCGCTGCGGATCGAGCCCGGCAGCTATACGATCCTGCTCGGGCCGTCGGGCTCCGGCAAGACGACGCTGCTGTCCATACTGGGCGGCTTCGTCACCCCAAGCGAAGGCAAAGTCTTTATCCGTGGCGAGGACTGCACATCGGTGCCGCCGGCCAAGCGGCCGACGACAACCGTGTTCCAGGACTACGCGCTGTTTCCGCATATGAGCGTCGCCGGCAATGTCGGCTTCGGCCTGCGTATGCAGGGCGTCGATGGCGCAACACGCGCCGCCCGGGCGCGCGAGGCGCTGGCGCTGGTAGGCCTTGCCTCCGCCTTCGACAAGAAGCCGCACCAGCTTTCCGGCGGCCAGCGGCAGCGCGTCGCGCTGGCGCGTGCGCTGGTCATCGAGCCGGCGGTACTTTTGCTCGACGAACCGCTCGGTGCGCTCGATCTCAAACTGCGGCGGCAGATGCAGGACGAGTTGAAGGCGATCCAGAAGCGCGTCGGCACCGCCTTCATCCATGTCACCCACGACCAGGAGGAGGCGATGGCGCTGGCCGACCACTGCGTGGTCATGAATGATGGGCGCATCGAGGACAAAGGCCCGCCCGAACGTGTCTATGCCAGGCCGGCGACGCGCTTTTCGGCGACCTTCATGGGCGAAAGCACGATCCTTGCCGGAACGGTGATGAAAGCAACAAACGGTGCAATCACGGTTTCGACGCCAGCGGGTGCGATCTCGCTGTCCGGCGCTCAGCCGGCCGGTACCGGCATTGCGCTTGCTATCCGGCCGGAACACCTGCGCCTTGGTGAGACCAAAAGCGATATTGCGCTGGGTGCCGCCAAAGTCAGCGATGTCGTCTTCCAAGGCAGCTTCAAACGCGTGCTGGCGACTTCGGCGTTGGATCCGGCACTGCAGTTCATCGCCAAGGCACCCGCATCCACAACTGTTCAGGCAGGCGACACTGTCGTGGTTTCGTGCAACGCTGACGACATCATCCAGCTGGCGGACTGAGACATGAGTGTGCTTCCAGCTATCGACGCGGCAGACTGGTACGAGACCATCCGCATGGCCGACGGCGTCACGCTGATCCATGAACCATGGATCAAACCGTTCTTCCGCTGCAACATGTGGCATGTGCGCGGTCGCGACCGCGATCTCCTCTTCGACACCGGGCTCGGCCATTTCAGCCTGCGCACGCATGTGCCTTTGACGGAGCGCAAGCTCATCTGCGTCGCCAGCCACACGCATTTCGACCATATCGGCTGTCACCACGAATTTCCCGACCGTTGCGTGCACAGCGCCGAAGCGGAAATCCTCGCCGATCCGCGCAGCGAATGGACGGTTGCCGACCGCTACGCCACCGACGAAATGTTCGATCGGCTGCCGCAAGGCTGGGACACCGCGCGCTACGACATTTTACCCGCGCCGGCCGACCGTCTGCTCGAGCATGGCGATATTGTGGATCTCGGTGACCGTGCCTTCGAGGTCGTCCATACGCCGGGCCATTCGCCTGGCGGCATCGCGCTCTACGAGACAAAGACCGGCATCCTGCTGTCCGGCGACATCATCTATGACGGCCCGCTGATCGACGACGTCTACCACTCGGACATCCCGGACTATATGGCCACGCTGATCGCCATGCGCGACCTTGATGTCTCGGTCGTGCATGGTGGCCATTTCCCGAGCTTCGGCAGAGTGCGCTACCGCCAGCTGATCGACGAGTACCTGGCGCGGAAGCGCCAGGCCGGCTGCCATTTGCGGCAGCGCCCCTAACGGGCTCAACGCATCAATTCGAAATGTCGCGGAAATGCCTGATGCAGCAGGAGCAGCATCGTCTTGCGCAGAACGTCGGTATCGCGGCCGGAAGGGTTCAGATGATCCCAATACCATGCACCGTGAACCAGGTAATTCAGGCTCTCTGAGAGAGTGTTGATATCGACGCCGGCATAGCCGCCGCCACGCGCGATCTCGATCAACAGCTCGCGCGCTTCGGCGGTGTAGGCGAGGTCACTGGGCAGGCCAATCTCATTGTAGATCTGCATGCTCTTGCGGTCGCTGGAGAACACGACGAAGACCGACACCCATTTCGGATGCTGTCGGGCAAAACGTTGCGCGCATTCGACGGCTCCCAGCAGCCTGTCAACCGGCGAGAGGCCGGGCGCCCGCACCAGGTTGAACCACAGCTCGTCATACTGGTCGCTGAGATATTGCAGGACGGCCCGGAACAAGTTCTCCTTGCTGCCAAAATGGAAGACGACCAGCGCGTTGGACGAGCCGACATGTTCGGCAATGCGCTGCATGGTGACACTCGCCAGGCCCTCCTCCGCGATGAGCTCGACGGTGGCGTCGATGATGCGCTGCACGCTCGCTTCGCCGCGTTCGCGCCGACGGTCCCTGGACGGGGCATCGTTTGCCGACTCCCTGCCCTTCGTCGCCGCGGCCTTGCGTTTCTCCGGCTTTGCGGTTGCCTTGCGCTGCGCCATTTTCGTCAGCCCTTTCGGACCCGTGGCGGAAATATTTCGCCGCACGGATTGCTTTGCCATACGGACCGCCTGCTCATCCCCCAAACCGCTTAAAGCGACGGGCGTGTCCCGGCATTTCCATACCATTGCCCCCGAGCCGTTTCATAGGCCAGCCCGGCCCGGAAAACATCAGCATCGCAGTAGGTGCGGCCGACGATCTGGATGCCTGTCGGCACGCCGTTGGCGGCGTGGCCAGACGGCATGGAAAGAACCGGGCAGCGGCTCATCATGTTGAACGGCGTCGTCATCACCCAGCCCAGCGACGGGTTCACCTGCTTCCCGTTGATCTCGACAGTGTCCCTGGTCTGGTCGAACTCCGCCGGAACCGCCGGGATAGCGTTTGTCGGGCAAATGAGCACGTCATACTTTTCCAGCAACGGGCCAAGGGTCTGGTACATCCTGCCGGCGACATCCAGTGTTGCGACAAAATCCGTGGCCTTCGACTTTTGCCCGTCCTCGGCGAACTTGCGGGCATAGCTGGTCATGTCGTCGGCGTGCCGTTGGAGCAGTTGCGAGAGCGACGCGCCGAACAGATGCTCGAGATACATCATGGCGGCCTTGAGCACCTCATCGCCCCAGCCCAGATCGACCTCCTCGACAGTGGCGCCCAGCGACCGGAAGACGTCGCACGCGGTAAGCGTGTTCTTGCGAACCTCCGGATTCACCTCATAGGAGCCGAGATCCATGGAGAAAGCGATCCTCCAGCCCTGGATCGGCTTATAGTCGGACGGCAGGCGCAATTTGGGGCGAAGCGTCGCGATGTCGAGCGGGCTTGGCCCGGCCATGACGTTCTGCAGCAGGATCGCGTCCTTCACGGTTCGCGCCAACGGTCCCGTGTGGCAGTAGAAGTCGAGATTGAAGGGCGGATCATCCGGGTTTCGGCCGTAGGGCGGCTTGAAGCCGACAAGGCCGCAAGCCGATGCGGGAATGCGGATCGACCCGCCAATGTCGGATCCCGTCGCGATCGAGGAGGTGCCCGAAGCCAGCGTCGCCGCCGCGCCGCCCGATGAACCGCCCGGAGTGAAGTCCGGGTTCCATGGATTGCGCGTGACGCCCCATCGCTTCGACCAGGTATAGCCGGCGCAGCTGAATTCTGGCGTCGCGGTACGCGCGTGGACGATGCCGCCGGCCTTGATGATGCGCTCATTCATGGTCGAGGTGTGGCCGCCAATGGCATCTTTCGACAGCAGCGAACCGTGCGATGTCGGCTTGCCCTTGATGTAGCTCTCGTCCTTGATGCCGATCGGCAGGCCCTCGAGCGCACCGGTTCTGGCGCCTTTGGCGTATTTCGCCTCGGCCTTGGCGGCCAGCTCCATCGCCTCCTCGAAATGCGTGAACGTGAAGCAGTTGATCGCCGATCTGGTGGCTTCGGCGCGGCGAATGGTGGCCCGCATCAATTCGACGGGCGAGAGTTTCTTCGCCTTGAACAGCCGCAGCGCCTCATGGGCCGGCATGTAGCAAAGGTCGAGATCGGACATCGGAAGTCTCCCGCGATCAAGAGACCGCACTTGGCATGAAGGTGGCCGGGCCGCGCGTTGCGGCCCGGTGGCTGTTCCCGGAGTCGGCTGGCAGCGCTATTTCTGGAGGTCGGTCCAGATTTTCGTGTAGAGCGCCTGCACATTCGGCGGACAGGCCTGCATGAACTGGCCCTTGGCGGCAAATTCGGCCGGAATTGCCACTTCAGGCGCGGCCTTCATGTCGTCCGGCATGAAAGCGTCGGATCCCTTGATGCCATTGGAGTAGCGCGCGAAGGCCGAGATCATCGCGGCATTCTTTGGGTCCATGATGAAATTCTGGAAAAGCTTGGCGTTCTCGATATTCTTGGCGTCCTTGAGGACGGCGACATTGTCCATCCAGATCGGAAAGCCTTCCTTCGGATAGCCGTAGACGATCTTGTCGTTCTGCAGCCGCTCGCGCAGCGATATGCCATTCCAGTTGACGCCGGCGGCAATGTCGCCCCTGCCCAGGCCGTCGACGGCCGCATAGTCGAGCGAAAGCCATTTCGCCTTCGCCTCGATCAGCTTGTCGTGCACCTTCTTCAGCACTTGCATGTCGTCGGTGCAATATTTGCCGCCCTCGTAGGCGATGGCGAGGAACAGGATATCGCCCATTTCGGGGACGACGTTGATCTTGCCGGCGAGTTCCGGCGGCGGGTCGAGGAAGATCGCAGAGGTGTTCGGGTCGCCGGCATAAACCGACTTGTTCACCGAAATGCCCGTTGTCCCCCACTGCCACGGAACGGTGTATTTGCGGCCCGGATCGAACGGGACATCGACCCATCGCGGATCGACATTCTTGAAATTCTCCATCTTGCTGGGATCGGTCTCGAGCAACAGGCCTTCGCTGATCCAGACCGGGACGGCGCTGGCCGACGGCACCACGATATCGTAGCCGGACGCGCCCTGGCGGACCTTGGCC
>NZ_VFVA01000004.1:0-275704 GCF_006442155.1 Mesorhizobium sp. B2-4-14 | reverse complement strand
CCATCAGCCGCGCATAAACCTCCCCCACAATCCCTCGCCGAAACACCAGCACGCAGACCATGAAGATCAGCCCGGTGGCGATGGTGACCGGGAAGCCGGAGGTGGCCAGCGTGTTTTCCAGGCCGACGACGAGGCTGGCGCCGATGATCGGGCCGACCATCGTGCCGATGCCGCCGAGGAGCGTCATCAGGATCACTTCGCCCGACATCTGCCAGGTGACGTCGGTGAGCGTGGCGAACTGGAAAACGATGGCCTTGACCGCGCCGGCCAGCCCGGCCAGCGCCGCCGACATGACGAAGGCGGCGAGCTTGTAGTTGGCGACCGAATAGCCCAGCGAAATGGCGCGATTCTCGTTTTCGCGGATCGAGCGCAGGATCATGCCGAAGGGCGAATTGACGATGCGCCAGATGGCGAAGACGCCGATCAGGAACACCGCCAGCACGAAATAGTAGATGTTCAACGGAACGTTCAGGTCGAGGAAACCAAGCAGGGTGCCGCGCGGCAGGCCCTGAACGCCGTCCTCGCCCTGGGTGAAGGGCGCCTGGACGCAGAAGAAGAAGAACATCTGCGACAGGGCCAGCGTGATCATGGCGAAATAGATGCCTTGCCGGCGAATGGCGAAAAAACCCATGACGAGGCCGAGCAGGGCCGCGCCCGCCATGCCGAGCAGGATACCCGCTTCCGGCGGCCAGCCCCACACCTTGACCGCATGCGCGGTGAAGTAGGCGGCGCCGCCGAAGAAGGTGGCGTGGCCGAAGGACAGGAGCCCGGTATAGCCGAGCAGGAGGTTAAACGCGCAGGCGAACAGCGCGAAACACAGCATCTTCATCAGGAAGATCGGGTAGACGAAGAAGGGTGCCGCCAGCAGCGCCAGGATGCCGAGCCCGACCAGCGTCCATTCAAGCCATGCCGGGGTTCTGGCGGCCGTTTCGCGAAGCGTCAGGTCGGCCATGTCAGACGTCCCTTCCGCCATGTCAGGCGTCCCTTCCAAACAGGCCGGCCGGCCGCACCAGGAGCACGATGGCCATGATGATGAAGACCACCAGGTTGGAGGCTTCGGGGTAGAAGACCTTGGTCAGGCCTTCGGCGAGGCCGAGCATGTAGCCAGTGACGATCGCGCCGAGGATCGACCCCATGCCGCCGACCACGACGACAGCGAAGACGACGATGATGAGATCCGACCCCATCAGCGGGCTGACCTGATAGATCGGCGCGGCCAGAATCCCGGCTAGCCCGGCCAGGGCCGAGCCCAGGCCGTAGGTAAGCGTCAGCAGCAGCGGCACATTGACGCCGAAGGCCTGGACGAGACGCGGATTTTCGGTCGCGGCGCGCAGATAGGAGCCGAGCCTGGTCTTCTCGATCAGCGCCCAGGTTCCGAAGCAGACGATCAGCGAGGCGACCACGACCCAGCCGCGATAGTTGGGCAGGAACATGAAGCCGAGATTGGTGCCTCCCGAAAGCAGCGGCGGCACGGCGTAGGGATTTCCCGACACGCCGTAATAGTAGCGGAAGATGCCCTCGATCACGAGCGCGAGACCGAAGGTGAAGAGCAGGCCATAGAGCGGATCGGTATCGTAAAGCCGCGACAGCGCCAAGCGCTCGACCACGATGCCGAACAGGCCGACGATCAACGGCGCAAGGACGAGCGCGGGCCAATAGCCGATGCCGAGACGCGTGAGCAGCAGATAGCCGATGAAGGCGCCGAGCATATACTGGGCGCCATGGGCGAAATTGATGACGCGCAGCAGGCCGAAAATGACGGCCAGACCCAGGCTCAGCATGGCGTAGAACGAGCCGTTGATCAGTCCGACCAGCAACTGGCCGAGGAATGCCTGGACGGGGATGCCGAAGATCATCGTCATGGCGCTATCATACACCCAGAATTTCGTGGAGCAGCGTCATGCGGCCGGCCAGTTCGCCGACCGGAAATCCGGCCACGACCTTTCCGTGCTCCATCAGGTAGAAGCGGTCGGCGACGCGGCTGGCGAAGCGGAAATTCTGCTCGACCAGCAGGATCGTCATGCCCCGGCTCTTCATCGTCACCAGCAGCTCGCCGATGCGCTGCACGATCACCGGAGCCAGGCCTTCGGTCGGCTCGTCGAGAAGCAGCATCTTGACGCCGGTCCGCAGCATGCGCGCTATCGCCAGCATCTGCTGTTCGCCGCCCGACAGCCTGGTGCCGGACGTGTTGCGCCGCTCCTTCAGATTGGGAAAGAGATCGAATATCTCCTCAACGCTCATGCCACCCTGGGCGACGACCGGCGGCAGCACCAGGTTCTCGTCCACCGTCAATGTCGCGAAGATGCCGCGCTCTTCCGGCACGAAGCCGATGCCTTGATGGGCGGTGCGGTGCAGCGGCAGCCGCATCAGGTCCGCGCCGTCGAAGACGACCTGGCCCGTCCGCCGGCGGATCAGCCCCATGATGGCGCGCAGGGTCGTGGTCTTGCCGACGCCGTTGCGGCCCAGCAATGTGACCGTCTCGCCGCGAAATACCTCGAGATCAACGCCGTGAAGCGCGTGGCTCTCGCCATACCAGGCGTTGAGGCCGCGAGCCGCGAGCAGGGGCGCGGCGCTAGTCATCGGCCGTCCCCATATAGGCGACCCGCACCCGTTCGTCGCGGCTGACTGTGGCGTAGTCGCCGGCCGCCAGCACTTCGCCGCGCTGCATGACCGTTATCCAGTCGCAGAGATCGGCCACGACAGTCAGATTGTGCTCGACCATCAGGATGGCACGCTCGCTCGCCACGGAACGAATGATGGTGGAAACCGTGGCCACGTCCTCATGCCCCATGCCGGCCATCGGCTCGTCCAGAAGCAGCACTTTCGGGTCGAGCGCCAGGGTGGTGGCGATTTCGAGCACGCGTTTCCTGCCATAGGAAAGATCGCCGGCCAGCCTGTTCCTGGCATCGTCGAGACCGACCGAGCGCAGCAATTCGACCGCGCGTGGCGTCAACCGGTCGAGCGCCGCCAGCGAGCGCCAGAACTGCACGCCGAGCCCGGCCGGCCGCTGCAGCGCGACACGCACATTGTCGAGCACGCTGAGGTGCGGGAAGATCGCCGATATCTGGAACGAGCGCACCAGCCCCATGCGCGCGACTTTCGCCGGCGGCGTGCGGGTGATGTCGTGACCGAGCAGTTCGATCCTGCCGCTGGTCGGCGCCAGGAACTTGGTGAGCAGGTTGAAAACGGTCGTCTTGCCGGCTCCGTTGGGTCCGATCAAGGCATGGATGTTGCGGTGGCGGACATCGAGGTCGACATTCCTGACGGCGACGAAGCCGGCGAAGTCGCGTCGCAGCCCGCGGGCGGACAACACCACCCGCGGCTCATCCGTGGTCAGATCGGGCGGCACCGTGGCCGCGCCGGTCACTGGGCCGCCGTCGGGCAGCCGCTTTCCTTCTCGCTCAGGAAGGCCTCATTGCCGGGAATGGTGGCGAGATATTTGTAATAGTCCCAATCCTTGGTGCTCTCGCTGGGCGACTTGACCTGGTAGAGATACATGTCGTGGACCATGTTGCCGTCGGACTGGACCTTGCCGTTGGCGGTAAAGACGTCGTTCACCGGCATCGAATGCAATTGCTTGGCGACGGCCTCGGTCTCGTCGGTGCCGGCCTTGTCGATCGCCTTCAGGTACTGCGTCACCGCCGAATAGGTCGCGGCCTGGATCATGTTCGGCATGCGGTTGGTGCGTTTGAAAAAGCGCTGTGCGAATTCGCGGCTCTTGTCGTCGCGATCCCAGTAGAAGCCCTCGGTCAGCACGACGCCTTGCGCCGCCTGCAGGCCCAGCCCATGCACCTCGGCCAGCGTGAACAGAAGGGCTGCAAGACGCTGGCCGCCCTGGACGATGCCGAATTCGGCCGCCTGCTTGATGGAATTGGAGGTGTCCAGGCCGGCATTGGCCAGCCCGATGACCTTGGCGCCGGACGATTGCGCCTGCAGCAGGAAGGATGAATAGTCGGTCGAGCCGAGGGGATAACGCACCTCGCCCAGCACCTTGCCGCCGTGGCTCTCGACGAACTTGGCGGTCTGCTCCTTCAGCGAATAGCCGAACGCATAGTCGACGGTGAGGAAGAACCAGCTGTCGCCGCCCTGCTGCACCAGCGAACCGCCGGTTCCCACCGCCTGCGAGTGGGTGTCATAGGCCCAGTGGAAACCATAGGGCGAGCACTGCTTGCCGGTCAGGTCCGTGGTCGCGGCACCGGTAACGATGTCGATCTTCTTCTTTTCCTTGGAAATCCCCTGGACGGCGAGCGCGACCGAAGAGGTCGTCAGCTCCATGATGGCGTCGACCTGTTCGGTGTCGTACCACTGCCGTGCGATATTGGAGGCGATATCCGGCTTGTTCTGGTGATCGGCGCTGATGATCTCGATCGGCGCTCCCTGGACCTTGCCGCCGAAATCCTCGACCGCCATCTTGGCCGCTTCGACCGACCATTTGCCGCCAAAATCGGCATAGACGCCGGACTGGTCGTTGAGGATGCCGATCTTGACCTTGCCATCGGAAATTTCGGCGGCCGCGGCGGGAATTGACACCGCGGCAAGAAGCGCGGCAGAAACGAAATAGCATGCCTTCATAGTCGACTTCCTCCCATTACGATGAATCCGGCCGCCCCCCAACGATCGATCATCTGCAAGCACTCTGAACATGAGGAAAATGGGGATGAACGGCAAGGGGCCGTTGCGGATTTCATTTTTCGATCGGCCGCAAGCCTTTCTCGCTTCCTCATGCGTGGAACGTCTTCGACTGGAAAACCTCGAACAGTTTGGCCACGCCCTTGTCGATCGCCTCGACGGCCATCGAGGCGTATCCAAAAATGAAGCCGGCGCGCGGGTCGCCCTTGGCCGCGAACAGCCGGGAGACCGGATAAATTCCGACATCATTTTTCCGGGCCGCCTCAGCGAAAAGCTCCTCCTCATCGGACCGCAGGCTGTTGAACCAGACCACGACGTGAAGGCCCGCCGATGTTCCGACGATTTCGATCTCGCCGCCGAATGCTTCCCGCATCGCGTTGAGGAAAGCGGTTCGCCTTTCGGCATTGCGTCTCCTCATCCTGCGCACATGGCGCTCATACGCGCCTGTCTCGATCATGGTCGCGAGAGCGTCCTGCTCGAACCCCGAACTGTGGCGGTCGGCAATTTGCTTGCACAGGATGAGGAGGTCGACCAGTGGGCCGGGAACAACCATGTATCCCAGCCGGAGTGTCGGAGACAGCGTCTTGGACACGGTGCCGACATAGACGACCTTGTCCTGACCCGACAGATACAGAGGCGGGATCGGGCTGACGTCATAGCGGTACTCGCCATCATAGTCGTCCTCGATAACGTAGGCGTTTCCCAGACTGGCCCATTCGATCAAGGTCTGGCGGCGGCCGACCGACAGAACACCTCCCAGCGGAAACTGATGGCTTGGAGTCACGTAGGCAAGCGCGATCCGGGCTGGATCGGGAAGCCGCGTGGTGTCCATCCCGTCATTGTCGCAGGCAAGCTCGACAGGTTTGGCGCCTATGGCAAGCATGACGTTTCGAGCCATCGCGTAACATGGGTCCTCGACGACGACGCTGTCTCCCGGATTGACGAGCACCCTCGCACACAGATCCAGAGCCTGCTGGGACCCGCTGACGATGATGATCCGCGCCGCCTCGCACCTTATGCCGCGCGCTCGCCAGAGATAGCCTTCCAAGGCTTGGCGGAGTCGTGGATTGCCTGCGGGATGCTCATAAGCCAGGCGTTCGCGATAGGTCAGAAAGGCTGTGTTCAAGGCTCTCCGCCAGAGGAGTTTTGGAAAATCCGCCGATGCGATATCGCCATAGCGGAAGTCGTGTTTCAGTGGCGCCAGCCCGGCACTGGTGTGCGAAGGCAACGCCATGACACGTCTTGCATAATCGGAAAGCTTAGGGGTTGCCTTCGGCTCCAGCTGGGGTCGACAGACGCGGGAGGGGCCTCCGGTGGAGGCCACGGTGGCTTTCGACCCCTGCCGGACCTGGACATAGCCTTCTGAAATCAGCTGATCGAAAGCCGCGGTTACCGTCGTCCTCGACACGCCAAGCTCCTCGGCCAGCGAGCGGCTGGACGGAAGCTTCGCTCCGGCCTTGTAGATGCCGGATTCGATCTGCTCGCGCAGGGAGAGATAGATGCGGCGGGTGACGCCCGTTCCGCGCGGTCGCTGTTCAAAGTGGCCCAATGAAACTCTCCCGAACTGGCTGCATATTTTGGACCAGTTGAGTGGAATGATGCGTTCAAATCAAGGAGCGTGAATGTACACCCCAACCGCCTTCACAGTGGCCGACGCGGCCGAGATTTACGACATGATGCGGCAATGTCGCCTGGCAAGCTTCATCACGGCGACATCCGACGGTCCCATGGCCACTCCGCTGCCGATGTTTCTTGACGAGAGCGAGGGAGAAAGAGGCGTTCTCTATGCGCATCTGGCGCGGGCGAACCCCCAGTGGCAAGCTGCCGTCATCGGTCTTGGATTGGCCGTTTTCATGGGTCCGGACGCTTATGTGACGCCCTCCTGGTATGCATCCAAGGCTGAACATGGAAAGGTCGTGCCCACCTGGAACTACACGGCTGTCCAAGCCAGCGGACCCGTCGAGTTCTTCAGCGATACCGAGCGGCTGCGCGATGTCGTAACCCGGCTCACCGCGCTTCATGAAAGCGGCCGCCGGGCACCCTGGGCGCCGACCGACGCACCGGAAGCCTATATCAACGCCCAACTGCGCGGCATTGTCGGCATCCGCATGCCGATCGTCTCCCTGCAGGGAAAACGCAAGATGAGCCAAAATCGCCCGGAAGCCGACCGCAGGGGCGTGAAAGAGGGGCTTGCCGCAAGCAGCCGGGCAACCGACCACATCGTTTCGGAGCTCATCCCGATCTCGTGAAGCTGCGCCTCCCCCTCGTCACTCATTGGCGGCTGGTCGCGGCCGCTACACCGCACGCCGGCCATCACTTTCGCCGAGGCATGGGCGGAGGCCTCGACGGCGGAACCGGTGCTGATCGTGCGGAAAAAATGCGGCGCACGGGTTTGGCTTCTCGCCGCACGCTAGCCGGAAACAGGATGCGGGGCCCGCGCCCGTATCCGCCAGCCAGCGCGGACTCAATGCGCTTCCAACTGTCGCCGGCGCCAGGCGGCGGGCGCCTCGCCTACCCGTTCGCGAAAGAAGCGCGAGAAATAGGCCGGATCGTCGAAGCCGATCTCGTAGGCGATGTCCTCGACCGTACGCACGGTGAACAGCAGCAGCCGCTTGGCCTCCAGCAGCCGCCGCTCGCTGACGGTGCGCTTGACGCCGGCACCCAGCACCGCACGGCTGGCCTTGTCGAGGAGATGCGGTGTCGTGGCGAGGCTCACGACGTAGCGGTCGACCGACCAGTTGTCGCGGAAATGCGCATCGACAAGCCGCCGCAGGCCAAAGGCCAGTGATGCATCGGAGGACGGTGGAGCGGCAATTATCGCCGGCGCGCGGCGCGCGATATGGGAGAGCGCGACCGCGATCAGCGCCGGCAAAGTCTTGTCATTGCCGGCCTGCGCTTCGGCGTATTCGGCCGCGATCATCTCCAGCACCGCCGCCAGTCTTTGCCATGCGGCATGTTGCGGCAGACTGTCGGTAAAGACCGGCCGGTCCAGCGGCAGCAGGCTTTGAGCGGCAAGGGCGGCGAGCGCATCGTCGGCGACCGAGACGACGATGGCGTCGGTGCCAGGCCCGATCGAGAAGCCATGCACGACATTGCTCGGCACGAAGCTGACGGCTGGCGCCGAAAAGTCCCAGGAGCGGTCCTCGATGCGATAGGTGCCGGAGCCACTGGTCCAGTAGGTGATCTGACCCATCTGCGGATGCTTGTGCGCCGCGACCTGGCCAAGATGAATGCTGCCGCGGGCAGGTACCGTCTCGACATGCAGGAAACCGACGTCGAGCGGCCGCGCCGGCTCGCCATAGACGAAGAAATCGGGAATGGAATTCTGGCTCATGACGCCGGAAAAAGTCCAATCGGTTTTGCCGTTCCGTCCATAACCGATCGACGCCCAAGGCGCTAGGGTTGCAATATCGAGTGGAGGAGCATCATGCGGTCAGAAGATTTTCGTGCGGACAGGGCGCGCCCGTTTACCGGGGCGGAATATCTGGAAAGCCTGCGCGACGGCCGCGAGGTCTACATCAATGGCGAACGCATCGGCGACGTCACCGCGCATCCGGCGATGCGCAATTCGGCGCGGTCGCTGGCGCGGCTCTACGATGCGCTGCATGACGCCAAGCGGCGCGACACGCTGACCTCGGTCACCGATACCGGGTCGGGCGGCTACACCCACAGATATTTCCGCGTTGCCAAATCTTCCGGCGAACTCGCCGCCCAGCAGACGGCGATCGCCGAATGGTCGCGCATGTCCTATGGCTGGATGGGCCGCACTCCCGATTACAAGGCGGCGCTGATGAACACGCTCGGCGCCAATGCCGACTGGTACGGGCCGTTCAAGGACAATGCGCTGTCCTGGCACAAGCGCGCGCAGGAAGCCGTGCCGTTCATGAACCATGCCATCGTCAATCCTCCCATCGACCGCCACAAGCCGGCCGAACAGGTGAAGGACGTCTTCGTCCACATCACCAAGGAGACGGATGCCGGCATTCTCGTTTCCGGTGCCAAGGTGGTGGCGACGTCCTCGGCCCTGACCCATTACAATTTCCTGGCGCAGAGTTCGGCGACAGTCACCGAGGATCCGTCGCTGTCGGTGATGTTCATCGTGCCGATGAACGCGCCTGGGATAAAGATGTTCTGCCGCGTCTCCTACGAGCAGACGGCCAATACGGTGGCGGCGCCCTTCGACTATCCGCTGTCGTCACGCTTCGACGAGAACGACGCGATCCTGGTGCTCGACAATGTCTTCATCCCCTGGGAGGACGTGCTGGTGCTGCGCGACGCGCAGAAGATCCTGTCGTTCCATCCGGCATCCGGCTTCATGCATGGCTATTGCTTCCAGGGCTGCACGCGCTTCGCCGTCAAGCTCGACTTCCTTGCCGGCCTGCTGGCCAAGGCGCTGCGCGCCACCGGCGGCGATGCCTTCCGCGGCAACCAGGCGGCACTTGGCGAGGTGATTGCTCTCAGGCACATGTTCTGGAGCTTTTCCAATGCCATGGCCTATAACCCGATCCCGTGCGCGAACGGCGCCGTGCTGCCCAATCTGGAAGCAGCATTGGCCTACCGTACCTTCATGTCGGAAGCCTATCCGCGCGTCATCGACACGGTGCGCCGGGTGATCGCCTCCGGCCTGATCTACCTGCCGTCGTCGGTGCGCGATTTCAACAACCCAGAGATTGACAGATACCTCGCGCAATATGTGCGGGGCTCCAACGATATGGGCCATGTCGAGCGCATCAAGATCATGAAGCTGTTGTGGGACGCGACAGGGACCGAGTTTGGCGGCCGGCACGCGCTCTACGAACTCAACTACGCCGGCGCGCCGGAAGAGGTGCGGCTGCAGGTGCTGAAGGGCGCCGAACGCGGCGGCCGGCTGAAGGCGATGGAGGAACTCGTCGATACCTGCATGGCCGACTATGACGAGAATGGCTGGACTGCCGACACCTGGCTCCCGCCCCTGGCTTCGACGGCTGGATGAACTCCAATGGCCACGCAGATTTCGAAGGCCGATTTCCGCGACGCCATGGCAAGGGTCTGCGCGCCGGTCAACATCGTCACCACCGACGGGCCGGCCGGACGCGGCGGCTTCACCGCCACCGCCATGTGCAGCGTTTCCGACGAACCGCCGACGCTCCTGGTCTGCATGAACGGGCGTTCGACGCAGGCGGCCATGTTCCTTGCCAACCGGCGCTTCTGCGTCAACGTGCTGACCCATGACCACATGCATCTGGCGGGAAAGTTCGCCGGCGCGACCAGGGACATGGAGGCGCGCTATTCGGCGGCACGCTGGCAGACGCTGACGTCGGGCACACCGGCACTGTCGGACGACTGCGAGATCGAGGATGTGCATGTCGTCGGCACGCACAACGTCATGATCGGCCGCGTCATCGACGTGCGGCACGGCAGCGGCGGCTCGGCGCTGCTCTATGTCGACCGCAACTACACACAGCCGACGCGGCTGGGGAGTTTTGGGGGTGAACAACCGCTGTCGAGGCGGATGCACCATTGGCCGAAGCCCTCCCAACTTCGTCATCCCTGGGCGGAGCAGCCGCGAAGCGGCGTCGCGGAGACCCTGGGATCCATGCCGCGACCTTGGTCGAGGGTACAACGGCGCAGAATTCTGCACGGTGGCGGCGTTTGGAAGTCGCGGCATGGATCCTGGGGTCTGCGCCGCGTCGCTGCGCTCCTTGCTCCGTCCTAGGATAACGAAGCGACGGAAGTTTTCGCCATTTTCCGAGGCGCCAGGAGGCATCAATGCGAGCGCCGCCCGAATGTTCAGTTCTCGCCGTCGATCAGGCTTTCCAGCAGGTCCAGAAGCTGTTCCAGCCGCTCGTGCCCGAACCGCCGTTCGATGTCGTCGTAGATGACGCGGCGTTCGGGCGACAGGGCGTCGATCAGGGCGGCGCCGGCCGGGGCGATGGTCAGGATGACACGGCGGCCATCGCCTTCCGCCTTGTTGCGGGTGATGAAGTTTCGGCTCTCGAGCGCCTTGATGATGCGGGTCAGGCTTGGCGGCAGCACCGAGGCACGATCGGCGAGCTCCGTCGCCTCGACTGGGCCGGCTTCGCTCAGCATGCGCAGCACGCGCCATTGCTGTTCGGTCACGTCATGCGCGGCGAGCATGGGGCGAAACCGCGCCATCACCGCTTCGCGGGCATGAAGCAGTGCCATCGGCAGGGAACGACGCGTGTTTTCCGGCAGCAAGTGAAATTCTCTCCAGCGCTGACTCGCGATCGGCGGCTAGCTTTGCCAGCAGCGCTGGCCCGCAAGCCCGTCACCGTCATCCCGTATCGTCGGGCCAAGCCCGATGCAAGACTTGACTTCGGCGGCACCCCATGTAATTAACGCGTTAACTACAGCAATGCAATAGTTCAGGAAACGGGAAGCGGTGCCTCACTTCTCCATCGAGTATTCTGCCAATCTCGATGCCAAGGCGGCGCCGACATCACCGTGCCGCTCGGCGGCGTCAAGCAGTCCGGCTTCGGCCGGGACAAGTCGCTGCAGCGCCGATCAGTGGCCACAACTAGTTTGCCGTGACGCTTAATCCACGGCCATGTCAGGACCCGAAGGGAACCCGAAAACGATTTCCGGGTTAGAGCAGTTCACCGTTTCACAGAAACGGTGAACTGCTCTAACTGCTTGTTTTGACGCAATTCCGGACGGAAAACCGTTTCACACTTTTCCTGGAATTGCTCTAACCCCGCAGCCTTGTCCCCTCCGGATCGAAGAACGGCATCGGCGCCACCACCGCACGGGTCGGTTCACCGTCGATGCCGATGCTGAGTTCGGTGCCGACAGAAGTGAAGGGCAACCGCAGATGCGCGGTCGCCAGCACCTCGCCCAGCGAATAGCCATGGTCGCTGTAGGTGACCACGCCGGCGTCGTCGCCATCGGCTAGCACACGGGCGTTCGTCGCGGCGGGCTTGTCGCCGTCGACGATCAGCCCGGTCCAGCGTTCGTCGAGGCCGTTATCACGGACCTTGAGCAAGGCCTCGCGGCCGATGAAATCGCCCTTGTCGAATTTGATCCAGCGGTCGAGGCCGACATGGAAGGGCGTGCGGGTCTCATCCATGTCGATACCATGCGCCGGATAGGCCTTTTCCAGGCCCAGCGTGAACATTGCCAGCACGCCATAGGGTTTCAAGCCAAAGTCCCGACCGGCCTTCATCAGCGCCTCCCAGACCGAGACCGCCTCGTCGGCAGGCACGAACAGTTCGAAGCCGAGTTCACCGGTCACGCCGGTGCGCGAGATCAGCACCCTGGTCTCGCCGACGCGCCCGGAGGTGAACGCCCAGCGCTTGAGCCCGTCCAAATCAGCATCCGAAACCAGCGCCTTCAGGAGTTCGCGCGAACGCGGACCCTGGATGGTCGGGAAAGCAACCGCCGCGGTGATGTCGGTGACATAGGCCTGACGCCCCTGGGCATGATGCTGGAGCCAGGGCAGCATCTTCAGTCGGTTGACCGAGCCGGTCACCAGCATGAAATGCTCCGGCCCCAGCCGGAACACGGTCAGGTCGTCCATGATGCCGCCATCCTCGCGGCAGACCGTGGAGTAGCGCACATTGCCTGGCTTCATCGCCGCGGCATCGTTGACGATGACATGATTGACCAGCGCCTCGGCATCCGGACCCCTGATGTCCATCTTGCCCATGGTGCTGAGATCCTGAACGCCGACATTGGCGCGGGTGTTCAGATGCTCATCGGCAATGCCGGAGTAGTATTTGGCCGAGATGAAATCGCCGCCGACACGGCCCATGGTCGCCCCCAGCGCGACGATGCTGCTGTAGAAAGGGGATCGCCGCTCGGCCAAAACTGTCTCCATCGCTTGCCGATGGAAAATACGAGCTTTTGCATTGCCGGCGGAGACGGAAACGACATGCCTTGTCGATCCCGGGGACGCAAACTTCGCGTCTGCCTGCAGTGGATCAGCTGTCCCGCATTTTGTCCGTCGCCACTCTGTCGACGGCCAGCCCGTCCGGCGCAATCACGACGCCGAATTTCTCGGCCGCCTGCCGGAGCGTGTAGTAGCCGAGCATGACGTCTTTCAGCACCTCGTCCGGATCGCGCTGACGCGGATCGCCATAGCCGCCGCCGCCGGGCGTGCCGACGCGCACGCGGTCGCCCGCTTTCAGCGCGATGTCCTGTTCCTTCGACAGATGCGGGGGCACATGTTCCTCGTGATTGCGGAACACGGTGACGCTGTTGGGCTCGCCATCCTTGCCGCCCAACGCTCCCTGCGGGCCGAAGCGGCCATGGTCCATGACGAAGGAAGCACGCGCTTCGCCGCGCAGGATCTCGACCTCATAGGCGAGGCCGAAGCCGCCGCGATGCTTGCCGGCGCCGCCCGAACCTTCACGCAGGGCATAATGCCGGTAGAGCACGGGAAAGGCCTGCTCCATGATCTCGACCGGCGGCGACTTGGAGATGCCGATGGTCGAGCAGCCATTGGTCAGGCCATCATGACCGGAATTGCCGCCATAACCGCCGCCTGAAATCTGGTACATGACATAGTCGCGGCCGCGCGCCGGGTCGTTGCCTCCGAGCGCGAAATTGCCGCTGGAGCCGGCGGGCGCGGCCGTCACCTTGTCCGGGAGCGCCTGCACCATGGCGGCGAACACCGCCTCGGCGATGCGCTGCGAGACTTCCGCCGCGCAGCCGGAAACGGGACGGGGATATTTCGCGTCAAGGAACGTGCCATCAGGCCGCTTGACGATCAGCGGCTCGAAGGCGCCGGCGCTGATCGGCACGTCCGGGAAGATATGGCGCATGGCGAGATAGACCGAGGACAAGGTCGTCGCCAGCACGCTGTTCATCGGTCCGGCGCAGGGCTTCGACGAGCCTGCGAAATCGAAGGTCAGCGTGTCGCCCTTTTTCTCGACGGCGAGCGCGATGGTCAGCGGCTCGTTGACCACCCCGTCGGAATCGACAAACGCCTGGGAGCGGTAGGTGCCGTTGGGAATGGCCGCGATGTTGGCGCGCATCTGCTCGGCGGCGCGGCGGCGCAACTCGGCGATCGCTTCGACGACGGTTTCGTCACCGTAACGATCGAGGATGCCGTTGAGCCTGTCCTGACCGATCAGCAGTGCGGCGGCCTGGGCCCTGATATCGCCGATGCGCTGGTCGGCGACACGGATGTTGGAGCAGATGATGGCGTAGATCTCCGGATCGAGCACGCCCTTCTTGAACAGTTTTACCGGCGGCAGCCGCAGGCCTTCCTGTTCGACCGCGGTGGCGGAAGCCGAGAAGCCGCCGGGCACCGAACCGCCAATATCAGGCCAATGGCCGGTGTTCGACAGCCAGCAGAAGATTTTCTTGCCCCGGTAGACCGGCATGACGAAGCGCACATCCATCAGATGCGTGCCGCCGAGATAGGGATCGTTGACGATGTAGATGTCGTCCGGCTCCGGGGCCAGGCAGCGGCCATCGGCGATCATTTCGATTACCGTCCTGGTCGAATACTGCATGACGCCGACGAAGACCGGCAGGCCCTGGCTGCCCTGCGCGATCAGCGAGCCGTCGACGGCGGAATAGATGCCGTCGGAGCGGTCGTTGGCCTCGGCGATGACAGGCGAGAAGGCGGCGCGGGAAAAGGTCAGGTCCATCTCGTCGCAGACCTGCTGCAACGCTGCCTGGAGGACCGAAAGCGTGATCGCGTCGAGCTTTGCCCCTTTTAAAGCCGGCATTGTCAGGCCTCGCCGATGTCGATGATGATGTTGCCGTCGAAGTCCGAGCGGGCGCGGTCGCCGGGCTCGAGCACGGTGGTGGCGTCCATCTGTTCGAGGATCGCCGGACCTTCTATTACCGCGTCGAGCGGCAGTCTTTCGCGCGCATATACCGACGTGTCGTGCCAGCGGCCTGCATACCAGACCGGCCTGATCTCGCGCCGCGACTCGTCGAGCGTTTTTGCCCGCCCGGCCGGGTCGATCAACCGCGACAGATCGATCGCCGGGCGCACGCCGGTGACCGAGGTGTTGAGGTTGACGAGGTTGGCGCGGATCTCCGGCAGTTCGACCTTGAAACGGGCGAAATAGGCTTTTTCGAACAGCGCTTGCAGCGTCGCGCGGGTCACCGATGAAGACGGCAGCGGCACATTGATGATGTGGGTCTGGCCGACGAACTGCATGTCGGCGGAATGGGTGACGCGGATCGTTTCCGGCTTCACCGCTTCCTTGCCGATCAGTTCCTCGCCTTCGTTTCGGTGGCCTTTCAACACGGCATAGAGCTGGGCTTCATCGAGCATGGCGACGGGCTGGTTGATGGTGTTGACGAAGTCGTGGCGCAGATCGGCGACGACGCAGCCGAGCGCGTTGGTGATGCCCGGCCGCGCCGGCACCAATACCCGGGGCAGGCCGAGTTCGCGCGCCAGGGCTGTCGCATGCAGCGGCCCGGCGCCGCCGAAGGCGAACAGCGCGAAGTCGCGCGGGTCATGGCCGCGCGACACCGAGACCATGCGGATGGCGCCCGCCATCTTCATGTTGCCGAGCCTGAGCACCGCCCCGGCCGCCTCGACGCCGGACAGGCCGGTCGCCTTGCCGATCTTTTCGGCGAAGATATCCGTAACGCGCTCCGATGTGACCGGATTGTCAACGGCAAGCAGCTTCTTCGGCGCCAGCCGGCCGAGCACCAGATTGGCGTCGGTGATGGTAGGCTCCAGGCCGCCGCGCCCATAGCAGATCGGGCCGGGATTGGCGCCGGCGCTTTCCGGGCCGATCTGGATCAGCCCGGCCGCGTCGACTCGGGCGATCGAACCGCCACCGGCGCCGACCGTGTGCACGGCCACCATCGGCACGTGGATGGGCATGGCATATTCGATCTCGATCTCGTTCGACACCGCCGGCTCGGCGTTGCGGATCAGCGCCACATCGGTCGAGGTGCCGCCCATGTCGTAGGTGACAAGGTTTTCGAAGCCGGCGCGCTTGCCGGTATAGGCGGCGGCGATGACGCCGGAGGCGGGGCCCGACATGACGGTCTTGGCCGATTCACGTGTGACGAAGCGGGCCGAGATCATGCCGCCATTGCCGTTCATGATCAGGAAGTCGCGGGCATAGCCCTTGTCGGCCAATTCCTTGCGCAGGCGCTCGACATAGCGCTCGAGGATCGGCTGCACCGAAGCGTTGACCGAAGCGGTCACGCCGCGCTCGAATTCGCGTGCTTCCGACAGCAGCGCATGGCCGGTGGTGATGTAGCCGTTCGGCCAGAGCTCGGCGGCGATCTCGGCGGCGCGCCGCTCATGGGCGGGGTTGGCGTAGGAATGCAGGAAATGGATGACCAGGGATTCGCAGCCGGCGGCGACCAGCGCCTTCACCGCTTCGCGCATCCCGGCCTCGTTGAGCGGGGTGCGTATGGCGCCCGAGGCTTCGACGCGCTCGGAGACTTCGAGCCTGAGATTGCGCGGGATGATCGGCACAAATGTGCCGGTCATGCCATAGGCTTGAGGCCGCGTGCGCCGGCCCAGTTCGATGACGTCACGAAAGCCGCGCGTCGTGATCATGCCGGTCTTGGCCAGCCGGCGCTCCAGCACCGCGTTGGTGGTGGTGGTCGTGCCATGAACGATGAGGTCGATGCCGTCGACCGGGAAGCCGGTGGCGCCGAGCGCCGAAACCACGCCGAAGGCCTGATTGTCGACCGTGGTGGGCGTCTTGGCGATATGGACCTTGCCGCCGTCCCTGCCGTCGATCAGAAGCAGGTCGGTGAACGTTCCGCCAACATCGATGCCGGCGACGACGCTGCCCAGGGAATCCGACGGTTGCACCGAAAAATTCTCTTTCATTGTCGAAACCCGAAATGCTGGGACTACGGATATGTCACAGTTTGGAAAGGTGTTTTACGGAGCCATCTTGACGCAAATATCGTTTGTATACTAATAAATTCCGGACACAAGAGCTTACCGCTTTGGAGTGTGTGAGCAGCACGCCGGGACCTGAACGGTCCGGGCGCGCAGGAAAAGGTTTGGCGCCCGCGTTCCCGGCTGGGCCAGAAAGTTGGTTTTGATGAACACCACCTCCGCGTTCAACACCGCCGGCGCCCGCCCGCTGCAGTTCCCGATACCGGCCAATGTCTATGCCGAAACGGTCGTCTCGGTGAAGCACTACACCGACCGGCTGTTCTCGTTCCGCATCACCCGCCCGCAGTCGCTGCGCTTCCGCTCCGGCGAGTTCGTGATGATCGGCCTGCCCAATGCCGAAAAGCCGGTGTTCCGCGCCTATTCGGTGGCTAGCCCGGCCTGGGATGAAGAGCTGGAATTCTTTTCCATCAAGGTGCCGGATGGCCCGTTGACCTCGGAACTGCAGAATATCCAGGTCGGCGACACCGTCATCATGCGCCAGAAATCGACCGGCACGCTGGTGGTCGACGCGCTGACGCCGGCCAAGCGGCTGTTCATGATCTCGACCGGCACCGGAATCGCGCCCTTCGCCAGCCTGCTGCGCGACCCCGACACCTACGAGAAATTCGACCAGCTGATCCTGACCCACACCTGCCGCGACAATGCCGAGCTCATCTACGGTCAGGAGCTGGTGGCCGCACTCGAGAACGACCCGCTGATCGGCGAGCTGACCACCGGCCGCGTCACGCTCTACAATTCCACGACGCGCGAGGAATCGGCGCGCATGGGCCGCATCACCGCTCTGATCGGCTCGAGCAAGTTCTACTCCGACCTCGGCATCGACAAGCTCAATCCCGAGACCGACCGCATCATGATCTGCGGCTCGATGCACATGCTGAAGGACGTCAAGGAGCTGGCCGAAAGCCACGGCTTCCAGGAAGGCTCGCTCAGCCATCCCTCGACCTTCGTCGTGGAACGCGCCTTCGTCGGCTGAGGTCTGCTGGCCCCTCGATCATCGAGTTTTGACCTTCCGGTCAAAAAATCAGCTGCTTTCGCAGCCTTTTTCGGCTATCCCTCGCTTGAGGACTCGTGAAGCGCGGCTTCGCGGGCTATCTTCTTGCGTGTCGTCCAGACGTATCGAGCGGTTTGGGACAACGACACGCACCAAGACATAAGCGCATGTCGCTGAATGAAAGGGCAGGAGATGAGCAGCACAATCCGCGAAGCCGATCTGGGCGGCAAGGTCACGCCGCTGCCTGCGCGTGCCGCCGCGAACACGGCAGTGCCGCTGGAACATGGCATTGCCCGCAACCCTGGCATGAAGCTCGATCTCGGCTTCCTGGAATCGGTGCGCAGCGTCAACCGCTCGGCCTTGGAGCGGCGCGTCGCCAGCCTGACCAAGCGGCGCTCGATCAAGGCCGACAACCAGGCCGCCTGGCTGCTGCGGGCGATTGCCTGCATGGATCTGACGACGCTGAACTCCAACGACACCGAGGAGCGCGTGCGCCGGCTCTGCGCCAAGGCGATCAATCCGCTGCGCCGCGACATCGTCGAGGGTCTCGGCATTGCGGGCGAAACCATCCGTCCCGCTGCCGTCTGCGTCTACCACCCCTTTGTCGCCACCGCCGTGGATGCCGTGCGCGGCACCGGCATTCACGTTGCCGCGGTCTCCACCGCTTTCCCGCACGGCCTGGCGCCGCTCTCGACCCGGCTGCAGGAGATCGAGGCTTCGGTGCGCGACGGCGCCGATGAGATCGACGTCGTCATACCGCGCGGCCTGGTGTTCAGCGCAAAGTGGCGCGAACTCTACAACGAGATCGTGTCGATGCGCGCGGCCTGCGGCGACGCGCATCTGAAGGTCATTCTCGGTACCGGCGACCTCGCCACGCTGCGCAATGTCATGCTGGCTTCGATGGTGGCGATGATGGCGGGCGCCGATTTCATCAAGACCTCGACCGGCAAGGAAAGCGTCAACGCGACGCTGCCCGTCGGCCTCGCCATGGTGCGCGCCATCCGGGCCTATTTCGAGGAAACCGGCTATCTCATCGGCTTCAAGCCGGCCGGCGGCATCTCCACCGCCAAGGTCTCACTCGACTGGCTGGTGCTGATGAAGGAAGAGCTCGGCCGGCCGTGGCTGGAGCCGGATCTGTTCCGCTTCGGCGCGTCGAGCCTGCTGACCGACATTGAGCGGCAACTCGAGCATCATCTGACTGGACATTATTCGGCCAATCACCGCCACGCCATGGCGTGATAATAGGGTCTGGGTTTTTGAACGTGGAGTTCCTTCGCGCCCCCCTCTGTCCTGCCGGACATCTCCCCCACAGGTGGGGAGATTGGCTGTCGCGATGGCCTTCGCCAATTTTCGACGTTGAAGAAAAAGGCGCCGGAGCGGACGCTGCCGATCTCCCTCCTTGTGGGGGAGATGTCCGGCAGGACAGAGGGGGGCGCGACAGAGCGCCTGCCAAGACAATTATCTGGAGCGCCCCATGAACATCCTCGAACGCTATCACGCCATGGAATACGGCCCGGCGCCGGAGGCTCGCAACGAGGCCGATGCCTGGCTTGCCGGCCGCGATTTCAGCAAGGCCCTGTTCATCGGCGGCGACTGGAAGGCAGCAAGCGGCGGCAAGACCTTCGACACCAGCGAGCCCTCTTCCGGCAAACTGTTGGCAAAGATTTCCGATGCCAATGCCGCCGATATCGACGCGGCGGTTGCGGCCGCCACGAAGGCGTTGCCGAAATGGTCCGCGTCCTCAGGCTATGTCAGGGCCAAGGTGCTCTACGCCATCGGCCGTGCCATGCAGCGCCACCAGCGCCTGTTCGCGGTGCTGGAGACAATCGACAACGGCAAGCCGATCCGTGAAAGCCGCGACATCGACGTGCCCTTGGCGATCCGCCATTTCATCCACCATGCCGGCTGGGCGCAGGCGCTGGACAGGGATTTCCCCGGCCAAAAGGGTGTCGGTGTCGTCGGCCAGATCATCCCGTGGAATTTTCCGCTGCTGATGCTGGCCTGGAAGATCGCGCCCGCACTTGCCGCGGGCTGCACGGTTGTGCTGAAACCGGCCGAGTTCACGCCGCTGACCGCGATCCTGTTCGCCGAAATCTGCGAACGGGCCGGCGTGCCGAAAGGCGTCGTCAACATCGTCCAGGGCGGTCCGGAAGCGGGCGCGGCCATCGTCAACCATCCCGGCATCCAGAAGATCGCCTTCACCGGTTCGTCCGAGGTCGGCAAGATCATCCGCAAGGCGACCGCCGGGTCGGGCAAGAAACTGTCGCTGGAGCTTGGCGGCAAATCGGCCTTCATCGTCTTCGAGGATGCCGATCTCGACAGCGCCGTCGAAGGCCTTGTCGACGGCATCTGGTTCAACCAGGGCCAGGTCTGCTGTGCCGGTTCGCGGCTGCTGGTGCAGGAAGGCATCGCCGACGCTTTCATCGCCAAGGTCAAGACACGCATGAGCCGGCTGCGCGTCGGCAGTCCGCTCGACAAGAACACCGATATCGGCCCTCTGGTCGATCTGACGCAACTCGATCGCGTCAAGGGCCTGATCGCCGAGGGCGCCAGGCAGGGTGCCGTCTGCTGGCAGCCGGATGCGGTCCTGCCCTCCTCAGGCTACTACCATCTGCCGACGCTCGCGACCGGTGTTTCGCCGGCTAATGTTCTTGCACAGGAAGAGGTGTTCGGGCCGGTCCTGGCCACGATGACCTTCCGCAACACGGAGGAAGCGATCGAGCTTGCCAACAACACCCGTTACGGGCTGGCCGCATCGGTGTGGAGCGAGAATGTCAACCTCGCCCTGCACGTCGCGTCGCAGCTGAAGGCCGGTGTCGTCTGGGTCAACGGCACCAATATGTTCGACGCCGCCTGCGGCTTCGGCGGCTATCGCGAGAGCGGCTTTGGCCGCGAGGGCGGGCGCGAGGGCATGTTCGAGTACCTCGCGGCAAGGCTGCCGCTCGGCCCGGTCATCAAGCCGGCGACGGCCTCGGCGCAGCCGGTCGAACAGGCCGAAGGTTCGGCTATCGACCGCACGGCAAAGCTGTTCATCGGCGGCAAACAGGTGCGGCCGGACGGTAATTACTCGCTCGCCGTCGCCACCGCCAAGGGCAAGCTCGCCGGCGAAGTCGGGCTCGGCAACCGCAAGGATATCCGTGACGCGGTTTCAGCCGCTCGCGGCTGCAAGGCATGGCCGGAAGCGACCGCCTACAACCGCTCGCAAGTGCTTTATTATCTGGCCGAGAACCTTTCTGGCCGCGCGGATGAATTCGCTGCCCGGCTCGTCCAGCTGACCGGCGTGCCCGCGAAGGCCGCGCGCGAGGAGGTCGATCAGTCGATCGAGCGTCTCTTCCTCTATGCCGGTCTTGCCGACAAGTTCGAGGGCCGCGTGCACCAGCCGCCGGCTCGCGCCGTCACGCTGGCGCTGCATGAGCCGGTCGGGGTGCTGGGCATCGTCGCCCCCGACGATCAGCCGCTGCTCGGCTTCATCTCGCTCGTCGCGCCGGCGCTCGCCATGGGCAACACCGTGGTCGCCGTGCCTTCCGAGCGCTACCCGCTGCTGGCCACCGACCTCTATCAGGTGATCGAGTATTCGGATGTGCCCGCCGGCGCCATCAACATCGTCACCGGCCGCAGCGCCGAGCTTGCCGCCGTGCTGGCCAAGCATGACGATGTCGACGGGCTCTGGCTGTTCGCCGACGCCGACACCTGCGCCAAGGCGGAAGCGGACTCTATCGGCAACCTCAAGCGCGTCTGGAGCGGCAATGGGCGCAGCCTGGACTGGGCCTCGGAAGAGGCCGCCGGCGACGCCCTGCTGCGCCGCGCCATCGAGGTGAAGAATGTCTGGGTGCCCTATGGCGACTGACACCGCCATGCTGGCGCAATGACGATCGGACTTGACGCACGGACGCATGTTCTTTAACGAGAAAAAACATCTTTATCTGTGAACTGGCTACGGCACAGGCCGCACAATCGAGCCTGACTGGTCCATGACGTGTCGGCCGGCCACCGATAGAGCGGATGCATCAAGCAGGCGAGGAGAAAAGCATGGCGGATCTGGCAGGCAAGGTCGTCGTCGTCACAGCGGCGGCGCAAGGCATCGGCAAGGCAAGCGCGCTGGCCTTCGCCCAGGCTGGTGCCACGGTCTACGCCACCGACATCAATGAGGTGCTGCTGGCGGAGCTCGCCAAGACTTCCGGCATCAAGACCCGCAAGCTGGACGTTCTCAACGACGAGGCGGTCAAGTCAGCCTTCGCCGAGATCGGCCGCGTCGACATGCTGTTCAACTGCGCCGGTTTCGTCCATTCGGGATCAATCCTGGAGATGAAGGACGCCGATCTCGATTTCGCGTTCAATCTCAACGTGCGCGCCATGATCCGCACCATCCGCGCCGTGCTGCCGGGCATGCTGGAGCGTGGTGACGGGTCGATCATCAACATGGCCTCGCTGGCGAGCTCGCAGAAGGGTGTGCCAAACCGTTTCGCCTATGGGGTTACCAAGGCTGCGGTGATCGGCCTGACCAAAGCGGTTGCCGCCGACTATGTCGGCAAGGGCATACGCTGCAACGCCATCTGCCCCGGCACGGTCGAGAGCCCGTCGCTGCAGGACCGCATGCATGCGCAAGGCGACTATGACGCCGCCCGTGCCGCCTTCATCGCGCGCCAGCCGATGGGCCGGCTCGGCACGCCGGAGGAAATAGCCGATCTCGCGGTTTATCTCGCCGGCGCCACCTATACGTCCGGGCAGGCCTATAATATCGACGGCGGCTGGTCGATCTGAACCAATCTGACTGAGGAGAGAACTGCATGAAACTGCTGCGCTATGGCGAGGTGGGGAGCGAACGTCCCGGCCTGCTCTATGCGGATGGAACGATCCGCGATCTCTCCGCCCATGTCGCCGACATTGCCGGCACGGTGCTGCATCCGGCCTCGCTGGAGATGCTGTCGAAGCTCGATCCGAAATCGCTGCCGGCGGTTTCCGGCAAGCCGCGACTCGGCGCCTGTGTGGCAGGCACCGGCAAGTTCATCTGCATCGGCCTGAACTATTCCGACCACGCCGCCGAAACCGGTGCCAAAGTACCGCCGGAGCCGATCATCTTCATGAAAGCAAGCTCGGCGATTGTGGGCCCGGACGACGACGTGCTGATCCCGCGCGGCTCGGAAAAGACCGACTGGGAAGTCGAGCTCGGCGTCGTCATCGGCAAGACAGCCAAATATGTCAGCGAAGCCGACGCGCTCGACTATGTCGCCGGCTATTGCGTCGCGCACGACGTTTCCGAGCGCGCCTTCCAGGCCGAGCGCCAGGGCCAGTGGACCAAGGGCAAGAGCTGCGACACGTTCGGCCCGACCGGCCCCTGGCTGGTGACAAAGGATGAGGTATCAGACCCGCAGAACCTCAAAATGTGGCTGACCGTCAACGGCAAGACCATGCAGGACGGCTCGACCAGAACCATGGTCTACGGCGTCAAGTATCTGGTGTCCTATCTCAGCCAGTTCATGTCGCTGCATCCCGGCGACATTATTTCGACAGGCACCCCGCCCGGCGTCGGGCTGGGCATGAAGCCGCCGGTGTTCCTGAAGGCCGGCGACGTGGTGGAACTCGGCATCGAAGGGCTCGGCCAGCAGAAGCAGACTTTCAGGGCGGACGTGTAGGGTTGATAAGTTGGCGCCGCCCCTCACCCTTACCCTCTCCCCGTGAAGAACGGGGAGAGGGGGACGCCAGCGTTGCGGCCATTCCTTCTCCCCGTCACTATACGGGGAGAAGGTGCCGGCAGGCGGATGAGGGGCAGCGCCGGCCTCTCCAGTTATTGCTTGATTGTCTTCCCATCCGCTCCAAACCGATAGGTCTTGGCCGGATCCGGCGTCGCATAGAGCGTGGCGCCCGGTTCGGCGTCGTAGACACCGAATATCCGCACCGTGATCAGGCCGGCCTTTTCGCAATCGAGATAAAGATTGGTGTCGGCGCCGAGATGCTCGGCGTGCACAACCGTTCCCTTCCAGGCGCCTGATTTCGGATCGACCGTCAGATGTTCCGGCCGCACGCCGATGGTCTTGGCCGTCTCGCCAAGGCGGGCGCCGTCGATGAAGTTCATCTTCGGCGAGCCAATGAAGCCGGCGACAAATTCATTTGCCGGCGAATTATATAGCTCCATCGGACCGCCGATCTGCTCGATCCGGCCCGCATTGAGCACCACGATCTTGTCGGCCAGCGTCATTGCTTCGACCTGATCGTGGGTGACGTAGATCATCGTCGCCTTCAGCCGGCGGTGCAGCTGCGCAATTTCCAGCCGGGTGTTGACGCGCAGGGCCGCATCGAGGTTGGACAGCGGCTCGTCGAACAGGAACAGCTTTGGCTCGCGCACCACGGCGCGGCCGATGGCGACGCGCTGGCGCTGGCCGCCGGAGAGTTCCGCCGGCCGCCGCTCGAGATAGGGTTCCAGCGACAACATGGAGGAGGCGATGCCGATGCGGCGGTCGATCTCGGCGGCCGGCGTGCTCGCCTGCTTGAGCCCAAGGCCCATATTGTTCTTCACCGTCAGATGCGGATAGAGCGCATAGGTCTGGAACACCATGGCGATGCCGCGTTTCGCGGGCGGCGTGACGGAGACGTCCTCGCCATCGATCAGTACGCGGCCCGAGGTCGAATCCTCCAGGCCTGCAATGACCCGTAGCAAGGTCGACTTGCCGCAGCCGGAGGGACCGACGAAGACGACGAATTCACCATCCGTCACTTCCAGATCGATGCCTTTCAGCACCTCGACCGGCCCAAATGCCTTCTTCACATTTTCGATCTTCAGCGAGCCCACGGCAGTCCTCCAAATTCGTAAGCAGGCGCCAAGGCACCCCCCTCTGGCCTGCCGGCCATCTCCCCCTCAAGGGGGGAGATTGGCAGCTTCCAGGCCTCGCGCCGTTTTGCTGCGCTGGTCGACAGCGATCCGTATGTCAAAGCCTCACCGCCTTCCCGCTGCGCACGCTCTCGTCGGCGGCAAGGCAGACGGCGAGCGACTTGACCGCGTCGTCCATATGGCGGGTCAGGTCCAGGTCTTCGCGGATCGCTTTCAGCACGAAGGCCTGTTCGAGATCGCAAAGATCCTGGTGCCCAGGTTCGCCTGCCATCGACAACATCTCGTCCGGCTTGGCGAATTTGCCGTCCAGTCCGGTCGCCGCGCTATGCAGGCGAATGGTCGAGGTCTTGGTGTGGGTGTCGATGTCGTCGGACTTGACGCCCTCCTTCATGACGATCGAGACGCAGCCGTTCGGCGAGATGACGTCCTTCACGAAGAATGCCGTCTCGGAAATCATAGGACCCCAGCCGGCCTCGTACCAGCCGACCGACCCGTCGTCGAACAGCACCTGCAGATGGCCGTAATTGTACATCGACGGCGCGACCTCTTGCGTCAGCCGCACGCCCATGCCGCGCACCTCGACCGGTTTGGCATCGGTGATCTGCAGCATCACGTCGAGATAGTGGACGCCGCAGTCGACGATCGGCGAGGTCGTCTGCATCAATTGTTTGTGCGTCTCCCAGGTGGCGCCTGAGGATTGCTGGTTGAGGTTCATGCGGAAGACGTAAGGGCCGCCGAGCTTGCGCGCTTCGGCGATCAGCCTGATCCAGGAGGGGTGATGGCGCAGGATGTAGCCGATCACCAGTTTTTTGCCGTTGGCCTTGGCCGCCGCGACGACGCGCTCGGCGTCGGCCACCGTCGTTGCCAGCGGCTTTTCGACGAAGACATGGCAGCCGGCCTCGAACGCCTTCACCGCATAGTCGGCATGGCTGTCCGAATAGGTGGCGATGCAGGCGACGTCAGGCTTCTCGTCACGCAACACGTCATCGAAGGACCGCCTGATGCCATAGCCCGACAGCCCGTCCGGCAGCGGCACGTCGGAGCGGTTGATCAGCGCCGCGATCTCAAAGCCGGGATTGGTGTGGTAGGCGAATGCGTGGCTGCGGCCCATATTGCCGAGGCCGGCGACGACAACGCGAAGGGGTAGTTTATCGCTCACCTGACTGCTCCAGACATTCCATGTTTTCTTGATAGGGTGTCACCCCACCCGGCGCTGCGCGCCGACCTCCCCATCAAGGGGAGGTAGGGCGTCGGCGTGAAAATCCCTGCCGAAGAAGCAACTCGGAAATGAGAGCCCAGGCGGCCGAGAATGAAGCGACGACCTTCTACCTCCCCTTGATGGGGAGGTCGGCGCGCAGCGCCGGGTGGGGTGAAGCGCAGCCGTACGGACAACTGGCGGTCCCCGCTCACTTGACCGCCCCCGACGTAATGCCGCGGATCAGCTGCCGCGAGAAGATGACGTAGAGGACCAGCACCGGCAGGATCGCCAGCGACAGCGCGGCCAGGATGGCGTTCCAGTTGGTGACGAACTGGCCGAGGAAAAGCTGGGCGCCGAGCGTGACCGTCTTGGTCTCTTCCGATGGCGCCAGGATCAGGGGAAACCACAGATCGTTCCAGATCGGGATCATGGTGAAGACGGCGACGGTCGCCATCGATGGCCGCACCAGCGGCACCACCAGGCGAAAGAAGATGGTGTATTCCGACAGCCCGTCGATGCGGCCGGCATTCTTCAGATCGTCCGACACCTGCTTCATGAATTCCGACAGGATGAAGACCGCCAGCGGCAACCCTTGCGCGGTATAGACCAGGATCAGCGCCGTCAGCGTGTTGACCAGTCCGCTCGCCACCATCAATTGCAGAATGGCGACGGTGGCAAGGCGGATCGGGATCATGATGCCCAGCGCCAGGTAGAGTCCCATCAGCGTGTTGCCGCGAAAGCGGTATTCCGACAGCGCAAACGCGGCCATGGCGCCGAACAGCAGCACGAAGAACAGCGAGCCGACGGTGACGACGAAGCTGTTCTGGAAATAGTGGATGAAATCGCCCTGGCCGATCACCGTGGTGTAGCCGATCAGGTCGAAGGTTTTCGGCGTCGGCGGCGTCAGTGGCGCGCCGAAGATGCCGGCGCGCGACTTGAACGAATTCATGATGACCAGGATCACCGGAAACAACGCGATCGCCGTGTAGGTCAACAGGATCGCATGGGCGCCGATGGTGCGGGGCAGCGAACGGGTGGCGATGCTCATTGGACGGCCTCCTGACGAGCCGCAATTGCAAGGAACGGTGCCAAGGCACCCCCCTCTGTCCTGCCGGACATCTCCCCCTCAGGGGGGGAGATCAGCAGCGTCGATGTCGCTGCCTTTTTTGCAACGCTGAAAATTTGCGAAACCGGCGATGACGTCCAATCTCTCCCCTTGAGGGGGAGATGGCCGGCAGGCCAGAGGGGGGTGCCTTGGCTCGACATATCCATCCCTCAGAACTGGTAGCGACGCAGGCGCGTCTGGATGAGGAACAGATAGACGCAGACACCGCCGAGGATGATCAGGAACATGATGGTGGCGATTGTCGCGCCCATGTTGGGATCGCCGACCTGCAGCTGGAAGCCGAAAAAGGCGCGGTAGAGGAAGGTGCCGAGAATATCGGTCGAATAGTTCGGTCCGGCTAACGCCCCTTGCGCGGTGTAGATCAGGTCGAAGGCGTTGAAATTGCCGACGAAGGTCAGAATAGAGATGATGCCGATGGACGGCAGGATCAGCGGCAGCTTGATTTTCCAGAACTGCGACATACCGGTGATCCCATCGCATTCGGCGGCCTCGAGCACCTCGTCGGGGATCGACAGCAGGGCGGCGTAGATCAGCATCATCGGGATGCCGATGAACTGCCACACCGAAACCAGGCTGAGCGCGGTCAGCGCGTATTGCTCCTTGCCGAGCCACGGCGTGAACAGGCTTTTGAGGCCGACGAAATCCATGAGATGCGGCGCCACGCCCCACAGCGGCGACAGGATCAGCTTCCAGGCAAAGCCGACGATGACGAAGGACAGGATCGTCGGCACGAAGATCGCCGTGCGGTAGAAGGCCGAGAACCTGAGCCTTGGGCTGGACAGGAGGGCGGCCAGCAGCACGCCGATCGGGTTCTGCACCAGCATGTGGATGATGAAGAACCAGACATTGTTCCTCAGCGCGTTCCAGAAATTCACCGACCAGTTGGGATCGCCGAACAACGTGCGGAAATTGTCCAGCCCAACGAAGACCTGGTGCTGCTCGATATTACGGAACAGCGACAGCTGCAGCGTGCCGGCGAGCGGCAGGATCATGATCGCCGTATAGACGAGCACGGCCGGCGCCAGGAAGACGGCGATGTGCCAGCGAAACGGTCTTTTGGGTCGTATTTCCGCGGCCATGAGTTCGGTCCCCGCCGATCAAGGTCTAGAGCGGTTCGGCGTTCGATAGAATCGTTGACCCGCTCTAACTCTTTGTTCTTACGCAATCCCGGACGGAAAACCGCTACGCAATTTTCCTGGAATTGCTCTAGGCAATGCGTTCGACGGCAGCGCTGCCCCTCACCCTTACCCGCTCCCCGTAAAGGACGGGGAGAGGGGATCGCCAGCGTTGCGGCTCGTCCCTTCTCCCCGTCATTGTAGGGGGAGAAGGTGCCTGCAGGCGGATGAGGGACGGCGCCGTCGTTCGCAGTCGATGCTATCGGAAGAGGCAGGGCCGCCCAGTTGGAACGGCCCTGCTCCGTGCCTGAGATCTTATTTCGCCGGATGATACCAGCTGTCGAGGCCGTCCTGCAGCTTCTTGGCCGCGGCTTCGGGCGTATCGGTGCCGTTGATGACGTTGGCCGATTCAACCCACGTCTCGTTCTCGAGGTTCGGCGTGCCGCGCGACAGGATCTGGTAGGTCGAGCGGATGGTCGACTTGCACTTGCCGCGCCAGGAGACGAATTCCTGCGCCAGCGGATCCTGCATCTTCACCGGCGAGGAGTTCAGGCTGAAGAAGCCCGGCAGCGCGTTGGCGTAGATGGTGGCGAAATCCGGCGAGGCCACCCAGGACAGGAAGGTCTTGGCCGCGTCCGCGTGCTTGGATGCCGCATTCAGGCCCATGCCGATATCGGTGTGGTCCGAGATGTAGCAGGTGTCGCCAGCCTTCTCGACCGGCGGCGGGAAGGCGCCCATCTTGAACTGGGCCTGGGTGTTGAACAGGCCGATCTCCCACGAGCCGGCCGGGTAGATGGCGGCGCGGCCGAGCGTGAACAGGTTCTGGCTGTCCGGATAGGTCTGCGCCTCGAAGCCGTCGCCCAGATACGGCTTCCACTTGGCCAGTTCCTCATAGGGCGCGACCCAGTCCTTGTCGGTCAGCTTCTGCGTGCCCTTGATGAGCGCCGCGCGGCCCTCCTCGCCCTTCCAGTAGTTGGGGCCGATATTCTGATAGCCCATGGTCGCGGCTTCCCAGAGGTCCTTGGTGCCCATGGCCATCGGGATGTAGGTGCCGTCGGCCTTGATCTTGTCGAGCGCGGCGAAGAACTCGTCGCGGGTCGTCGGCACCTTGATGCCGAGCTTGTCGAAGGCGTCCTTGTTGTAGATGAAGCCGTGGATCACGGATGCCATCGGTACGCAGAAGCTCGACTTGCCGTCATCCGTCTGCCAGGCCGACTTGGCGACGGGGGAGAAATTATCCATGCCGGGCAGCGAGGACAGGTCGGCGAGGTTGCCCTTCTTGAACAGTTCGAGCGACTTGTCGAACGGGCGGCAGGTGATCAGGTCGCCCGCCGAGCCGGCGGCGAGCTTGGCGCCGAGGGCGGCGTCATATTCGGTCGGCGCCGATGGCGCGAACACCACCTTGATGCCGGGGTTCTTGGCTTCGAAGGCCGGGATCAGCTTGTCCTTCCAGATGGAGAGATCGTCGCCGCGCCAGCTTTCGATGTTGAGCGTTACGTCCTCGGCGTGAGCCAACCCGGCCGAGCCGAGAATGCTGGTGCCCAGAAGCAGTGCCGTCAGTAGTTTCGTTGTCATGCTCAGTCTCCCTGTTGACCTTTTTCAGGTTCGGTTTTGATGAGAACCTAGGCTTTGGAGCCCTTGTTCCCCTCGATCGCGGAAAGGGCTGGCCGCAGCTTCTGGCCGGTCCCCTCCAGTATCTTCTGCGCTGCGTCGGCGCTGTCGGCACCGGCGGCGAGCAGAATGGCTGTCTTGACGGCGCCGCCGCTCCTTTCGAGCAGCCGGGCCGCTTCGTCCCTGTCGCGCCCGCTGACCGCGGCGACGATGCGCGTGGCGCGGTCGCGCAGCTTGATGTTGTCGGCCGTGAGGTTGACCATATAGCCGTCATGGACGTGGCCGAGATGGACGGCGGTCAAGGTCGACAGCATGTTGAGCGCGATCTTCTGCGCGGTGCCGGCGCCCATGCGCGTCGAACCGGCGATCACCTCAGGCGGCGTTTCGAGCAGGATGGCGGTTTCGGCCTGGCGAAGCAGGGCTGAATCCCTGTTGTTGGCGATGCCGATGGTCGCCGCACCCCGGCGGGCGGCTTCCTCGATGGCCCGCACCGCGTAGGGCGTCGTGCCGCTGGCGGAAAGGGCGATCAGGCAATCACCCACGCCGATGCCGGCGTTGGCGACCGCCGTCGCGGCCTCCTCGGTATCATCCTCGGGCCCACCGGCTAATGTCCGGAAAGCTTCTTCGCCGCCGGCGACCAGGATGGCGATGCGGTCGCGCTGAATGCCGAAGGTGCCAGGCAGTTCCAAGGCGTCGGCCAGCGCCATCAGGCCCGAACTGCCGGCCGCGGCATAGGCGAGCTTGCCGCCGCCGCTCAACCGGCCAGCGATGATCTCGGCCGCCTTGGCGATGGCGGGAATGGCGTTGCGGACCGCCTTCGCGGCTTCGACCTGCGCATCCGCCAGCGAAACAAGGATGGCTTCGGGGGCCTGGATATCCAGTCCCTCGGCATTCCTGTGCAGCGCTTCGGTACGCGTTTCGGCCATCCCTGCTCCTCCAATGCAGGAAACAATACCAAAAAAATACCACTTGTCCACATGCATTAGTGGCTTCGCGGCCAGGAATTCGATGAGCCGGCGAAATACGTGGGTTTTTCAACGAGATACGCCTTAATCTTTTTGAAACGGAAATTAATCCTTGGCTATTGGTATTTTATTGGTATTATCCGCCCGGAGGAGAAATCGCGTGAATTTCGTGCTCGGTATCGATGGCGGCGGCACCAGCTGCAGGGCCGCCCTTGCAACGGCGGACGGCACCGTCGTCGGCCGCGCCAAAAGCGGCGCCGCCAACATCCGCACCGACCTCACCGGCGCCCGTTCGAACATCGTCGAGGCCGCGCGGCAGGCATTCATCGCCGCCGGCCATAATCCGGACCTGATCCCTCAGACGCCAGCCATTCTCGGTCTTGCCGGCGCCAATGTCGGCACCTACCGGCAACAGCTCGAAGCGATCCTGCCGTTCAGCACCAGCCGCGTTGAGACCGACGCGGAAATCGCGCTGGAAGGCGCCGTCGGTTCGGGCGACGGCGCGATGGCGATCCTGGGCACCGGCACCGCCTACATGGCGCGCAGGAGCGGCAAATCGCGCGCCATCGGCGGCTGGGGCTTTCAGGTCGGCGACCAGGGCAGCGGCGCCCGCATCGGCCGCGACCTTCTGGAACAGACGCTGCTGGCCCATGACGGGGTGCGCGCGCGTTCGCCTCTGACCGACGCCATGATGGCCATCTTCCGCAACAATCCCGAAGACGTCGTCGAATTCACCACCAACGCCAAGCCCGGCGATTTCGGCGGCTTCGCGCCCAAGGTGTTCGAGCACGCCGAGAAGGGCGACGCCGTCGCCAACTGGATCGTCGACAAGGCGGTCGGCGATGTCGAGGCTTCACTCGGCGCGCTCGGCCTTTCGGACGACGCGCCGCTCTGCCTGCTTGGCGGGCTGGCGCCGCTCTACGCGCCGCGCCTGTCGGCGCGCTACAAGGCGCTGCTGAGGGAACCGCTCTATGACGCGCTGGGCGGTGCGGTGCAGATGGCGGCCCGCCTTTTCGCGGGACACGCGGAGGCGGCTCGATGAACGACGCCGCGGACCAAATCTTCGCCGCGCTGAAACAATCGTCGCAAAGCGGCGCGCCGCTTTACCTGCAGCTCAGGAAAAGCATCGAGGACGCCGTCAACCGCGGCCTGATCGGGCCGGGCGACGCGCTGCCTTCGGAGCGCGATATCGCCACCAAGGCCGACATTTCCCGCGTCACCGTGCGCAAGGCGGTGCAGGATCTGGTCAAGGGCGGCATCCTGGTCCAGCGCCATGGCTCCGGCACTTTTGTGGCGCCGCGCATGGAGCGCGTCGAGCAGTCGCTGTCGCGGCTGACCTCCTTTACCGAAGACATGGCGCGGCGCGGCATGGCGGTGCGTTCGGCATGGCTCGACCGTGGCCTTTACGCGCCCTCTCCCGACGAGATGATGGTGCTCGGCCTGTCGTCGAGCGAACTGGTGGCGCGCGTGGCGCGCCTGCGCATCGCCAACGACACGCCGCTGGCGATCGAACGCGCCTCGCTGTCGGCCAGCGTGCTGCCCGACCCGGCGGGGATAGGCTCCTCGCTCTATGCGGCGCTGGAATTGACCGGCAACCGGCCGGTGCGGGCGGTGCAGCGCATCTCGGCCGCCAACCTTGGCGACGGCGACGCGCGGCTGCTGGCGGTGCCGCCCGGTATTGCCGGCCTGCATATCGAGCGTATTTCCTATCTGGCGAGCGGCAAGGTGATCGAATTCACCCGCTCGATCTACCGGGGCGACGCCTATGATTTCGTCGCCGAACTGCGGCTGACAGGGCCGAGCGAAGAGGGCCGACCATGATTTCCAACACCACACATATGCAGCGCGAGATCGAGGAGATCCCGCAAGCCGTCGCCCGCCTGCTCGACGGCTCCGGCGCGGTGCTCGCCGAAGCCGGGCGCGGGATCAGGGAACGCGACCCGCAGTTCGTCGTTACCGTGGCGCGCGGTTCGTCCGACCATGCCGCCACTTTCATGAAATATGCCGTCGAACTGACTGCGGGCCTTGCCGTCGCCTCGGTCGGCCCCTCGATCGCTTCGATCTATGGCCGCAAGCTGCGTCTCGGCGGCTCCGCATGCCTGGCGATCTCGCAGTCGGGCAAGAGCCCCGATATCGTCGCCATGGCCGAAACCGCGCGGGCCGGCGGCGCGCTGACCATTGCCGTCACCAACACCGCCGAGTCGCCGCTGGCGCGCGCCTCGGACTATGCGATCGACATACTGGCGGGGCCCGAGCGCAGCGTCGCGGCAACCAAGACCTTCGTCAATTCCGCCGTCGCTGGTCTTGCTCTGATGGCGCATTCCACCGGCGACGAAGCGCTTCTCAAGGCGCTTGCCCGCTTGCCGGACCATTTCCGCGAAGCGATCGCCTGCGACTGGATGACGGTGCTCGCGGAGACGATCGAGAAGCAGAAATCGCTGTTCATCCTCGGCCGCGGCCCGTCCGCGGCAATGGCCAACGAGGCGGCGCTGAAATTCAAGGAGACCTGCGGCATGCATGCCGAGGCCTATAGCGCGGCCGAAGTCATGCATGGCCCGCTGGCGCTGATCGGTCCCGACTTTCCGGTGCTGGCGCTTGCCGCGCGCGATGCGTCCGAGCTGTCCATCGCCGAAGCCGCCGATGTCCTGGCGGCCAAGGGCGCGCCGGTGTTCGTCACTTCCGCGCTTGCCAAGCGCGCCACGCGCCTGCCGCATGTCGCAACCGGTCACCCGCTGACCGATCCGCTGACGCTGATCGTCTCCTTCTACGTGTTCGTCGAGGCTTTCGCCCGTCATCGCGGCCTCGATCCGGACGCGCCGCGCAACCTTCGCAAGGTGACGGAGACCGTATGAGCGACCGTTTTGCCCTGACCGGCGGCCGCATTTTCGATGGCGACGACTGGCACGAAGACGCGGCTCTTGTCGTGCGCGACGGTCTTGTCGAATCCATTCTGCGCCAGGGCGCCCTGCCCGCCGATATCCGCGCCGTCGACACCGGCGGCGGCATGCTGGTGCCGGGCTTTGTCGACATCCAGGTCAATGGCGGCGGCGGCGTCATGCTCAACGACCACCCCGATGTGGCCTCGATCGAAACCATCTGCCGGGCGCACGCGCCGTTCGGCACGACGGCGCTGTTGCCGACGCTGATCACCGACACGCCAGCAATCACCGCCGCCGCGATTGCCGCCGGCGAAGCAGCCGCGCGACAAAAAGTGCCGGGCTTCCTCGGGTTGCATCTCGAAGGGCCGCATCTGTCGATCGCCCGCAAGGGCGCGCATGATCCGGCGCTGATCCGGCCGATGACCGACGCCGATCAGGCAATACTGATCGCGGCGCGGCAGAAGCTGCCGGTGCTGCTCACCACGGTCGCGCCGGAATCCGTCGACCTGGCCCGCGTCACGGCATTGGCCGGGGCAGGCATCATCGTCAGCCTCGGCCATTCCGACACCGGTTATGCCACCGCGAAAGCCTTTGCCGAAGCCGGCGCCAGCGTGGTCACCCATCTGTTCAACGCGATGAGCCAGATCGGCAACCGCGAGCCCGGCCTGGCGGGCGCGGCCATCGACATCGACACATTGTCCGCCGGGCTGATCGCCGACGGCATCCATGTCCATCCCGCGACCATCAGGATCGCGCTCGATGCCAAGCAGGGGCCGGGCAGAATCGTGCTGGTCACCGACGCGATGGCGACGATCGGCACTGATATGACCTCGTTCACGCTCAATGGCCGGACCATCTACCGCAAGGACGGCAGCCTGCGGCTCGCCGACGGGACGCTGGCGGGCGCGGATCTCGACATGATCTCGGCCGTGCGGTTCATGCACGGCGTCGTCGGCGTCGAGCTCGCGCAAGCCTTGCGCATGGCGTCGCTCTACCCGGCGCAGGCGATCGGCCAGTCGCATCGGCTTGGCCGCCTTGCCAACGGCACGGCGGCGGATATCGTTGCTCTGTCGGACGATCTTAACATAGGAAGCGTCTGGATCGGCGGCGACAAGGTGTTCGAGGCCGGCGCTTCCCGCTGAAGGCGAGGCCATGCAGACAATCGATTGTGTCGTCGCCGGAGCAGGCGTGGTCGGGCTTGCCATCGCCAGGGCGCTCGCCTTGTCGGGCCGCGAGGTGGTGGTGGTCGAGCAGGCCGATGCGATCGGCACCGTCACCAGTTCGCGCAATTCCGAAGTCATCCATGCCGGGCTTTATTATGCGCCGGGAAGCCTAAAGGCCCGACTCTGCGTCGAAGGACGCCGGCGGCTCTACGCCTACTGCGCCGAGCACAACATCGCCCATGCCCGCCCCGGCAAGCTGATCGTCGCCAACGAGCCTAGCCAGACGGAAGGGTTGCGGGCGATCCAGGACAATGCGCGGCGCTGCGGGGTGGACGATCTCGAGTTTTTGACGCGCGACGAGGCCGAAAGCCTGGAGCCGGCGCTGACATGCGCCGGCGCGCTGCTGTCGCCATCGACAGGCATTGTCGACAGCCACGCGTTGATGCTGTCACTGCGCGGCGATGCCGAAGCGGCCGGCGCATCCTTCGCCTTCCTGACCGCTGTCGCCGGAGCCACGATCGAAACCGATGGGATCCGGATCGACACGCGCGATGCCAATGGCGAGACCTTCGCCTTGAAGGCCGATGCCTTCATCAATGCCGCGGGCCTCGATGCGCAGGCCGTGGCCGGCCGGATCGACGGTTTTCCGAGGGATCTCATCCCCCGGCAGTGGCTGGCGCGCGGGAACTATTTCGCCCTTCCGGGCCGGTCACCCTTTTCGCGGCTGATCTATCCGGTTCCGGCCGAGGGTGGCCTTGGCGTCCATCTGACTCTCGATCTCGGCGGCAGTGCGCGCTTCGGACCCGACGTCGAGTGGATCGACCATGTGGATTACACGGTCGATCGGGGCCGAAGCGCCGCCTTCTACGAGGCGATCCGGCGCTATTGGCCCGCCCTTGGCGATGGCGCGCTGCAGCCGGCCTATGCCGGCATCAGGCCGAAGCTGTCGGGCCCCGGTCAACCCGCCGCCGACTTCGTGGTGCAGGGACCGTCCGATCATCGCGCGGGCCGGATCGTCAATCTGTTCGGCATAGAGAGCCCCGGCCTGACGGCAAGCCTGGCGATCGCCGACCATGTCGCCGGGCTGCTGTACCGGGAATGACAGGCGCTGTCGGGAATTGTCATCTCGAACAAACGGCATGAAACCTTTTGATTTCGAGGTCGTTGTCGGGCGTATGTCCGAGGCGAGACCCAAATCCGAACCGGCCGATGGCATCAAACCGCGCGGCGCCTTGAAGCCGGGTCGGGGAAAGCCACGACGCCAAAAGCCGCGTGACGACAAGACGCGCGAAGAGAAGCCGCGCGAAAAAGAGCCACGTGACAAGAAGGTGCCTACCGCCGAAGCGGCGTCCGAGGTTGTCGGCGTCGCCGCGCCCCCACCGCCGGATGCCGTCGAACCCGATCCGGAACTGACGCCCGAGGAGGCGGCTCAGGCGCGCAAGAAATACCTGCTAAGGCGTTTCTGGATCAGCGGGCGCGGCTATTGGGGACGGCATGGCGACAGGCTCGCCTGGCCGCTGACGATCGGGCTGCTGGTCCTGATCGGCACCAATGTCGGCTTCCAATACGGGATCAATGTCTGGAACCGCGCCATCTTCGACGCCATCGAGCAGCGCCAGGCCCGTACGGTGTACTTTCTCAGCGCCATTTTCCTGCCGCTCGTGGCCGGCAGCATCGGCCTTGTCGTCGCGCAGGTCTATCTGCGCATGACGATGCAGCGCCGCTGGCGCTCCTGGCTGACCACCTCGGTCATCGCGCGCTGGCTGGATCACGGCCGCTACTACCAGCTCAACCTCGTCAAGGGCGACCACCAGAACCCCGAGGCCCGCCTGTCGGAGGATCTGCGCGTCGCAACCGAGTCGCCCGTCGATTTCGTCGCCGGGGTCACTTCCGCCTTCCTGTCAGCCTCGACCTTCATCGTGGTGCTGTGGACGATCGGCGGGGCGCTGAGTTTTCCGCTCGGCGGCTCGACCATCACCGTGCCCGGCTTCCTCGTCATCACCGCCGTGGTTTACGCAGCGATCACCTCCACCTCGATGTTCATCATCGGCCGCAATTTCGTGCGGCTTTCGGAGGACAAGAACCAGGCCGAAGCCGAATTCCGCTATGTGCTGACGCGTGTGCGCGAGAACGGCGAGAGCATCGCCTTGCTGGGAGGCGAGGAAGAGGAGAACAGCGGCATAGACAAGACTTTCGCCGGCGTGCTGAAGCGATGGGCGCGGCTGACCGGCCAGCATATGCGCACCGCACTGGTCTCGCAGGGCTCGAGCCTGTTCGCCCCTGTCGTGCCGGTGCTGCTGTGCGCGCCAAAATTCCTCGAAGGCTCAATGTCGCTCGGGCAGGTGATGCAGGCGGCTTCCGCCTTCGCCATCGTGCAGGGCGCCTTCGGATGGCTGGTCGACAACTACCCGCGACTTGCCGACTGGAATGCCTCGGCCCACCGCATCGCCTCGCTGATGATGTCGCTCGACGGGCTCGAGCGCGCCGAGCAGAACGATAAATTGGGGCGCATCAAGCACGGCAACACCAAGGGCGATGCGATGCTCAGCCTCGACAATCTCTGCGTGACGCTCGACGATGGCACCTCGGTGGTCAAAGAAACCGAAGTGGTGGTCGAACCGGGCGAGCGGGTGCTGGTGTCCGGCGAATCCGGCTCGGGCAAGTCGACGCTGGTGCGGGCGATCGCCGGCCTGTGGCCATGGGGCAGCGGCAGCGTCAATTTCCACCCCGACCGGCGGCTGTTCATGCTGCCGCAGCGCCCCTACATCCCGACCGGTACGCTGCGCCGCGCGGTCGCCTATCCCGCCGCCGCCGACAACTGGGCGGCAAAGCAGATCAAGGCCGCCCTCGACAAGGTTGGCCTGGGCTACCTTGCCGAACGGCTCGAAGAAGAAGCCCCATGGGACCAGACCCTGTCTGGCGGTGAAAGGCAGCGGGTCGCCTTCGCGCGCCTCTTGCTGCACAGGCCCGATATCGTCGTGCTGGACGAGGCGACCTCGGCGCTGGACGAAAAGAGCCAGGACCAGATGATGAAGACGGTGATCCACGAATTGCCCGATGTCACCATCATCAGCGTGGCGCACCGCGCCGAGCTCGAAGCCTTCCACACCCGCAAGATCACCCTGGAACGGCGAAAGGACGGCGCAAAACTGGTCAGCGACATCGACCTTGCGCCGCGCAATCGCAAACGCAGCCTGTTCCAGCGTGCCTTGTGGGGTTCCGGTGCTCGGAACCACAAGCCACAGAAGTAGGTGGCGCCGTCGGAGAGCAATTCCAGGAAAGTGTGAGGCGGGTTTCGTCCAGAATTGCGTCAACCACTCCCTAGCATGCGTAGAGATCCCTATAGGCGTCGCGTAAAAGATTCTTTTGTACCTTGCCCATCGTATTGCGCGGCAATTCGTCGACGAAGATCACCCGCTTCGGGTGCTTGTATTTTGCCAGGCGCCCGGCGATGGCGCCAAGGATTTCGGCCCCGGTGATCCGCGACCCCGGCGTCCGGACCACGACCGCGGTGACAGCTTCGCCGAAGTCGGGATGGGCAACGCCGATGACCGCGCTTTCCGCGACCCCGTCGAGCGCGTCGATCTCGCTCTCAAGTTCCTTCGGGTAGATGTTGTAGCCGCCTGAAATGATCAGGTCCTTGCCGCGGCCGACAATGTGGACATAGCCGTCGGCATCGACCATGCCGAGATCGCCGGTGATGAAGAAACCGTCGGCGCGGAATTCCGCCTTGGTCTTTTCCGGCATGCGCCAGTAGCCGGAAAACACGTTCGGACCCTTCACCTCGATCATGCCGACCTCGCCCTGGGCAAGCGGCCTGGCGGTGTCGGGATCGGCTATACGAAGCGCGATGCCAGGCAAGGGGAAGCCGACCGTGCCGGCGCGCCGTTCGCCGTCGTAAGGGTTGGAGGTGTTCATGTTGGTCTCGGTCATGCCGTAACGCTCGAGGATGGCGTGGCCGGTGCGCTCGCGCCAGGCCCTGTGCGTCTCGGCCAGCAACGGCGCCGAGCCGGACACGAACAGGCGGATATTCTTCGCTGCCTGGCGGTCCAGCCGGTCCTGCTGCAGCAGCCTGGTGTAGAAGGTCGGCACGCCCATCAGCGCCGTGGCGCGCGGCAGCAGCGAGACGATGCGGGCCGGATCGAATTTCTGTTCGAACAGCATCGAGGCGCCGGCCATCAGGATGACGTTGGTGGCGACGAACAGGCCGTGGGTATGGAAGATCGGCAGCGCGTGGATCAGCACATCGCCTGATGTGAACCGCCATTGCTCGACCAGCACCCGTGCGTTCGAGGCGAGATTCCCGTGGCTGAGCATGGCGCCTTTCGAACGGCCGGTCGTTCCGGATGTGTAGAGGATCGCCGCGAGATCGTCCTTGCCGCGCTCGACGTCATGGAAATCGGTCGATTGCCGCGATGCCTGGTCCGTCAGCGATCCCTGGCCGTTGCGGTCGAGCGTGACGACGACGGCACCGGATGGCTCAACCATGCGCGCTATGTCAGCCGATTTCGCCGGATCGCAGACAATGACCCGCGGCGCGGCATCCTCGAAGAAATAGCCGAGCTCGGTCAGCGTGTAGGCAGTGTTGAGCGGCAGGAAGACCGCTCCGGCGCGCACACAGGCGAGATAAAGCAGCACCGCCTCCGGGCTCTTCTCGACCTGCACGGCGACGTGGTCGCCGGGCTCGACATCCAGTTGCAGGAGCGCATGCGCGAGCTGTGCCGACCGCGCCAGCATGTCGCCATAGGTCAGCGATCGCCCATCGTCGGTTTCCATCAACAAACGATCGGGCGCCGGCATCCGGGACCGGAACGCATCGAACAGATGATTGCTCATGAAGTCTTCCTGCAGCGAGGGCAATGGCGCCTGGCATCCCCATGGGAAAGCATGCGCCGGCGGCAAAGAGTTCGCGTTTCCCGGCCATGCCGTCAAGACCGCAAACGCGGGTCCAGCAAACTGGATCGCGGCAAAGGTCGCGGGCGGTGAGCAGTGAGACGCCGAAAGAACCCGGCCGCTACCGTCGGGTGCTTTGGGTCGGGGTGGCGGCCTTTGAATCCCCGGCTTGCTTGAAGCGTTCCATGCACAGGGCCGTGGTCAGCTGGTAGTGATCGATCAGGGCCTGAACGGCACCGTCGGCATTGCCGTCCAGTGCGCATTCGGCGATCAGCCGGTGTTCGGCGAAGTCGTCGCGCTGAACGCCCTCGCCACCATTGGCCATTTGCCGATAGCGGTAGGCGTGATCGGAAAGCTGATCGCAGAAGCTCACCAGCCAGTGCGACCGGCAGGCCGAGATCAGCACCCGATGGAAGGTTCGGTGCAACTTCTCCCAATCCGGATCGAGCGAGGAGAGATTTTGCGGCGAAAGACGCGACGCCCGCCCCAGGCGATGCAGCGCCAGCACCAGCTGCTCTTCCCATTCGGCGGTGCGATGGGCAATGGATTCACGAAGCGCGCGTTCCTCGAGCCAGCAGCGGGTGCGCGTCAGCTCCTCGAGCTCCGCCGCGCTGATCGGCATGATGAAGAAACCGCGCTGGTCATGGCGGCCGAGCAGCCCTTCGGAGGCAAGGCGATTTAGGGCCTCACGGACCGGAGAGGCACCGGCACCATATTTGGAAACAACCCACTCGACCCGTAGCTTGCTTTCGGTTTCCAGGTTGCCGGCGAGAAGATCGTCACGAAGTTGATGATAGACCGTGCTGGCAAGCGTGCTCTTGGATCCTGTGCTGTCGTCGTGCAGATTGGCAGCGCCGTATGTCAAAAGCGACTCCCTGTCCCCCAACTCTTGTCTTGGGCAATTCGAGTCCGAAAAACATTTCCCCTTCCGTACATGTACCACATAGCGCCGGCCTCTGGGCGCTCAAGCAGAGGATGGCGCCATTGTACTTAAGAACGAAGAAATATGCCCCCGACCGCCGCTGATCACGCGAATTTGTGCGGCTCTGCAACCAGTATGCATGCGGAATCATCTGTTGCTTGTGTGCCCATGCGATCATCTTTTCTGCCGCGCGCAAAGGACATCGACAATGTAGCCGAATCCGGCCTCCCGTCCGGCCCAGTGATTCGGCAGCAGGCCCTCGACCCATCGTGCCCCGCGCGCGAGCCCTTGGCGCCGGTTCCGCGTCTGACGGAACGCATCGACCCGCTCGAAGCCTTGTTGCCGCGCAATTCCGGACGGAAAACCGCCATGCATTTTTCCTGGAATTGCCTTCGCCGGCCTGCCGGAATGGAAACGGCGCAACCCGTGACGTGTCAGCCGGCGGCTTTGTCGGCCGCTGTCCTGATCGCCTCGATATTGGCGCGATAGGCTTCGACGCTGCCGCCCTTGAAGACGGCGGCGCCGGCGACCAGCACGTCGGCGCCGGCGGCGGTGACCAAGGGAGCCGTTTCCGGCGAAACGCCGCCGTCGATCTCGATGCGGATCGGTCGGTCGCCGATCAGCGCCTTGACCCGTCTCACCTTCTCGACGATCCCCGGGATGAAGGCCTGGCCGCCGAAGCCCGGATTGACGGTCATGACCAGGATCAGGTCGAGCCGGTCGAGTACATATTCGACAGCACTTTCCGGCGTTGCCGGATTGAGCGACACACCGGCCTTCTTGCCGAGATTCCTGATGGTCTGCAGGGAGCGGTCGAGATGCGGCCCGGCCTCGGCATGCACCGTCATGCCGTCACAGCCGGCCTCGGCGAAGGCGGCGAGATAGGGATCGGCCGGCGCGATCATCAGGTGGCAGTCGAAGAAGGCCTTGGTGCGGTTGCGGATCGCCTTGATCACCGGCGGGCCGAAGGTGATGTTGGGGACAAAATGGCCGTCCATGACATCGAGATGGATCCAGTCGGCGCCGGCCGCCGCCACGGCCTCGACCTCGTCACCGAGCTTGGAGAAATCCGATGCCAGCACCGAGGGTGCGATCAGGGTTTTTTTGCTCATCTCGCGGCCTTTCCGGGCGCCCTTTTCATCCGGTCGCTCCGAAACGACTGCCTAAAGCGCTCCAGGTGACTTGTCGAGGGCGCAAGCACAGCAGGCCACAGGCCAAAGGGCGGTCTTCCAGCCATTTTTCGCCCCTATGGGTCATAACGAAAGAAACCCGCCAGATTGCTCGGGCGGGTTTCTGGTCTGTGCCGCGCAGCGGTTACTGCTGCTGGAGTTTCAGGATCCTGTTTGGAGCAGGATCCTGTTGCTGGTCGGTCTGCAGGCCGCGCCTCGGCAGGACCTGCTGCAGCAGGAGGCCCGGGTTGAGCTCCAGGGGAGCCTGCTCACGTATGGGCCGGCAGTTCGGATACCGCCCGATAGTGCCTTCCGGGCAACGCCGCCTGATGATCGGCTGGCACTGGCCATTGATCATCTGCGAGCCCGGGGCGCATTCCACCTGCTGCCTGCGGCATGCGCCATTGATCACCTCGCTCCCGCGCGGGCAGACACACTCGCCGCGCTTGTTGTGGACCTGGCCGCGTATATCGCACTGCTCCAGTTGCGGCTGCTTGCGCCGGCAGGCATTGCCTTGCACCTCGGTACCCCGCGGGCAGACGCAATTGCCGTCGGCGTCGTGGACCTGACCACGGATCGTGCACTGGTCGGGCTCCGGCCGAACGGGGCGGCAGGCTCCGTTGCGCAGCTCGGTCCCTTGCGGACAAACACAATCGCCATCGGCATTGCGTGTCTGGCCGGGGATGCGGCACTGCTGCGGCTTCGGCCGAACCGGACGGCAGGCGCCGCTACGCACCTCGGTTCCTTGCGGACAGATGCAATCGCCATCGGCGTCGTGGATCTGGCCACGGATGGTGCATTGCTCAGGCCTCGGCCTGTCGCGGACGCAGGCATTTGCCTTCCTGTCGAGATACGTGCCATCGGGGCAGGAGCAGCCATTGCCGTCCGAGGCCGGCACGGAACCGGGTATCGTGCAGTCCGGCCTGCTTGTCTTGACGCAGACGGCATTCTCCAGCTCCGTGCCGCGCGGACAGACGCAGCGTCCGTCCCCGGTGCGGATCTGGCCTTCGAGCAGCACGCAGCGTGGCGGCGGAGGCACGGGAAGCGGCAGGAGCTTGGTGCCGCCGCCGGCGCACTGGCCGTTGCGGAAGGTGGTGCCTTCGGGGCAGACGCACCTGCCGGCATTGTTCATGACAAAGCCTGGCGAGCACTGGTTCTTCACCTCATGGGCGATGGTGAAGGGGTGGCACGCATAGGCTTTGCCGCGATCGCCTTGCAGGTTGGCCTGGTCGCCGGACAGCACGTCACCGCCGCCCTGCACCCGTGTGTCGGGGGAGAGAACGCCGACGCAGTTCTGGCCGTTGACGTTACCCTGCAGAGTGGCCAGACGCCCATCATCGGGAATGATCACGGTGACATGATGCGACTGGCTTTCGCCGGCGCCGAGCGTCAGGTTCGTTATGCAGGACGCGGGCAAGGTTGCCGGTTCGGGCGAGCAGCCGAAGGGCGGGTCGATCGAAGTGATCGCAACGCCTTCCAGCCGGCCAAGCCCTTCCACGCCGATCGCATCGCCGATGCGGACCGGACCCGAGAAGGGGCTCGTCCCATCGTTCGATATGGTGATGTCGAACGAGCAGGGCTGGCCGGGCCGGCACTCGCGGTCGCCGGTCTTTTCGACACGGATGGTCGAAGCGCCGCCGCCCTTGGCGCAGGCCTGGCCGATCGGATAGACGACGTCGTCGCCCTGCGCCGGACCGTAGGAGCCGCGCGCGCAGTTCTCGAATTGGCCATTGGCCGAAACCGTCACGTCGAAGTGCCTGGAGGTTCCGGGCGTCATGACGGCACCGGGAAGCTGGCACGACAGCGTGTTGGCCGGCACCGGACCGCACGCCCATTCCGCGCCGTCTGATGTGACGGTCTGGATTTGGACCGGCGCTCCGCCGGATACCAATGTAGCGGCGTCGTTGACCCGCACCGGACCGGTGGGGGCAGCCGTGCCGGCATTGGTGACGGTGATGCGGCAGGAGACGACTGCTGCGCCGGCCAACGAGCCGCTGCACACCTTGGTGATGCGCAGGCCAGGCTGGCCAGCGTTGGGATGGCGGGTGCGTTCCTTGGCGCAAGCCTTGTTGTTGGTGAGATCGGCCTCGCCGGGGATAGGCTTAACTTCGGCGCAGTTCTCGACCATGTCCGACCGGTAGCTGGCCGGCACCACCGCCTTGACGACGATCGGCGTCGAGGCGCCTGGAGGCAGCGAGATGCCGGGATTGTCGCAGCGGAACTGGCCAGGACCATTCGGACCGCAAGTCCAGGGCGGGCTCGGGCCGAAGGTCGAGGATGTAGGCGCGCCGTCGGGGTAATTGTCGATCACCGTCAGCGGCCCGTTATAGGTAGCGGAGCCATTGTTGATGATGTCGATGACGAAGCTGCAGACGCCATCGGCGGTGCAGATTTCGGAGCGGGCACGCTTCTTCAGGATCAGGTCGACCTTCTTCTCGACCGGCGGCTGGCAATCGCGGTCACGATCGCCACGGCGGCAGATCGGGATAGAAGCGCAGCCGCGGTCGTTGGCCTGGCTGCCGAACAGCGGCTTGCCGCTGGCCGCGTAGTTGTAGGCCGCGCAGTTGCGCAGGACGCTGCCTTGCCAGCCCGCGGCCGGCTTGAAGCCGAGCGTGAGGTCGACAAAAGCGCCCGGATTGAGCGTGGTCACCGGATAGGTGCACGTCATCGGAGTGGCGCCGGGCACGCAGACCCAGGGCGGATTGGGCCCTGAACTCAGCGTCGAGCCGGCCGGCAGCGTCACCTCGTCGAGCACGATCTTGCCGTTATAGGGCGCGGTGCCGACATTGGTGACCCGGATGGTGAAATCGCAGCCGCCGGCCATCGTGCAGCGCGGAACATCGGCATGTTTTTCCACCTTGAGGTCCGGCTCCTTGTCCCGTGGCGGGCATTTGAGATCGGGCGGAATGACGATGTCGATCGTTTGCGTGCAGCAGAGCCCCCAGCCCTCCTTCGGCCCGGCATAGGTGTTGATGCCGGTGACGATGATGTGGATGGTCTCGCCGGGTAAGGCGCCGACGATCTTCCAGTTAAGCACGCCGCCGCCCGCCGGCACCTGCTGGGTGTCGGGGATGATGGCGATGCCTGGCGTCGTCGTCGAAAGCTGTATCCACTTGCCGCCCATCTCGGAGCCGACCGGCAAGTGGTAGATGAAGGCGCCGCCGCCGGGCACGCAGTCGACCGTGCCGCGCTCGACCTTGAAGCATTCATGATCGGTCGGGGGTGGAGGCGGCGGTTCGCATTTGGTGACGTCGATGCGGACAGAGGTCTTTTCGCCGGTCAGCAGGTTGCCGTCATCCGGCTTTCCCGGATCCTGCGACGGGATGGTGGTGCCCGGGCCGGTTCCGTTCGTGACCTTGATCAGGCCCTGATTGTCGACCACGGTTGGCGCGGGGAACGCCGCATGGTCGATCTTGGCCGTGATCCTGAAGGTGATGACGCGTTCGTTCAGCGCGCCCGAGCCATCGAGATCGGAAGCCGAAATCCGGAAATCGGAAACCGTTGCCGTATCGTTGGGACCGGCCGAATTGCTGATGACGGCACCCGGCAAGGGCCCGCCGGAGGCGTCCGTGCCATCGCCGGCGACCTGCACGTCGACGATCGAGAGGCCATGCGGAAGCTGGTCCTTGAATTCGAGTTTTGCCGCCTTCAACGCGGCCGCGAGGCGCGGGTTGGCAAAGCTCTGGGGATCGCCGCGCAGACCGAAGGTCAAGGTGTAGAAGACGTAGTCGCAGCTGCGTTGACCGCCCGTCTTGGTGAAGAAGGGCACCACGCGTCCGGGTTCAGGATTGATGATGCGCGGGTTGTCGAACTGCAGCGGCTGGACATCCGGGCTGGCGGCCTGGACGCCCTGGGCGGCGACAGCCGGCAGTGCGGGCGCGAGAGCGACCGCGATACCGGCCGCCATCAGCCAGCGCGCACCGCGCCTGGCATATGACAGGGGTTTCATGATCGTCTCCATGACAGTGTTTTGAGGATTCGCCGCGAGCGGGGAAGGAGCAAGAATGGTCATCTTTCCCTCCTCAACGTTCGCACCTGATGGCTGGCGTGCGCAGCGGCAAGGTCATCTTGCAGCAAGGGTAGTAGCCACCCTTGTCCTTGTCGGACTTCCTGTAGAAACACAGCCCGACATCGACCCTGTCGCCCGGACTGTGGCCGGTGATGTCGATCGTGTACGGCCTGCCTGGCGCATGCGATATGGGTGTGGTCACCCCGACGCCTGGCGTCCTGGATTGGACCTTGATCGAATCGCCGCCGAAGCCGGCGTGGTCATGGAGATAGAGATCGGCCTCAAGGCCTGAAGGCGTGCAGAAATACTGCACATCGTCGACATCGAGACAGGGAGGCAGATTGCCGGGCGGTGGGAAGTCCGGCGGGTAGAAGGGGGGCAGATAGCCGCCCGGGATTTCTTCATAATAGCCGGCGCGGCCCTCGCAGGGATGCCAGATGGCGACGTCGCCGACATGGCCTTCCATTTCGGGATCCTCGAAATAGCCGTCGAAGTCGACGAACCAGGAGCCGAAGGGCGGCACATTCGCCGGCTTGACCAGGTCCTTGGGCGTGATCTGCACGCCATGCACAGGAAGCGGCCCGCCGGCGGCGAGTTGCCCGGCGAGTGCTGGATTGTCACGCAATCTGTCGCCGGTGTTGACCAGCGTCTGCGTGCAGACCGAGGTGTCGAGATTGCCGTCGGCGTCATAGCCATACTGCAGGTCGAGCCCGCCAGCCGATTGCCGATTGGCCTGCGGGAAGCCGACGGCATATTCCTGCGGCATGTGCACCCAGGCCGATTCCGTCGCCGGATCGTCGGGATTTTCGCGCCAGTAGCGGATCGCCTCGCCCTTGCCGGAATCGGCGAAGCGGCTGTAATCATAACGGTTTTCGACCGGGCCGCGCTGAGCGAGATACATGAAGCCGCTGTTGTCGAAGGCGATGTCGGTGACGGCATAGTCCTTGTCGGCCTTGACCGTCAGTTCCCAGCGCGGGTCGCCGGCGAAGGTGCCGTCGCGGGCAATGCCCACCGACCAGATCTCGGCCTTTTCGCCGACCGAATAGTAGAGCCGGCCGCCATGATAGGAGACGGCCCAGACGCGGCGCCCGTCCTGTGTGTAGCCCCAGGTCTCGGGGTCTTCGGTGTCAAAGGCCGCGCCCTGTATGTCCATCACCGCGCCATCGTCGGCGACCGGAGCCAGACCATGCGCCGGGCGACCGGCGACGCCATGGTCGAACGTGTCGATCAGCTTGCCATTGGCGTCGATGCGATGGATCAGGCCGGTGTCGAGGTCCGAAGCGAAGAACTGACGGTGATTGGGATCGAAGGTGAGGTTGCCGATACCGGGACCGCTGTTGGTGTCGATCTCGGCGAATTTGGAGACCTGGCCGGTGATGCCGTCGATCTTCCAGATGGTGCCCGGTCCGCCACCGTTTTCGGTGCCGAACTGGCCGTCCATGAAAGTGGCGCCGGCCTTGCCGCGGCGCTGCCGCTCCGGCCTGCCGTCCTTGTCGGCGTCCGGCGTGACGATCGCGACGCCATGCAGCGAGGTGGCGGCGGCGTAGAGGTTGGGAATGCCCGGCGGAACGCCATCGCGCATACCGTCGTCGTAGGTGAGGCCGAACACCTGGCCGATCTGGCCCGCCGTCACCTCGAAAGGCGGCGGCGTGAAGACGAGTTGACCGGAAGCCGGCCCGCCAAGATGGGAGACGTCGAACACGCGCAAGGTGGCTTGGGTGGTGTCGATGAAGGTTTCATCCACGGGATCGACGCCGGGCGGCAAGCCCCCGCTTTCGGAATCGGGAGAGTCGAGATTGGGAATGATGGTGCCGGAAAATCCGGTGACCGCCATCGAGCCGGGATAAATGATCCGGGTCTGGCTCTCCTGCGCCTGGGCGCCGCCAAGCCACAGGCTGGCGGTGAATGCCACCGCCAGCAATCCGCCGCCAACACGCGCCGCACCGCGCACGCCGCCGTTCAGTGAGGACACGAGCGTGCCGCGGACGCGAGACATGGCGCTACCCCCGTTAGCCACGGGAGAAACATCCGGCGTTGCCGCGCAAACCAGGGCAAGGCGCGGCGTTCCGGCACGTTCTTCCCTGATCGAATTGTCTGCTTTCCTCACTTCTACGATACGCCTGCTCCTGTGCAGGGTCAACGGAATCAGCCGAAAGCCCAGCGCATCGACCCCGTCCCGAAGGCGGTGGCTGCGCCGAGTTCCTGTTGTTCCCGGAGACCCTGGAGTCTCTGGATTGCTGGTCATGGGACTTCCTTTCCGAGCCGCGCCATGCGGCACCTGAACGTCAGTCGCAGGCCGGAGTGGAAAGGTTCATGGAAGCCTTGCGCAGAATGCTTGCGCCCGATGCAGGCTGTTCTTATATACGCGCCAAGCCGTCTGGCGTCGGAACACCGGTTGCCGAACGGGATTTCTTTTGAACAGGGGCTTTCGTCGGAACGCCTTACGGGTCCTGAAAGCCTGCTTAGCGGAGAGACTAGAAAAATGGCAAAAGTAATCGGTATCGATCTCGGCACCACCAACTCGTGCATCGCCATCATGGACGGCAAGGAGCCGAAAGTGATCGAGAATGCGGAAGGCGCGCGCACGACGCCTTCGATTGTCGCCATCTCAAGCGACGGCGAACGTCTCGTCGGCCAGCCGGCCAAGCGCCAGGCGGTCACCAATCCTGAAAACACCATCTTCGCGGTCAAGCGCCTGATCGGCCGCCGCTATGACGATCCGGTGACGGAGAAGGACAAGAAGCTTGTCCCCTACAAGATCGTCAAGGGCGACAATGGCGATGCCTGGGTCGAGGCCGGCGGCAAGAAGCAGTCGCCCTCGCAGATCTCGGCCATGATCCTGCAGAAGATGAAGGAAACGGCGGAAGCCTATCTCGGCGAGAAGGTCGAGAAGGCGGTCATCACCGTTCCGGCCTATTTCAACGACGCCCAGCGCCAGGCGACCAAGGATGCCGGCAAGATCGCCGGCCTTGAAGTGCTGCGCATCATCAACGAGCCGACCGCGGCAGCGCTCGCCTACGGCCTCGACAAGAAGGATGGCAAGACCATTGCCGTCTATGACCTTGGCGGCGGCACGTTCGACATTTCGGTGCTCGAAATCGGCGACGGCGTGTTCGAGGTGAAGTCGACCAATGGCGACACCTTCCTCGGCGGTGAAGACTTCGACATGCGCCTGGTCGAGTATCTGGCGGCCGAATTCAAGAAGGAACAGGGCATCGACCTGAGGGCCGACAAGCTCGCCCTGCAGCGCCTCAAGGAAGCGGCTGAAAAGGCCAAGATCGAGTTGTCGTCGACGACGCAGACCGAAATCAACCTGCCCTTCATCACCGCCGACGCGACCGGGCCGAAGCACCTGACGCTGAAGCTGACGCGCGCCAAGTTCGAAAGCCTGGTCGAAGACCTCGTCCAGCGCACCATCGACCCCTGCAAGGCGGCGCTCAAGGATGCCGGCCTCAAGGCTGGCGAGATCGACGAGGTGGTCCTGGTCGGCGGCATGACGCGCATGCCCAAGATCCAGGAGATCGTGAAGCAGTTCTTCGGCAAGGAGCCGCACAAGGGCGTCAACCCCGATGAGGTCGTCGCTCTGGGTGCCGCCATCCAGGCCGGCGTGCTGCAGGGCGACGTCAAGGACGTGCTGCTGCTCGACGTGACGCCGCTGTCGCTCGGCATCGAGACGCTGGGTGGCGTGTTCACCCGCCTGATCGAGCGCAACACGACGATCCCGACCAAGAAGAGCCAGGTGTTCTCGACCGCTGAGGATTCTCAGTCGGCCGTGACCATTCGTGTCTTCCAGGGTGAGCGTGAAATGGCCGCCGACAACAAGGCGCTTGGCCAGTTCGACCTGGTCGGCATTCCGCCGGCGCCGCGCGGGGTACCGCAGATCGAGGTCACCTTCGACATCGACGCCAACGGCATCGTCAACGTCTCGGCCAAGGACAAGGGCACCGGCAAGGAGCACCAGATCCGCATCCAGGCTTCGGGTGGTCTGTCGGACGCCGACATCGAGAAGATGGTCAAGGACGCCGAGGCCAATGCCGAGACCGACAAGAAGCGTCGCGCCGTGGTCGAGGCCCGCAACCAGGCCGAGGCGCTGGTGCACTCGTCCGAGAAGTCGCTGAAGGAATATGGCGACAAGGTTTCGGAGGCCGAGCGCACGGCGATTGCCGATGCGATCGCGGCCTTGAAGACCGCCGCCGAAGGCGACGACCCGGCCGACATCGAGGCCAAGAGCCAGACCCTTGCCGAAGCTTCGATGAAGCTTGGCCAGGCCATGTACGAGGCCTCGCAGAAGGAAGCGGCGGAAGCCGATGCCAAGGCGGACGCCTCCAAGGATTCCGACGTGGTCGATGCCGATTTCGAGGAAATCGACGAAGACGACGACAAGAAGAAGTCGGCCTGAACGGTCTGACGGCAAAATAATGCGCATGACCCCAAAATCGACATCGGTTTTTGGGGTCATGCGCCCACTCAGAGGTGCTACAGTGTTCTTTGCGCGTCCGAGAGGACGCGCGCTGTAGGAAGCCCGGCGCAAAGCCGGGCTTTTTTGCAACCTCTTGCGGAAAAATCGCCGAAAAAGACGAACAGAAACGCGCCGGCTCTAGCATCCGGGCAGCACCGCTCCTAAATCGAGACAGCCTGCCGGCAAACGACGCAACATGCATCAAGACGTTGAGCATCCGGACTGCGGGAAAAAATGAAAGCTGATTTCTACGAAACGCTGGGCGTGCAAAAGGGCGCCGACGAGAAGGAGCTGAAGAGCGCTTTTCGCAAACTCGCCATGCAGTTCCATCCCGACCGCAATCCCGGCGATCATGCCTGCGAGCACAAGTTCAAGGAAATCAACGAAGCCTACGAGACGCTGAAGGACCCGCAGAAGCGCGCGGCCTATGACCGGTTCGGCCACGCCGCCTTCGAACAGGGCGGCATGAATGGCGGCGCGCATGGCTTTGGCGCCGGCGGCTTCGCCGACATCTTCGAGGACATTTTCGGCGACATGATGGGCGGGCGCCAGCGGCGTTCTTCGGGCGGCCGCGAGCGCGGCGCCGACCTGCGCTACAACATGGAAATTACCCTGGAAGAAGCGTTTTCCGGCAAGACCGCGCAAATCCGCGTGCCGGCCTCGATCTCCTGCTCGGAATGCTCGGGCAGCGGCGCCAAGCCAGGCACCCAGCCTGTCACCTGCTCGATGTGCAATGGCCACGGCAAGGTACGCGCCACGCAAGGCTTCTTCTCGATCGAGCGGACCTGCCCGCAATGCCAGGGCCGCGGCCAGACCATCAAGGATCCGTGCCCGAAATGCGCCGGCCAGGGCCGCGTCACCGAGGAGCGGTCGCTGTCGGTCAACATTCCGGCCGGCATCGAGGACGGCACCCGCATCCGGCTTGCCAATGAAGGCGAGGCCGGCCTGCGCGGCGGCCCGTCCGGCGATCTCTACATCTTCCTGGCGGTGAAGCCGCACGAATTCTTCCAGCGCGACGGCGCCGACCTCTACTGCAAGGTGCCGATCTCGATGACCACCGCCGCCCTTGGCGGCTCCTTCGAGGTCACCACGCTTGATGGCACGCAGACCAAGGTGAAGGTGACGGAAGGCACGCAGAACGGACGCCAGTTCCGGCTCAAGGGCAAAGGCATGCCGGTGCTGCGCCAGCCCAATGTCGGCGACCTCTACATCCAGACCGCGGTCGAGACGCCACAGAACCTCACCCGTCGCCAGCGTGAACTGCTGGAGGAGTTCGAGCAACTCTCATCGAAGGACAATTCGCCTCAATCGAGCGGGTTCTTCGCCCGCATGAAGGATTTCTTCGAATCCTTTGGCGAGCATTGAGCACCGCCCGGCTTCTGCATTGGGCGGAAGCGCGAGGATGCCGCTAGAAACCGCGCATTTTGAGGCGCGACAAAATCTATCTTATCCACGACATCGGCATGGCCGCGCCTTGCCTTGCGTCAACCAGGTGTTAAGTAGGTTCAAGGGGAGCGCTGAGGAGAGCTTGCATGACGCGTAGTCACGGACTGCGGAAGGCGCTTGCCGAAAAGTTCGACGACGAACTCAAATTCTTCAAGGGCTGGATCGACAAGCCGAAGACGGTCGGCTCGATCGTTCCGACCAGCTCGATCACCGCCCGCAAGATGGCCTCTATCGTCAATCCCAGGTCCGGCCTGCCGGTGCTCGAGGTCGGCCCCGGCACAGGCGTCATCACCCGCGCCATCCTGGCGCAGGGGGTGCGGCCCGAGAACCTTTACGCGGTCGAATATTCCGCCGATTTCGTCCGTCATCTGCGCCGGCTCTATCCCGGCGTCAACGTCATCGAGGGCGATGCCTTCAACCTCAACGCCACGCTCGGCGAGAAAAGCGGGATGATCTTCGATTCCGTCGTTTCCGGCGTGCCGCTGCTCAACTTCCCGGTCGCCCGGCGCATCGCCTATATAGAGAGCCTGCTCGACCGCATCCCGGCCGGACGGCCGATCGTGCAACTGACCTATGGTCCGATGTCGCCGATCCCGGCCGGCCGCGGCGACTACACGGTCAAGCATTTCGACTTCATCTTCCGTAACATCCCGCCGACGCAGCTGTGGATCTACCGCCGCGAGGCGCATTAGCGACGGCGCAGAGCTGTTTGCGGATCGCATAACTGCGATTGGCTTAAACGTCCGTCACTTCGTCATCCACGGGCGGAGCAAGGAGCATAGCGCCGCAGCGCAGACCCGAGGATCCACGCCGTGGCTTCCGTGCGCTGCCGCGGTGCAGAATTCTGCTCCGCTACACTCCACGGCCAAGGTCACGGAATGGATCCCAGGGTCTCCGCGACGGAGCTTCGCTCCTGCTTCGCCCAGGGATGACGAAGTTGGAAAGGCCTCGGCCAATCGCGAATGTTTTATGGCTCTGGCGCGTTGATTTGCGCGGCCTCTGGCTGTACCAGTCCCGGAACAAGGGTGGCCAATGGCAGTGATCCCGAAAATCCTCGTCTTCGCCGGCTCGGTGCGCAGCGGCGCCTATAGCGGCAGGACCGCCGACTTGGCGCAGAAGGAACTTGCGGTGCAGGGCGCCGAAGTCACCCGCATTTCGCTTGCCGATTATTCCTTGCCGATCCTCGACGAGGATCTGGAAAAGGAGAACGGCGTCCCGGAAAACGCCCACAAGCTTGCGCGGCTGATCACCGCCCATGACGGATTGCTGATCGCCACGCCGGAATATAACGGCTCGATCCCGCCGCTGCTCAAGAACACGATCGACTGGGTGAGCCGCGTGCGCCGGGAGGGCGGCCGATCGGTCAGGCCGCTTGCCGGCAAGGTCGCCGGCCTCTGCTCGTCCTCCAACGGCCATTTTGGCGGCATTCGCTGCATCAACCACCTGCGCGCCGTTCTGGTGCGCTGCCAGATGGAAGTGGTGACACCGGAATGTTCGGTGCCCGACGGCGGGGACGCCTTCGGCGAGGACGGCCATTTCCGTGACGAAAGACTGCACAAATCGATGGAGCATTTATGCCGCACGCTGATCGAAACCTCGCGCATGCTGGCCACGCGGATCGAGGCGTGATTGCCACGACGATGCAGGACCGGTTGATCGTCGGCCTCGACGTGCCGACCGTGAAAGAAGCCGAGCAGGCGGTGCGCGAACTCGATGGCATCGTCTCCTTCTACAAGATCGGCTATCAACTGGCCTTCGCCGGCGGCCTCGACTTCGCCAGGGAACTGGCCAGTGGCGGAACGAAGGTCTTCCTCGACATGAAGCTGCTCGACATCGACCATTCGGTCGCCAAGGGCGTGGAAAACATCGTCAAGATGGGCATGACCATGCTGACCATCCACGCCTATCCCAAGGCGATGCAGGCGGCGGCGGAAGCGGCCAGGGGCAGCGACCTCTGCCTGCTCGCCGTCAGCGTGCTGACCTCGATGGACGAGCAGGACATGATCGACGTCGGCTATGAGTATGATCCGCACACGCTCGTGCTCAGGCGCTCGGAACAGGCGCTGCATGCCGGCATGGGCGGCATCGTCTGCTCGGCCGCTGAGGCCGAAGCGGTGCGCCGCATCGTCGGGCCCGACATGGCTGTGGTGACGCCCGGCATCCGGCCTGTGGGCAGCGACCATGGCGACCAGAAGCGGGTGGTGACCCCGGGTCAGGCGATCCGGAACGGCTCCAGCCACCTCGTTGTCGGCCGGCCGATCGTCGCCGCGGTGAACAAACGCGAAGCGGCCGAAGCCATCCTCGATGAAATGCGCTCGGCCTGACGCCCCCGATACAAACCCGGAGAAAAAGCATGCCCAAGGGATACTGGATCGCTCGTGTCGATGTGCGCGACGCCGAAGGCTACAAGGACTACGTCGCCGCCTCGAAGCTGGCCTTCGACCGCTTCGGCGCGAAATTCCTGGCGCGCGGCGGCGCGCATGAAAAGGCCGAAGGGCCCGGCCGTGCACGCAACGTGATCATCGAATTCGAATCGCTTGCGGCCGCGCATGACTGCTATCACTCGCCCGAATATCAGCGCGCCGTGGCCATCCGCCAGAAGGTCGCCGACGGCGAGATCGTGCTGGTCGAAGGCATCTGAGGCGTTGGAGCGGTTGGTCGTTTCACGGAAACGTCGAACTGCTCCATCTCTTGTCCTGACGCAATTCGGGGTTTCGTCGAGGGCTCTGCCCCGACAGTAAAGGCACGCCCGAAAGCGTCAAGCAGGCGAAGCCGGCCGAAGCGCGTCAAAAAGCCCGGCGGTTTCTCACCAAGCCGTCAGCCCGTTGCGACGCGACGTTCCCTGCCGGCCAGCCTGTTCGCCGCGGTCTCAGCCATCGCGTCGGCCAGACTCAACCCCCATTGCGAGCGGCAGTAGGCGCGGAAATCGAAGCAGGGCAGGCCGGGGCAGACCTCGAATTCGATCAGATGAACGGTGTCGTCGGGCTCGACGCGCAGGTCGATGGAAAACACGTCGCGTAGGCCGAGCCCATCCATCAGCCGTTTGGCGATCTCCCTGATCCTGGCGTCGGCGGCTGGCTGGGCATCGGCAACCGCCACGAGTTCCGGTTCGACATAATTTCCGGCCGCCTTCGCCGCCTCGCCGGTTTCACCATAGAGCGCCAGGCTGTCCGCCATGGTCTGGAAATCCGCGCCCGAATCGACGAAGGCGATGCCGAGCGCCTCGACACCGGCTTGCGGCATCAGCCCGAGGAAGCTGGCGCGCACGTTGCGGCCGGCGACATAGGGCTGGACGACGACGTCGTCGCGATAGGCCGCGAAGACACGCCGGCTGAGCTCCAGCGCGTGGCGGAGATCAGCCGCACGCGAATCCGGCCAGATGCCGATCTTGGCGCCGAGCCGGTTGGGCTTGACGAACCAGCCGGCGGCGGAAGCCGGCGGCTGGACCAGCCATTTGCCGTCCCGGGCAAGACCGGCCTGCGGCACCGGCAGGCCGAGCGCGCCAAGCACGGCACCGGAGCGGAACTTGTCCTGGCAGAGCGCGAACAGCGAATCATCCGCGCCGACCGTCCGCAACCCCTTGAGCCGAGCCAGCGCGGGCGCGGCGCCGCCGCGAAAATAGGCGATGCCGTCAGACAGCGTCCAGACCAGCGTGTTCCGCGCATCCTCGCCGTCAAGCGCCTGGGCCGCATCGTCGAGCGCAACCGGCGCAAAGGACAGCCCCCGCGCCCCGCAGGCGGCAGCCAGCGCCTCGAATTCGGGGGCGAGATCGGTCGACTGCGCCAGATACGACGAGATTTCGGTGGCGCGCTGCGGTGCGAAACCGTCGGCGATCAGGCGATCGAAGCAAGCCTTTTCCGGCTCGTAGACAAGGATCAGCTTTGGCTTGTGGCTCGACATGAGGTGAATGATTCCCGGCGCTGTGATCGCCTACCATCGCACGGCCGACGCAAACAGCTTTCGCGAAACCGACCCAAGCCGGACGCCTGCGTGACAGCACCGCGAGAGGATATGAGTGGCGCGGATCGCCCGGCCTGTTCAGGCGATCAACACGCGCGGCTCGAACCGGCCGTTGACGTCGATATCGAGCAGGAAGGTCATGCCCGCCTGCGGATCGAGCTGCCGCTGTTTCTCATCCTTGCCCGACCAGGCGGACGTGACCGCCAGCCGATCGGCGTTCTTGCCGACAAAGGCCGGGCAGGAGGGCTGCGTCACCGGCATCGCCAGCTCGCGCAGCAGCGTGCCGTCGGGTGAATAGGCCTTGACCGCCTTGCCGCCCCAGACGGCGTTCCACAGCACGCCGTCGCGGTCGACCACCGATCCGTCGACATAGCCCTTGGCCGAGCGATGATCGACAAACACTTTCGGCTCGCCGGCGGGCAGGCCGGTCGCCCGATCACAGGCGATACGCATCAACAGGCCGGTCGAGGTATCGGTGTAGTAGGCGAGCGCACCGTCCGGCGAAAAACAGATCGAGTTCGACACGGTGATGTCCGAAAACATGCGGCGCAGATCGCCCTTGAAGAACCAGTAGATCGAACCAGCGCCCTTTTCCTCCTTCTTGCCCATCGTTCCGGTCCACAGCGCACCGCAGGGGTGGACACGGGAATCGTTGGAGCGGGTGACCGGATTGTCGGCCTCGATCGGGGTATGCAGCGTCATCCTGCCGGTCGCGACCTCGCGGACAAAAAGCCCGGTTTCGGTGGCGATCATCTGTCGCTGCTCATCGATGATGGCGATAGCGCTCGCCATCTGGCCGAGCTCATGGATCTTCAGCGCGCCGCTGGACACCGGTTTTTCCAGAAGACGGCCGTTGACGATGTCGAACCAGAACAGCGCGTCGGTGGCGGGATCGTAGCTCGGCCCTTCGCCGAGTTGGCATATATGATCGGAGAAAACCGAAACTTCGCTCATCCTGCGTCTCTGAACACCGCATCCCAGGCCGATACGGCGGCGTGCGCGCGGAGCGCCACCTCATCGACACTCATGCCCGGCTTGAACAGGCTGGAGCCGAGGCCGAAGACCGTGACGCCGACCGCCTTGTAGCCGGCAAAATCCTTTTCCGAAACGCCGCCGACGGCGCCGACCAGGGTCTGCGCCGGCAGCACGGCCCGGATCGCGGAAATGCCTGATGCCCCGAGCACGCTGGCGGGGAAGAATTTCATGGCCGAGGCCCCAAGACGGATCGCCTGGAAGGCCTCGGTGGGCGTGAACACGCCAGGCATGGTCACCATGCCATGATGCATCGCGCGCGCCATCACCTCGGCATCGATGTTGGGGCTGATCAGGAGCCGCCCGCCGGCCTTGTGCAGGCCGTCGACATCGGCCGCAGTCAGCACGGTACCAGCGCCGACCAGCGCCGTTTTCGGCAGCACTTCGACAATCCTGGCGATCGACGAGAAGGGCTCGGGTGAGTTCAGCGGCACTTCGATCGCCTCGATGCCGGCGTCGAACAAGGCCTGCCCCATGGCAATCGCCTCGGCGGGCTTCAGGCCGCGCAGGATCGCGACAAGCCCGCGCTTGAGCTTCGGGAATGGGGCGGTCTCGGTCATGCCAAAGCTCCGATTCTGGTGATCATGCCGTTCTCGCGCGCGGCTTCGATGAGCCCTGCACGCACCGCCTCATCGGCGTCGACGGTGCGAAGATCAAGTCCGGCAAGGCCAAGCGCGGCTTGGTAGAGCCCCGCCAGTGCGCCGGAAGCGATCAGCACGACCGGCGCATCGCCGGTGCCATAGCGGCGTCTGGCCGAGGCGATCTCGCCGCCGATCAAAAGTCCGGACAGGCAGGCCGCTGCATCCTGCGACTTCAGGTCCTGCAGGAGCCCGGCGGCCCGGATGGCAAACAGCTTCGAAGTGACGTCGCCGCCCTCGCCAAGCGCCTGATCGCACCATTGCCGGAAGAATGGATTGTCCGCCGCGACCGGGGCCGGATGCTCGCCCAGCGAATGCTTGAGGATCGAATGCGCGGCCAGCACCGAAAACAATTCGCCCGTCGGCCATGTGCCGAAGCCGGCAACCGCGCCATCCTCGACGACGACCCATTTCGAGTGCGTGCCGGGCATGCAGGCGAGATGCCGCCCCTTTGCCGGCAAACCGGCGCCGGCAAGCTGTGTTTCCTCACCGCGCATGACGTCCGGCGCGTCGGCCAGATGCTGGGCAAGGCCTGGAACGATGCGGATATCGCGTTTCTGATCGGGCACCCTGGCCGCGCCACCGAGGATCGCACCGATCGGCGCCGGCACGGTGACATAGGGCGCCTCGAGCCAGCCCTGGCGGGAGCCAGCCATGCCGCAGATGATGACCGGCAGCGTTTCCGGCGCGCCCATGGCACCAAGATGGCCTTCGAGCACGTTGGAGAAGCCTTTCTCGCGCGCGGTGAGGAGGCCGTCATCGCCGCGCCGCTCGGCAAGCACCTTGCCGCTGCCGTCGATCAGCCATGCCCGAAGCCTGGTCGTGCCCCAATCGAGCGCCGCTACCGCCGGAATCGCGCTCACAGGAAGCCTCCGTCGACGATCAACATTTGCGCCGTCAGCATGCGCGAAGCGTCCGACGCCAGGAACAGCACCGTGCCGATCATGTCGTCCGGCCGCATGACGTCCTTGATGCACTGCTTGGCGACATGGGCGGCAAGCGCTTCTTCCGTCACCCAGCGTTCCCGCTGCCGTTCGGTGATCACCCAGCCGGGCGCAACGGCGTTGACGCGGATGCGGTCGGGCCCGAGCTTGCCGGCCAGGCCCTTGGTGAGGCCGAGGATACCCGCCTTGGCGGCGGTGTAGGCCGGCATGTCGGGGTGGTTGATGAGGTAGGATGTCGAGGTGAAGTTGATGATCGAACCGCCACCGGCCCGCTTCATCCCCGGCGCCACCGCTTGCGCGGTAAAGAAATGCGGCCGCAGATTGATCGCGAGATTGTTGTCCCAGAACTCGACGGTGACGTTCGCGATATCGTGGCGCTCGTCCCATGCGGCATTGTTGATCAACACGGTGACATCGCCATGCGCCTCGGCGGCCGTCGCCGCGGCAGCGCGCAGCGCTGAGATATCGCGCAGATCGGTCTTGAGATAGAGCGGCCGCCGGCCGAGTTCCTTCTCGATGCGGCCGGCAAGCGCGGTGCTGGGCTTGTCGGCGAAGTCGATGAAGGCGACGTTGGCGCCCTGGCGCACAAACCCCTCGGTCAGGGCGGCGCCTATCCCGGACCCGCCGCCGGTGATCAGCACCGAAGCTCCTTCGAGGTCGGGAAAATGCGCCGATGGCATCATATCTTTCTCTCCGCGCGCATGACCCCCCGAAAATCGGATCGATTTTCGGAAAGGAATCATGCGCAAATAAAATTCTACAGCGTCCTTTGCGCGTCCTGAAAGATGCGCGGCGCCGTAGCCAGAATGGCGCGCATCCTAGCCACGCAAGTCGCGCGGGCAAGGCCGAAACGTCGGATTTCCGTGCTTATGTCAGACAAAACGACAATGCGCCGCGCCGGACGCAAGCCGTGAGGGTGGACAGCGCCGGGATCGCAGGTCAGATCGCCTTGGCGCGCAGGGCGCCGCGGAAGGAATCGCGGAGATAGCCGAGGGTGGCGTCGGCATCGGCCGGTTTACCGAACAGATAACCCTGCCCACCAGCGCAGCCGAACTGGACCAGACGGTCGGCCTGCGCTTCCTCTTCGATACCTTCGGCAACCACATCCATGCCAAGCCCTTCGCACATGGCCAGAATGGCGCGGATGATGTGTTCGGACGGGCGGTCTTCGAGAATGGAAGAGACGAAGGCGCGGTCGATCTTGAGTTTGTCAAAATGGAATTCGCGCAGGCGCCCGAGCGAGGACTGGCCGGTGCCGAAATCATCCAGCGAGACGCGGATGCCGACGCGACGCAGATCCTCGACGATCTTCTCGGCCGAGGCCGGGTCGTTCATCAGGCCGGTCTCGGTGATCTCGATCTCCAGCCGGCGCGGATCGAAGCCGGTGCGGTCGAGGATCGCCAGTATATGCAGGCCGGTGTTCTGGTCGACGAGCTGCGAGGGCGACAGGTTGAACGCCAGGAAGAGATCGTTCGGCCAGCTTCTCGCCGCCTCGGTCGCCTTGCGCAGCACCAGCTGCGACAGCGGGCCGATGATGCCGCGCTCTTCGGCGATCGGAATGAACACCGTCGGCGGCACCGTGCCGAGATCGCGATCGGTCCAGCGCGCCAGCGCCTCGAAGCCGATGGTGCGGCGCGTGTTGAGATCGACGATCGGCTGGAAGTGCGGCTCCACCTCGCCGGCCGAAACGGCACGGCGCAGCGCCTGTTCGATGCGGGTGACGCGCTTGGCCGCTTCTTCCATCTCGCGCGTATAGACGACGACGCGGCCACGACCGGAACGCTTGGCGTGGTAGAGCGCCGTTTCGGCCTTGTTGATGAGGATCTCGGTGGTCTCGTCGCCGGAATAGAACAGCGAGCAGCCGACCGAGGCCGAGAGCCTGGCGGTGCGTTCGCCGACATCATAGGGCGCCGACAGGATCTCGATCAGCATGCGGGATTTTTCCGCCGCCGCTTCCTCGCTGAACACCAGCGGATAGAGGAAGGCGAATTCGTCGGCGCCGATACGGCAGACTGTCGAATGGCCATCCATCGAGGCGCGCAGCCGCATGGCGACCTGGATCAGGATATCGTCACCGGCCTTGTGGCCGAACAGATCGTTGATCGGCTTGAAGCCGTCGAGGTCGAGGATGCCAACGGTGAAGGGTGCGGGATCGTCGGCACGGTCGCTGATCAGGCGATCGACCTTGTCGAAGAAGCGGCGATGGTTGCCAAGCCCGGTCAACGGATCGGTGAAGGCCAGATCCGTGCTCTCCCTGTTTGCCTGACCGGTGCCAAACGGAGTTTGCATCGGTGTCCCTGTTTTTTGACGTCGGATTTGTTTCCGAGACTGGCAGCAAACCCTTTAGGAAACGTATCCTGAAAACGATTTTTTGTAGCCGGAGCATGATCCCGAAAAATGGGTTCCGGTCTTCGCCGGAGACGATGCCCGAACACGAGGCCGGATGCCTTCGCGAAACCGGCGCGGCCGCTCATCAAGCCTTTGTTTTTGCAGAAATTTTCAGCCTCTAGACCTGACGCGGTAGAGTTCGAGCGGGGCGTCATGGGCCTCAGCCACTGGTTCCAGCCATTCCGGCACGCTGCCGCGCATCAGTCCGGCCAGGAAGCTGTCAGGCGCGCTGGCCGTCAACAGCCGGCTTTCCGGGTTGCCGCGGCAGAGCGCGACGAGGCCGACATGGTGGCTTTCGATGATGGCCTTCGCATCGGCGGCGGAGCCCAGCAGGGCGTCGAGCGCGAGCAGATTTCCGGCGACATTGCGATGGTAGGGCCCGGCGAAGACGCGATGTCCGGTGAAGGCGAGGATCGGCGAGCCAAGATTGGAGATGGCAAGAACCGTGGTGGGGGCCATCCGGCCAAGTACGGCGAACGAACCCCTGCTGTTGCAGGGCGAATCGATACTGGCGTCCCTGGGAGGTGCGCCGATTGCGAAGGCGCTCGATGCAGCCTCGGCGGCGCCCGACCAGATGGCATTCACCGAGATCAGCCAGGCCGCGGCCATCCTCAGCACCGAGCCGCCGGACGGGCTGGCCTCGGCCCGCTGCCGCCATTTGGCGATCCATGCCGAAAGCGGGATCACCGCGAAGGCGATGGAGAAGGTCGAGCCGCGCACTTCCCAGGCGCTGACCAGGAACGCCACCACCAACAGCGCGCCGACGAGGCTGTCCTGCCGCCGCCATCCGCCATGGCTGAAATGAAGCGCCATCACGATGATCGCCACCAGCGGCGTGGCGAAACGCGCCACGACCCTGACCGGATCATCGAAGACAAGCTGGAAGATCGACTGCGCCTCCTCGATATGGCCGAGCCACATCTGCTGGAGACGCGGATCGAGCCTGGCATAGGGGGCGGCCAGGCATTGCGGGAACAGGAACACCACGACAAGAGCAAGGACGGCGGCAAGCAGGCCGAGCGAGATCAGGCGCCGGGCGAGCGTGGCGTTGGCGGCCTTCCATGACGCGACGACCGCCAGACCGGCGCCGGCGAGCGCGGCGAGAGCGAACTGCACGATCGAGAACGTATCGCACTGGGCCTGACCCCAGGACGATACGGGGACGGTGATGGCGAAGACCAAAGCCGCGACGGCGGCGACGCCGAGACCGAAATCCCTGGCGATCAGCCTTTCGCCGGCGCCATTGCCGAGGAACAGCAGGGCGACGACGGCGCCGAGGGTTCCGGCATAGGGAGCGCTTTCCATGCCGATGGCCAGGGTCAGCGTGGCGCAGATGCCCGCGACGAAGGCAGCCAGTCGATGCGTGGGTGCCTCGAGCAGCAAGGCGAGGCTTGCCAGGGTCAGCACAAGCTGGACATTGTGATGATCGAGCGCGCCCGGAGAAAATATGCCGATATAGTACAGGGCCGCCCCGCCGACGACGACGGCGGGCAGCACCGCATGAGCCCCGGCGAAAGCGCGCGCAGCGCGGATGATGAAGAAGACAGCAAGCCAGAACTGCAGGGCAGGCCAGGCGATCTGCACGATTTGTTCGGCCAAAGCGGGGCTGCCCGTCAGGGCCGATACGGCGAGGATGGCAAGCGCCAGCGGCGCGTCGAGCAGCCGCGACCAGTGCATGACGAAGCCGCCTTCCAGGCCCATCCTGTACTGGTGCAGGTCGAACCAGCGCTGGCCGGCCATGAGGTCACGGACTTCGACCAGTTGCAGCAGGCTGTCATTGTCGCCGGCCGGATCGGCCAGTTGCGGGAACCCGGCATGGGCATTGAGGGCCAGCAGCAGCAGGGCGGCAAGCAGCGCGAACGCGATATCGGACCTCCAGGTGGAAGTTCCCCTTGCTGTGCCCATCCCGATGCCCCTGGCGGGAATGCCGGACCTTTCAAGGCCAATCGACACTCATGAAGTCGGCCTTAAACCTAGCCTTAACGGCTTCAATAAATAGTAAAACCGCCTGGACGAGGCCGGTCCGGCGCGCGACCGTGTGGTCGACCAGGCATCCGGAGACGAAAATGCCGCAAGCCATCAGCCATGAACCGGTCATCGCCGTGCTCCTGCCTTGCTACAATGAGGAGCTGACCGTCGCCGAGGTGGTGCAGCGATTCCGCGAGACGCTGCCGGACGCCACCATCTATGTCTACGACAACAATTCACGCGACCTGACGGCGCTCAGGGCCCGTGCGGCCGGTGCCACCGTGGTCCGCGAACCGCGCCAGGGCAAAGGCAATGTGGTGCGGCGCATGTTCGCCGACATCGACGCCGACATCTATCTGATGGCCGACGGCGACGGCACCTATGCGCCCGAGGACGCGCCCCAGCTGATCAACACGCTTCTGACCGAGCGTTGCGACATGGTGGTGGGCACCAGGCGCGGCGTGATCGACGACGCCGGCAGGACCGGCCATGCTTTCGGCAACCGTGTCTTCAACAGCCTCTACAAATGGCTCTTCGGCAGTGATTTCACCGACATCTTCTCGGGCTACCGCGTCTTCACCAGGCGCTTCGTCAAGAGCTTTCCGGCCGTCTCCGGCGGCTTCGAGATCGAGACCGAGATGTCGGTGCACGCCTCGCAGCTCAAACTGCCGGTCGCCGAAATCGCTCTCGACTACGGCCGCCGGCCGGTCGGGTCTTCCTCGAAACTATCGACCTTCCGCGATGGCGCCAGGATCCTGTGGATGTTCGCCATGCTGATGAAGGAGACGCAGCCGCTGCGCTTCTTCGGCGCCTTTTCGCTCTTCTTCCTGGCGTCCAGCCTGTTCCTGATGGCGCCGGTACTGGTCGAGTTCGCTGAAACCGGCCTCGTCCCGCGCATGCCGACCTGGGTGCTGTCGGTCGGCTTGCTGCTGCTGTCGATGCTCGCGGCCGTGACAGGGCTGATCCTGGATTCGGTGTCGCGAGGCCGGGCCGAGCAGAAGCGCATCTTCTACCTCTCCATGCCCTCGGGCCGTTCCGAGCGCCGCGCCGGCGCGGTGGCGCAGAAGCCGGAAACGGGCAAGACCCCGCGCGCGGCCTGAGAGATGCAACGTGTCGCAAGGTTTGTCTTCGCCGGCGGCATCGGCTTCGTCGCCGATGCCGCCGCGCTGTGGCTGCTGCTGGCCGTCACCCCGCTCGGGCCTTTCGGCGCCCGCATCCTGTCGATCGGCTTCGCGCTGTGCGTCACCTGGCAGATCAACCGCCGCCTGACCTTCGCGCCATCGAGCCGCGGCCTTGCGCGAGAGGGCGCCCGCTATGGCGGCGTCGGCATCGCCACCAGCGTCGCCAACTATCTCGTCTACTGCGCCCTGCTGTTTGCCGTCCCAGCCATGCCGCCGCTGGCTGCGCTCGCCGCGGCCTCGCTGGCGGCCATGGCGCTCTCCTTCGTCGGCTATTCCAGGCTGGTCTTCGACCGTTAGGGCGCTGGCCGGATTGGCAAAGAGCCCGCCCCGGACCGGCCCGAGGCGAGCTTGCCCCCGCAATCCACGGGATCGCGAAGCTCGGGCCTCGGCTCAGTGCGAGGGCGGACTCGCGGTCCCTGGATTCTTTCAAGGTGATCGCTTGAAAGCTGTTTGCATGGATCACGACGCGGCCAGCCGCGTCTTGGGCAATCAGCCGGCTTGGCTGAATTCAGACCGCGCGAACGGCCTCGAGGATGAGACGGGTGGCCAGGTCGGAATGGGACAGCATCGCCACATGGCTCGAAGCGACTTCCGTGACCTTGGCCATTATCCGGCTCGCCATGATGTGCTGGAGTTTGGGCGCGATGGCATGATCCTCGGTTGCCAACAGATACCAGCTTGGGCGCGATTGCCACGCGGGTTCCGTGATCTTTCCTGTTAAGGACGCAACGGCGGTAGGCGCCTGGGCGGCGAACAGAACCGTCTTCTCACTATCGGAAAGATCCTGGGCGAAGTGATCGCGGATTCCGCTCTCGGTCAGTTTCAGGAATCCCGCTGAGTCGGGCCGAACCTCAACGGCCATCGGAGGGGGATCTACGCTCTCCCCGAGCGAGGCAGCAGATTCGTCGCTGTCCGGCGCAAAGGCGGCTATGAATACAAGCGCGGCCACCTTCTTGTCATTGCCTCCCTCGGTAATGACCGAACCACCGTATGAATGTCCGACAAGAATGACTGGGCCTTCGACGAGCGCAAGGGCGCGGCGCAGGGTGGCGACATCATCGCCGAAGCTCGTAAGCGGCATCTGGATTGCCGTCACCCACAACCCCTCGGCTGCGAGCTCGAGAATAACCTTGCTCCAACTCGATCCGTCCGCCCATGCCCCGTGTACCAGGATAACAGATTTCGCAGTCATGGAAGAAACTCCACATTCGCGTTGATGGGACTGCAGCAATTGCAGGTCAGGCCGAGCGGCATCTGCGGTTCGCCGCGTACTGAGACCGCGGGCGCCTCGGGATGCCGCTCAGCTGAGGATTAGTGGGTGGCCTGCTCGATCACCGCAGCCACCGCGGAGGCCTTCGAGAGCATGATCAGGTGACTGCCTTCGACCGTCGTGGTCTTCGCCTTGATCGCCTTGGCCATTTCCGCCTCCAGCGCCGGCTGGATCGCCCGGTCATGAGAAGCCACGATGTACCAGGAGGGCTTGTTGTGCCAGGCGGCGTCGGTGATGCTGCCTCCCAGGGACTTCACGCTGGTTGGCGACTCCGTCACGTAGAGAAGCTGCTTCTCGGCCGGCGTCACATCCTGGGCAAAATCGTCGTAGACGCCCGTCTTCGTCAGCTTGATGAAGCCCTCCGCATCGGGTTTGGCTTCCGCCGCCAGCGGCGTGGGGGCTACGGTCGCGTTCAACGATCCCGCGGATTGACCAGCATCGGGCGCGAACGCGGCGACATAGACCAGCGCGGAAACCTTGGGATCGTTTCCGGCCTCGGTGATCACCGCACCTCCATAGGAGTGCCCCGCCAGCACGACCGGCCCGTCCACAAGGTCGATCGCGCGTTTCACCGTCGCTGCATCGTCAGCGAGCGAAGTCAGCGGTAGTTGGACCGCGGTGACGTTCAAACCCTTTGCGGCAAGGATGGGAATGACCTTCGACCAATTCGCTCCATCGCCCCAGGCGCCGTGCACGAGAATGACGTTTTGCGCGGACTGCGCCGAGGCGGCCACCGGTATGATGGAGAGGCTGAAAACGGCGGCCGCAACAATGTGAATCCGCCGGAAGACAACTGATAACGTGGTCATGTGAGTAGCTCCTTGTAGCCATGTCGAGGCGCCGAGAACTTCGACGACGTCCTGACGATGGACAAAGGCGCCCGCTGCCGCTGGTAGATTCATGGCGTGTTTTGGACGGGCTTAGCCCAATCTGCCCGAGGCTTACCTTTTCGGCCCATATCGTGCTGCCCCCCTGCCGAGATTGGAAGCGAATGGAGGGCGCAAGGAAACCTTGGGGCAATGAAAGCCGGTGAGATCGGCATCTTTGACCTGAGCACCGTCCACTGCTCTGGCGCGAGCGCGATTTCCTAGCCCAATTTGCATGGACTCTCGTACTCGCGTCAGGCCCCCTATTCGGTTGCCAGTCGCGCCTGCAAACGCTCGACAGCGAAATCTGCCATGGTGCGCAGTACATTCACGGGCGCGCCAGCGCGGGCCGCGAGTTGCAATCCGTTCATGGTCATCTGAATAAAGAACGCTCCATCCTCGGCGTTCACCCGCGGGTCAATTTCTCCGCTGGCTGTAGCTTCGCCTACCCGTTCGATCAGTCTGGCAGACAACGCGGCACCTGCTTTGCTTTGCAGTTGGGCGAGTTCATGATCACGCGTTCCAAACTCGCTGGCAGATACTACACCCAGGCATCCAAGCTCTCGCTCAAATTGGTCCTCGGCGATTACTCCCAGCAGCAGCGCTCGAATGCCCGCCAAGGCCGATGAAGACGAACCGAGGCGATCGAGATGTGTAGAGATGGTGCGTCGCAGATAGGCCGAAAGAGCTTCCAGATAGAGCTGCCGCTTATCTCCGAAGGCGTTGTAGAGACTTTGGCGGCCCAATCCCATGGCCTTTCTCAGATCATCGGTTGACGTACCGGCGTATCCGTTGATCCAGAAGACTTTGATCGCTTCGTTCAATGCGGCGTCATGGTCGAATTGCCGGGGCCTGGCCACGATTTGCTCCTTCCGGGCTCACAATCCAAATATAGGGGCGGCTCGGCCTCGTCCCGGTCGAGACGAGGCAGGCTCGCGGTTTCAGATCAAGCCGAATGCGCGTGCCAACATCGAGCTAATCATCCTATCGGGCAGGAACCCCCTTATCCTCGCTAGAAGGCCCCCGGTTCCAACCACATATCGCAACCGATCGGAACTCGAGCCCGCGATCCGCAAAATCTCCTTTGCAACAGTGTCAGGAGGAGTGGCTAAAGCCAGCCCTTCCTGCAGACGCCGTTCAATCGCGGCGGCCTTCGTTGCATAGGCCTCGTGGTGAAGAATTGGCTGCTTGAACTGCGTCCGACTTCCAGTCAATTCGACTAACTTTACCCGGATGCCGAAAGGTCCAAGCTCATACCGCATGGCCTCGCTCAAGCCTGCCAATGCGAATTTACTTGCACAGTAAGGTGCCAGATATGGAAGGCCGACGGCTCCGGCCAGCGATCCTACATTAATAATCAGGCCGCTCCCCTTCAGCCGCATCGTCGGGAGCAGAGCTTTCGTGACAAGCGCCGCGCCGACCACATTTACGTCGAGCAAGCCGTGGAATTCCTCACGGCTTACCGCTTCCACAGGACCGCCAAGGCCGATCCCGGCATTATTGAGTAGAATGTCGATCGATCCGAAACGGCCGATGGCGTGCTCCACGGCCGCCGAGATCGATGAATCATCCCTCAAATCCAATTTCGCCGTTGCCAGCCTTTGGCTTGGAGATATGCCGATCTGGTCGGGATCTCGAGCAGTCGCGAAAACATTCCAGCCAGCGTCGAGGAACGCTGTCGCACAAGCGCGCCCGACACCTCGTGACGCGCCGGTGATGAAGACAGTGGTGGTCATCAGCTTCTTTGCCTCGCTTTTCCATTGATCACACGGAATTGAGCGTAGGCGTTATGGACAAATTTGTCCATAACACCTACGCCAACGAAAATAAGGTATCTCTTGTGTTTGCGAGCGGCGGCCGAGCACGGTTCGCTGGCCGTGCGGATACCGCCCCTTCGTAAGAGCCTCTGGAAATCGGAGGCCGCAGAGCGCAAGGTCAGCTCAGATGGTGAAGATCGATGAATGATCCGGCCACGCAAATCGACCACCACGACGCCCTGATACAGCGTCGGTTCCGTGCGGCCTCCACCAAAAGCTGTTTCGCCAAGGGCATCTCGAAAGACCCAACGATATTCACGCATGTCGCCGTACCCGAACCTTCGGGCGCATGGACGTTAAAGCCGGAGCCCGAAGCGGCCTTTTCGGTCCATATCGTCCTGACGCCCTTGCCGAGACTGGAAGCGCGAATGGACGGGCGCAAAGAAGCCTTGGGGGCGATGAGAGCCGGCGAAATCTGTATCTTTGACCTCAGCACCTTCCCAAGGGTTCTGATCCGAGATCCAATGCAAACCCTGCGGGTGCAGATGTCGCAGCGCAGCTTGGATGATCTCGCTGATGAGTTCGGCCGGCCGCCGATCGGGTCGCTGCGTCCCACCTTCGGCGCGGAGGACTCGGTTCTCTTCGGGCTAGGCACCGCCATGCTGAAGAAGACGCAGATGTTCGGCGATGAGGACGCTCTATTCCTTGACCACGTGGCGCTCGCCTTTCAGCTTCACATTGCCCAGACCTACGGCCAACTCCGCAGCATCAAGCCTCTGCGGGGAGGACTGGCGCCCTGGCAATACCGGCGCGCCACCGAGTTGATGTCCGCAAGGATCGCGGAAGGCGTTACACTCGCGGAACTGGCGGAGGCCTGCGAACTCTCCGTGAATTACTTTGCCAGGGCTTTCAGGCGCACGGCCGAGATCCCCGCTCACAAATGGCTGATGAAGGAGCGCGTCAGACAGGCGAAGAACCTTCTCCTGAACATGGAGATGCCAGCAGCGGAGGTCGCCGTCGCCTGCGGGTTCACCGACCAAAGCCATTTCACGCGCATATTCTCGCAACTTGAAGGAAAGAGCCCTGCGCGGTGGCGGCGGTTGCGCCTCGACGACCCAAGGCAATATCTGCCCCGCTTCCAAGCGGCGGCGATGCCCTGAGACTTGGCTGGAGTAGGCATCCCATGACTTTCGGTTCGCGTTCGTTCAGCCCGGAAGACCTGTCACCGGAGCACGCGCGGCAGCGTCAGACGTTTCTGCGCGGGATGTTCGGCGCCGGCGAAGGCTCTGCATTGCAAAGCGACGCCGAAGACGGCGAACCAGTCGACGCCTCGGACGAAGCCTCAGTGCCGCGTCAGAATATGGACCTGGCGGTTTTCAAATCGTACCTGGCATTTCGGTATAAGGCCCCGGTCCAGACTGCCTTTTTCTCCAAGACGATCTCGAAGGACCCGATCGCGATCAGCCGCCTCCAGGCTGGGCCATGCCTCACCCGCGCGGTGGCACCCGAGCCAGGATTCGCGGTGATCGTCTACCTGTCGCCAATAGCCAGGATGGAGGGCTGGATCGACGGTCGTCACGTCAACTATCCCGAGGTCAATGCCGGCGATGTGGTGCTTCTGGACCTGGAGGCGTCTCCGATCGCGCATCTCCATCAATCCGTGGACTTTCTGCGCCTGCAAATATCGAGGCGGACCCTGCACGATCTCGCATACGACTCTGGCGAGCGGCCGCCTGTCGGTCTGCGAACGATCCTGGGCGGCGTGAACGATCCGATCCTGTATGGCCTGAGCCGCGCCCTGGAGGCGAAGGCCGCTCACTACGGATCGAGCGACCAGTTGTTCATCGATCAAGTGGCGCTGGCCTTCCATGCCCATCTCGTTAGGACCTACGCCCCCGGTCACGGGCCTGCCAGAGTCGTTGGCGGCTTGGCGCCATGGCAAATGCAGCGGGCCCGCGAGATGATGCTGGCCAATTTGAGCGGCGACATCGCCATCGCCGACATCGCCCAGGCCTGCGGTCTGTCGGTCAGCTACTTCGCCCGCGCCTTTCGTCAGACCGTTGGCGTTCCGCCCTACAAGTGGCTGATGAACGAGCGCATCCAGAAGGCAAAGACGTTGCTGCGCCAAAGCAGGCTCGGCATTTCCGAAGTGGCCTTGGCCTGTGGATTCGTCGATCAAAGCCACCTGACGCGGGTGTTTCGCAGTAGCGTGGGCCGAACGCCCCGCCTATGGAGACAGGGAGCCGACGCCGTGGCGGACTAGGCGGCGGCCGGCTGGCGCCTTCTTTCGATCCCGCGCCGGAGGCTGCCGTTTGCCAGGCCGGCCATGCCGCCGCTGGCTATTCCAGGCTGGTTTTCAACCGTTAGGGCGCTGGCCGGATTGGCAGAAGGCGCGGCGGCCCTTATATCGCTCTCGTCGACTGCGCTGGGGAGCCACCATGAAGTTGAAAATCGCCGTCCAGATGGACCATGTCTCCAGCGTGTCGATCGCCGGCGACACGTCGTTCGCGCTGTCGCTGGAAGCGCAGCGGCGCGGCCACCAGCTGTTCCACTATACGCCCGACCGGCTGTCGCTGCGCGACGGCAAGGTGTTTGCCCGCATCGAGGAGATGCAGGTGCGGGACGAGAAGGGTAATCATTACTCGCTGGGCGAGAAGGTGCGCACCGACCTGTCCGAGATGGACGTCGTCCTGCTGCGCCAGGACCCGCCCTTCGACATGAACTACATCACCACCACGCACATGCTGGAGCGCATCCATCCGAAGACATTGGTGGTCAATGATCCGGCCTGGGTGCGCAACAGCCCGGAAAAGATCTTCGTCACCGAGTTTTCCGACCTGATGCCGGAGACGCTGATCACCAAGGATCCGCTGGAAGTCGCCGCCTTCCGCAAGGAGTTCGGCGACATCATCATCAAGCCGCTTTACGGCAATGGCGGCGCCGGCATCTTCCATCTGCTTGAAGCCGACCGCAATCTCGCCTCGCTGCTCGAAATGTTCGGCCAGCTGTTTCGCGAGCCCTATATCGTGCAGCGTTACCTCAAGGACGTCCGCAAGGGCGACAAGCGCATCATCCTGATCGACGGCGAGCCCGTCGGCGCCATCAACCGGGTGCCGGCCGAGCACGATTCCCGTTCCAACATGCATGTCGGCGGCCGTGCCGAGAAGACGGAGCTGACGGCGCGCGAACGCGAGATCTGCGCCCGCATCGGGCCGTCGCTCAGGGAACGCGGCTTCATTCTTGTCGGCATCGACGTCATCGGCGACTATATGACGGAGATCAACGTCACCTCGCCCACCGGCGTGCGCGAAGTCGCCCGCTTCGGCGGCGCCGACATCGCCAGCCTGTTCTGGGATGCGGTCGAGGACAAAAGGCGGAAGTAGCCGTTTTCATTTTGTATTAACCATGTTCCGCTGTCGCAACCGGGCACGGTCGCCATGCAACTTCTACGAATAGATGTTCCTGTAATGTTCTTGATTTGATCAAGAAACTGTGATTGTCTGCCGAAGAGGCCATTTCGGGCCTGATCGCACGGGCTGAGGCCAGCCCGTATCCGGGGGCAACACGATGGTGGCGCGGGTTCGCACGGTCGCTTTCCAGGGCATCGAGGCCGTGCCGGTCGACGTGCAGGTGATGGTCCCGCCGGGCAAGGTCGGCATGCAGATCGTCGGCTTGCCCGACAAGGCGGTTGCCGAAAGCCGCGAGCGGGTGCAGGCGGCACTTCATGCGTCGGGCCTGTCGATGCCGTCGAAGAAGGTGACGGTCAATCTCGCGCCCGCCGACCTCGCGATCGCCAACCATTTCCGCGGCACGCAGGTGCTGTCGCGGCCCGAAGCCGGCATCCACGCCTCGGCGCGCGACCTGCCCGACCTCGCCGACATCAAGGGCCAGGAGACGGCCAAGCGCGCGCTCGAAGTGGCGGCGGCCGGCGGCCACAATCTCTTGACGTTGTGCCACATTAATCGACACTTGAAAGTAGCGAATTCAGCCGTCCGATGAAGCGGGCGACTTCCGGCGCGGAATGGCTGGCGCCGACTTGGTCGTCATTCAAATTCGAGTGTCATCGTTGACGGTGACTTCAGCTATTCCCGGCTATGGGCTGCTATTCAACTCGGTGAAATCGAGATGATGATACTTGGTTGTGAAATCTATCGGCCGCCCTATGACCAGTTCGCGTCCACCCTCAGTTATTAGACGGTTTATCGACCGGGTATTTATGCACCTGTCGCGTAATATCTGCATTGACGGTCTTTGGGTCGGTGTCTTCGCTGACGAGAACGACACCGAAGCGCTTTGCAAGCTTGAGAAGGCTCTTCATCTCATCAAAGCGTATGACATGTATCGGTATCGAAGGATATTGAAAGAGATCGATCGAATTTGGTCGCATCCGCTCCCCGTCAAAACGGCTTGCTTCGTCGAAAGTCTGCGACGGTGCCTGATCGACAACAAGTATGTCCTTACCTCCACTCCAGAAATTATTGCATCCACCCTCGTTCATGAAGCAACCCACGGCAGGCTAATCAGGCATAACATCGGCTACTCAGAGGAGATACGTTCCCGCGTCGAGAGGGTCTGTATCCGCCAAGAAAGGGCGTTCGCGCTGAAGATTCCGCAAAACGGGGATTTGCTACAGAGGATCGAACGCAAGCTAGCAATTGCGCCTGACTACTGGACCGACCACGCGGCTTTGGAGCGTCATCGAGAGGGCATGATTGCCATGGCCGAGGACGTAGGGCTTCCTAACTGGCTAGGGCGCGCACTGCTGAATTTTCGAGAGAGAATGGGCCGCGTTAAGTCGTGACCCAGGTCCGCTTTCAACCTGTTGCGGCACCTGCATGGGTAGCATCCGTCCTTTGCCAACGTTAGTATTCCCCTAATCTCTGGCGGGGCGCACTTGCTGACGTCATGCTACATTAATTAACATCGATCGCCCATTGAGCGGGCTACCTTCAGGTTCGTCCAGGCGATGGCGACCTGCTCCAACACACGCCCCCGACGACAGTGAGATACGAAGCTCCGATGATGGCCCGGGGGCTGACGAAGCGGTCAAGGTAAGAGGAGCCTTCGGACCTTGCTGGCGATTGATCGCAGATCCGGCTATTCCAATTCAGCCGCACCCGAGCGGTTCTAACTCAATGGGCTCGCTGGAGAATACACGAAGGCAAGGCGTGTAGGCGCGTAGCGAGAGACCGCCCGGCTTTTTGCCAGTTAACAGACGAAGCTTTCGCCACGTTGTTAAGGTTAAGCGCCTCTTTATTATAAAAAATGGTTTCTAATCGGTAAACGCTAATATAGGGTCCCGGCCACCGATTACGCCTGTTCCCGCAATCGCGGCGGCAAGGGGGGCGTCGCGGTTATCTACAGGAAGTGCGAAAACGCACTTAACAGGACGGAGACGTAAATGACTGATTATACAATGCCCTTAGGCGGGGGTACGCTGGATCTATCGGGTGAAGTCAGTACCGATGGCGTCAGCCACAACACGAACGACATCATTATCGGCAGCGGTGGGAATGATACCATCATTGCTGGTCCTGCTACCGAACAATACTATACCAACAACCACGGTGACGCAAAGCTCGTCCAGGACAACGACACGATCGTAGAGTCCCAAGGCACAAACAACCTTTCGGGCGGATATGGGAACGACAAGTTCGTTTTCAACATCAACTTGCAACAGTCGGAAGCGCAGTTGCACACGGAATATTTCCATGACGGAATTGTTCCGACCCAGACGGCCGGCGCCAACACGAACGGCGTCTGGAACTCGTTCCTGTCCAACCTCGCAGAGTGGAGGGCCGCTGAGGCGGCATCGCATGGCGTCGACGTGAACACGGACACGACCCATGTCGACTACACGTTCGGCGCGAAGAACCAGCAGAGCGGGAGTGCCAACTACGACAATTCGTTCACCTGGCTGGAGAGCGGCGGTGTCACGACGAACACCAGCACGAACTACATCCACGACTTCGGCAACGGCAACGACAGCATCGCGCTCGACGTCACCCACGATGCCTTTGCGGCGGCGGGCGGCACGATCACCATGAACGGTTCGGACACCGTCATCCATATCGGAAGCTTCGACATCGTGGTCCTCGGTGTGGACCAGTCCGCGGTCGAGGGCCACATCGCCTGGGCAGCGCCGGGAGCCTGAGGCATCGTCTCCGGAGCGGCGGCCGTGATGGCCGCCGCTCCGATTGATCAACCCCGCCCGATACACACACCACAGGCTGGTTTCCGCCGGGGCACGCACAGTCGGTCCCCGAACCGACCCATTGCGGGTTCTCGTCCAGTTCAGGGCTACTATGCCAAACGACAACATGCTCACCCAGATGCTTGCCCGCTGCCGTAGCGGCTTTGTCGCGGTGGCGGGGTTCAGCCTCATCATCAACCTGCTCGTGCTGTCGACCTCCGTTTACATGTTGCAGGTCTATGACCGCGTGCTGCCCGGCCGTAGCGTCGAGACGCTCGTCTATCTCACGCTGATTGCGACTGGCGCGCTCGCGGCGATGGGCGCGCTGGAGCTTTTCCGGTCCCGGCTGCTGGTGCGGCTCGGCGTCTGGATCGACCGCGTCCTCTCGCCGCAAGTGCTGGGGCGCAGCCTCGAGAATGCGCTGCGTGGCATCCCCTACCGGACCGAAGGCCTGCGTGACCTCGCCACCCTGCGTGGCTATCTCGGCGGCGGCGGCATCATGGCACTGTTCGATGCGCCATGGATGCCGATCTACCTTGTCTTTATTTTCCTGCTCCACCCGCTGTTAGGGCTCCTGGCGCTCGGCGGCGCCGTCGTCCTCTTCTGCCTCGCGCTCGCCAACAACGCACTGACGGCCGTCACGCTCAAGCAGGCCAACATGGCTTCGGCGCGCGCCTACCAGGGGGCCGATGCCGCCTTCCGCAACGCCGAGGTGGTCGACGGCATGGGAATGGGCGGCGCACTGATGCAGCGCTGGGACACGGCCAATGCCCATGTGCTTTCGCTGCAGTCGCGCGCCAGCGACCGCGCCGGCCTGATCAGCGCCTTCACAAAGCCGTTCCGGATGTTTCTGCAGGTCGCGGTGCTGGGCCTTGGCGCCTGGCTTTCTCTGCGCCACGAGGTTTCGCCCGGTGCCATGATCGCCGCGTCGATCATCATGTCACGGGCGCTTGCTCCGGTCGAACAGGCGATCGCCACCTGGAAACAGACGACAGGGGCGCGCGAGGCATGGGGGCGGCTCAACCGACTGTTCGAGGCTCCGCAGCTGCGCCCGGCGGGTATGGAATTGCCAAGACCGCAGGGGCAGCTTGCCGTCGAAGCAGTGACCTATTCGCCGACGGGCTCCAGGGGAGCAGTACTAAGGAACGTCACCTTCTCGCTCTCGCCCGGCAATGTGCTTGCGGTGATCGGCCCGTCGGCGGCTGGCAAATCAACGCTCGCTCGGCTCATTGTCGGCATGGCTTCGCCGCAGCACGGCCAGGTTCGCCTCGACGGTGCCGACGTGTTTTCCTGGAATCGGACCGATTTCGGCCGCCACGTCGGCTACCTGCCGCAGGATGTCGAGCTCTTTCCGGGGAGCATTCGCGAGAACATCGCCCGTATGGAGGAAGGCGATCCGGCGGCGGTCGTGATCGCTGCCAAGATGGCCGGGGTGCATGAGATGATTCTCAGGCTCCCCAGGGGATACGACACCGACATCGGAGAGCACGGTTCCATCCTGTCCGGCGGTCAGCGCCAGCGCATCGGCCTCGCGCGGGCGCTTTACGGCCGCCCGGCGCTGGTGGTGCTCGACGAGCCGAATTCCAGTCTGGACGCGGCCGGGGAAGAGGCGCTGAACCAGGCAATCGCAGCGGTGAAGGAGGCCGGCTCGACGGTTGTCATCATTGCCCATCGGCCGTCGCTGATGGCACATGTCGATTCGCTGCTGGTGCTCAACGAGGGCCAGACCCAGATGTTCGGCCCGCGCGATGCGGTGCTTGCCCAACTGCGTCGTCCCGAGCCTTCAATCGCCGCGCCGCAGGTCAGGGTGGTGTCTTCAGAAAGGAGTGCGTCGTGAGGAATGCTGCCCTGCCTTCTGCAATACTGGAACTAGCGGCACCGCCGGCATATCCGCCCATTCGCAGCCATGTGGTGGGCGGCCTTGCCGTGATTGGACTGATGTTCTGCGGCTTCGGCGGCTGGGCGGCGACCGCTCCGCTGACGAGCGCCGCAGTTGCTCCAGGCGTCGTCAAGGTCGACAGCAACCGCAAGACCATCCAGCACCTGGAAGGCGGTATCATTCGGGAAATCCTTGTTCGCGAGGGAGATGCGGTCAAAAAAGGGCAGGTGCTGGTTCGGCTCGACGGGCTTGATGCGGGGTCGGACCGTGATACCATACGCGACCAGCTTGATGCACTGCTGGCCAGCGAAGCCCGCCTCACCGCCCAGCGCGACAGCCTGGCTCAGATCGCGTTCCCGGCGGAACTGCTCGCCCGGCGGGGCGAACCGAATGTCGCCGAGGCGCTCGCCGGACAGGAGCGCATTTTTTCGGACCAGGCCGAAGTGCTGAAGTCACAGGTCGAGGTCTGGCAACAGCGGAGTGCCCAGTACGAAGCTCAGATCTCGGCGCTTGTTTCGCAGATCGACGCGACCGAGCGCCAGATACCCTCGCTTCGGGAGGAGCTGGACGGTGCCCAGATATTGTTGAAGAAGGGCTTCGGCGTGAAGTCCCGTGCGCTCGGCCTGGAGCGGCAGATCGCTGCCAGCGAGGGCGATGCCGGGGCAAACCGGGCGCGCATCGAAAGCCTCAGGCAGCAGATCGCAGAGGCCGACGCGCAGATCGAGAACGTCAAGGCCTCGCAGGTCAAGACTGCCTCCGATGACCTTCGCGACGTTCAGACCAAGCGCTTCGAACTCGAAAAGACGCTTGCGAAGATTGGTGCCCGTGCTGATCGCCGGGACATACACGCCCCAGAGGACGGCGTGGTGATGAACCTTCGTTATTTCACGCCTGGCGGGGTAATTGCGCCGGGCGGCGACATTCTCGACCTGGTGCCTGTCCAGGACAAGATGGTCCTAGAGGTGAAAGTCCAGCCGCTGGATATCGACGTCGTCCGCCCGGGTCTGCCGGCGACTGTGCGCCTTGTCGCCTTCAAGCAGCGAGTGACGCCGACGGTCGAAGGCATCCTCACCCGCGTCTCGGCCGATGCCTTGGTCGAGGAACGCAGTGGAGCAACATATTTCAGCGCCACCGTCGAGGTGAACGCCGATCAGCTGAAGGAGCTGCCGAACGTGAAGCTCTATCCAGGCATGCCCGTCGATGTCTCCATCGTGACGGGACGACGCACGATGCTCGAATATCTCTATCAGCCTTTGGCCGAAAGCTTTGCTCACGCCTTCAGGGAGGACTGAGTCGGAATAATGCGACATGGCGCGTAGGCCACCAGTCCTGGACGGGATCATCACTGACAGACTGATGCCGTCCGCACAGCTTCGAAGCGTCTCGTCTCCTTGACCGAACAGGAGAAACCGCCAGCTCTCGACAGCTGACATTCGGGCTCAGACTGAAATCGGCTGCGCCCATTGCCGCCATCAATATTCTCTAATGTCTGGCGGGTCCTTTGGGTTGACATTGTGCTACATTAATTAGCGAGCAATGGCGGCGTGTTTGATCGCCTGTTGAATGGGCGAGCATCTGGCAGGGAACGATCCTTGCGGACATTCGACCTGCCATGGCAATTTACGCTCGAAGCGGCAATCCAAGTGCGGCCTGGCGGAAACCTTCATGCCGCGTGACATAGCTCCAGCTGGGCACATAGTTGCAAGACGAGGAGATCATCGCCCGGCTTGCCGCTGATTTGCACACCGACCGAGAGCCCTGAACTATTTTTGAAATACGGACACGACGCGGACGGCTGTCCTGAGATGTTCGATGGGATGGAGTAGGGAGCGAACCTGTAACCCGCCGCGTTCCAGGCCTCGACATCTCCAAATGCCCTGAAGCTCAAGGATCCGACATTCGGAGGGTCGGTCGCCAGCGTCGGCGTCAAACAGACATGGATCGATTCCATCGAACCCAGGTAGCGTGAGGTATAGATCTCGCGGGCGGAGCGTGCCCGCTCATGTTCGCCATTTCCCCCCGCCTTGGCCTTTTCCAGAAGATGCCACGTCAACGGCTCAAGCTCCTCGGCTGCCGGGGCTCTGCCGAGTTCGCGTGAGCGTTCCTCGACTAGGCGCACGAGGTCGAAAATCCACAGGTGATCGAACCAATTGGACGCGTCGAGACCCTCTGGATAGCGATATTCAACAATGCGGTGCCCGAATGATTCCAGAACCTGAGCCGCCCGGTTCACTGCCTCCTGCTGGTCCGGACCACAAGGTCTGCCTGCCGGGTCAGTGCAGCAGACCCCGACTGTTATCTGCCGTACAGGTCTATCGAGGCCTTCGAGATAGGAATGGCGCTGTGGAGAGAAATCGGCGGTGATGTCGAGCGATGCCGCGCTGTCGCGCACGGTGCGCGTGATAACGTGATCGGAGTTCAGCCCACCTGCAATCTCATCAAAGTACGGCCCTGTGGGATTGAAACCCCCGGTCGGCTTGAACCCGAACACGCCGCAGCACGCAGCCGGTATTCTGATCGAGCCACCTAGGTCCGTTGCGTGGGCAATCGGCACCATTCCCGCAGCAACCGCAGCGGCCGCCCCCCCGCTGCTTCCGCCCACCGTCAGATTGAGGTCCCGTGGGTTGCGCGTTGTGCCATACGCCCGAGGCTCCGTGACGAACTCGGCAGCAAATTCCGGCGTGTTTGTCTTGCCCAAGATAGCGAGGCCAGCACGGCGCCACCGATCGACCATGATGCTGTCAGGCTTTGCTGGCGCACCCTTGAAGAACGCCGAACCGAAGGTCGTCGGCATGTCTGACGAATAGAGGTTCACGTCCTTCAGAAGGAGGGGCACACCGCGCAATGCACTGGCAGCACCGGTATCGGACCTCGAACAGCTCGGGTCGAAATTACGCATGATCACTGCATTGAGAGCGGCATCCCTGCTTTCAATGACGCTGATCGCAGCCTCGATCACTTCGCGCCGAGAAACCTCTTTTCGTTCGATCAGACACGCCAAACCAACGCCGTCTTGAGCGACATAGTCCGACACATTCATTCGGCACCCCCACGCGCCAACTGACTGACCAGCTGGACGACGTAGTTCTGGAAAATGGCCAGGGCATTCTCAGTGGTCACTCGGCTGGTTGGTTGAGCCGCTTTGACCCAGAGCCCGTCGATCATTGCCAGGAGACAGTTGACCGCAAAGTCCACCTGCCCTTCTGGAATGAGCGAGCGAAGGCAGTAGGCGATATTGCTCGCCAGACGCTTTTCGTAAATTGCCTGATAGCGCATCATTTCGTGATTGCCGCGCAGAGCGGCCCAAAGTGCGAACCACGCCGTTGCCACCGCCGGCTGAAACTGCTCGGCATCGAATTGCGCTGAGGCGATGGCCAGAAGGCGCTCCATCGGCGTCGAAGCCGTCCGCAGCCTGGCGATCGTGACGCGTGACAACTCACGGTTCAGGTGACGCAGGACAAGCGTGTAGAGCTCGTCCCGGCTGCCGAAATAGTGGGTGATAAGACTAGGCGAGATTCCCGCCTTCATACCGATCTGGCGGATCGAACTCTGCTCGATGCCAAGCTCGTGAATGGTGTCAATGGCAGCCTCAATGATCTGCTTCTGCCGAATAGGTTGCATTCCCACTTTTGGCATCGGTTCCCTCCTGTTAGCGCCATCTTGCATTTTTTTATTGTACACGCCAACAAAAAAGATATGATTGTTGGAGCGTTCAACAAAAACAGGGGAACTCCGATGAAAGCCTTTGCCCTTTATGCAAGCGCCGCGCTGACCATCTTCATGGCCGCCGCACCTGCGCACGCCGATCCCGAGAGCTGCCGGAAGGTGAAATTCTCCGACCTCAGCTGGACGGACCTTTCGCTGACGAATGCGACGGCGTCCGTCATACTGACTTCCTTGGGCTATGAACCGGAACAGACCATTCTGGGTCTGCCGGTGACCTTCGAAAGCTTGAAAAACAAGGATATCGACGTTTTCCTGGGAAATTGGCTTCCCGTCCAGGAACAGGAATTCAAATCATACATCGACAACGGCGATGTCGATGTCCTCACCACCAACCTGACGGGCGCCAAGTTCACGCTGGCCGTGCCGACCTATGTCGCGAAGGCGGGGGTGACCTCGTACGATGATCTTTCGAAATTCTCTGACAAATTCAACTCAACGATCTACGGCATCGAAGCGGGCTCAAACCAGCCGCTGCTCGATATGATTTCCGCCGGAAGGCACGGTCTCAAGGACTGGAATGTCGTCGAGTCCAGCGAGGCGGCTATGTTGACCCAGGTCGACAAGATGACCAAGGGAAAGGAATGGATCGTTTTCCTGGCTTGGGCGCCACATCCCATGAACCTCAAGTTCGATCTGACTTACCTGAGTGGCGGCGACAAGGAATACGGTCCCAACTTTGGTGGGGCGACGGTTCGGACGCTGACGCGCAAGGGCTACCGCCAGGAATGCCCGAACGTGACCAAGTTCCTGGAAAACCTGCACTTCGACATCGACTATGAGAACAATGGCATGAACGAAATCATGACCAACAGCGTCGAGCCGGTAGACGCAGCGCGCAAATTGATAAAGCAGTACCCCGACAAGCTGACCGCATGGTTGGATGGTGTGAAGACGTTCGACGGCAAGGACGGTTATGCTGCAGTCAAGGCAGCTGTGATCACAAACTGACCATCATCGCCTGATCGGTGATCTGCGGGCATTGACGAGCCTCGGGACGATACCTCCCCCGCCCAAGTGCCGACGGGGGAGCTCTGGGAACCATGCGTGACTGGAATATCAGCAAATGGTGCCGCCGCCCTTCCCTCGACTTGGCCGTCCTTGCATTCCTGACCGAATGTGGGCCTGACGATGCAGCCAAAAGTGAAAAGTTCTCGCTCATCGATGAGGAAATTTACGACGCGCCTATCAAGACCCAGATTTCACAGAACATCGTTGCCTCGGGTGTTCCCACAAAGGAAGAATTGGAAGCGGAAATTTTGAAGCGGTATCGGGCCGCCGAACAACGCACAGCTTTCCGGTATCACAGCTCCCCAACAACATTTACCTCTATGTGTATGGAAGCGAGGAACAGGCCCGCGCCGGGCAGGGTTTGTGGATTGCGATGCTCGCGAAAAACTATGGCGACACAGGAGATCCGAAGGTAGTCATCGAGGAAGGCCGTCTCGCCGCGCTCTCCGCTGCTCCGGAGGACCGCTTTGGCTTTTCCGAGGAAATGCGGAGAGCGATCTTTAAGGAAAGCGGCGAGGCGGAAGCCAGGGCGACTCGTGAAGCCATGGAGCGCGTCCCGAACACCGAACCGATGGCGCAGACCAAGCTCGAAGTGGATCTGGCCGAGAAGTTCAAAGCCGATCTAGTTGCCAAGCAAGGAATCAGTGAGCAGCAGCTGCTCGAAATACAGGCTGAAGGTGTGACCAAGGGATGGCCGATGTGATGAAATATGCCTCGCGCATGAGGTTGCGCTACGCAGGGGAGCATGCCGCAACGATGGACTGGCCGTCTAGCATCTAGCCAATCGGCTACAAGTCCGTTGCAACTTCCACGGCGGCTTGTTCCTGTAATGTTCTTGATTTGATCAAGAAATTGTGATTGTCTGCCGAAGAGGCCATTTCGGGCCTGATCGCACGGGCTGAGGCCAGCCCGTATCCGGGGGCAACACGATGGTGGCGCGGGTTCGCACGGTCGCTTTCCAGGGCATCGAGGCTGTGCCGGTCGACGTGCAGGTGATGGTCGCGCCGGGCAAGGTCGGCATGCAGATCGTCGGCTTGCCCGACAAGGCGGTAGCCGAAAGCCGCGAGCGGGTGCAGGCGGCACTTCATGCGTCGGGCCTGTCGATGCCGTCGAAGAAGGTGACGGTCAATCTCGCGCCCGCCGACCTGCCGAAGGAGGGCAGCCACTACGACCTGCCGATCGCGCTTGGCCTGATGGCTGCTCTCGGCGCCATTCCGGGCGACATGCTGGCCGGCTACGTCGTTCTCGGCGAATTGTCGCTCGACGGCACGATTGCCGCCGTTGCCGGCGCCTTGCCGGCGGCGATCGGCGCCAATGCCGAAGGCAAGGGCCTGATCTGCCCGTTCGCCTGTGGACCGGAAGCCGCCTGGGCCGGCAGCGATTTCGACATATTGGCGCCGCGCAGCCTGATCGCGATCGCCAACCATTTCCGCGGCACGCAGGTGCTGTCGCGGCCCGAAGCCGGCATCCACGCCTCGGCGCGCGACCTGCCCGACCTCGCCGACATCAAGGGCCAGGAGACGGCCAAGCGCGCGCTCGAAGTGGCGGCGGCCGGCGGCCACAATCTCTTGATGGTCGGCCCGCCGGGCTCGGGCAAATCGATGCTGGCGCAGCGGCTGCCGTCGATTCTGCCGCCGCTGGCGCCGAAGGAACTTTTGGAAGTCTCGATGATCGCCTCGGTGGCGGGCGAACTCGGCGAAGGCAAGCTGACCGACCGGCGGCCGTTCCGCGCCCCGCATCATTCAGCCTCGATGGCGGCGATGGTCGGCGGCGGGTTGCGGGCGCGGCCCGGCGAAGTGTCGCTCGCGCATCACGGCGTGCTGTTCCTCGACGAATTTCCCGAATTCACGCCGCAGACGCTCGACGCGCTGCGCCAGCCGCTGGAGACCGGCGACTGCATGATCGCGCGCGCCAACCATCGCGTCACCTATCCGGCGCGCATCCAGCTGGTGGCGGCGATGAACCCGTGCCGCTGCGGCATGGCCGGCGAACCCGGCTATCGCTGCCTGCGCGGCGAACGCTGCCGCACCGACTACCAGGCGCGCATTTCCGGTCCGCTGCTCGACCGCATCGATCTCAGGATCGAAGTGCCGGCCGTTTCGGCCAGCGACCTGATCCGGCCGGACCGCGCTGAGAAGAGTGCCGATGTGGCGCTGCGCGTGGCGCGTGCCCGCACACTGCAGCGCGAACGCTTCGAGCGGCTCGGCGCCACCCGCGCCACCACCAACGCGCATTGCGCGCCGGCGATGATCGAGGAGATCGCCATGCCGGATGCCGCGGCCTTGTCGCTGCTCAAGGATGCCAGCGAAAAACTCGCCTTTTCCGCGCGGGCCTATCACCGCGTGCTGAAAGTGGCGCGGACATTGGCCGATCTCGACGCCAGCGAAACCGTCGGCCGCATCCATCTGGCCGAGGCGATTTCCTATCGCATGAGTTCGGAGCGGATGGCGCAGGCGGCGTAGCAAGCAGCCGTTGCAACACAGATCCGTCCACATTGAAGGAATTGAAGGGCGGATTTGCCTTCCGGGCTTCAACCGTCGAGAAGTCCCGCTGGCGGCGTGGGAGAAGCCGTCTCAGAAGATACCTGGGGTAGTTGCGAACGCCAGCCCATATAGCGGCCCCCACCAGCGCCGTGAGGATGGAGTATCCTGCCAGAGTCCGAATAGAAGGCCGGCTCAACGTTACGAACAAAATCCAAGAAGCAGAGGGGCGGGAAGGAGGTCGGCGGCGAGGTCGGCCACGATCTTGACAGGTTGAGCCAGCAACCGTCCCGATTCTGCATCTTGTTTCTGCAATTCGTGGCGATCTGCCCACCCTATGAAGCCGTTGAATTGTGCCGCTCTCGAGCGCCTTTGAGACCCTATACGCGATATCGTCGGCGATTATAGGATCGTCGGAAAAATGATTCGATATATTCCGTTTGGAACCCATCTCCACCCACGCGCGCGTGTCGGAAAACAACGCTTCCCTGGCATTGGCAGCCTGTTGTGTGGTCCCCCGCGCCAAAGTGTCTGTGCGGTCTCGGACCCCTGTTCACTCCCATCCGTCGCGAAACGGTTTCTGTCGCTCGGATGGGTACGATTTCCTTTGGGCCGTGGCGGTGTCGATCTCAACGATGACCCGAGCGGTAATCTTGACTGTCACCTTACCTGCCTCATCATCAACGCGCGTCACGTACCCCGTTATCGCCACCTTTTCGCCGGGCTTCGCTTTCCTCGGAGGCTCAATGGCAATTGGGAGGGTGTAGCTTGGAATGCTCACACATGCTCGACCACTCCGACGCACCATCAAGATGATGGGCTCATCAAGACATTGCTAATATCTAATATAGCGGTGGCGCAGTGACGCAAAGATGACAGTCGTCGCCCACCTCGCAAGGCAGAAGTTGCGGGCTCGAATCCAGTCGGGTGGTCATTCCAGGTCAACCACTGAACCCTGTTCCGCGTCAGGCGAGCGGGCGTCGAGTAACTCCGGACTGGAATTGATCCTCATGTTGAGGCCGGGGCGGATCCGCGGAACAAGTCCATTCCGATAGCGGACGCTTATATCCATCTGCTTATACGCGTGCCCACCTCCAGGAACTCACGGACAATTTCGCGTTCCATGGCAGCAGTCCTTCGTCCTTCCGAGTTCCTCATGTAGGTGGAATGGAACTCGACATAAGCGGCATGGAGATCACGATGCAGCCCCGAACGGATCATGTCGTCCAGAATCTTATACTCCGCCCCTTCGACATCGAGTTTGAGAACGATCACTTCGTAAAGGCTGCGCTTGGCTTGGATCATCCGTGACAGCGAAAACGTTTCGACGAGCTCCGGCGCAAATCGCTGCGACTGGTACAAGCCTCCGTTGTGGCCGGGAATTATAGAGCAGCCTTCGTAGGTAGGGTCCGAGTGCTCTGGCGGGGGACCGAGCAGTTCGGCATAGCCATCTTTCACGCTCGCAGCCTTGGCCACGATCTCCATGGCTCCGTTTTCCGAGCGCAAACCCTGAAGATACTCCAGGCAATTCTTGTTTGGCTCGACAAGAACGTAATCAAAGTGGTCGGGCGTGTAGTACCGGGAAAAGAACCTATACCCCTGGCCGATGTTAGATCCGCAATCGATAAACAATCCGCGACTTCGCGTTGCCGCCTTGAGCTTGGACAATGCCTGCCTTGCATCGCTCGCGACGCGATGCCGGAGCCTTTGCGACCGAATCGGCTCACTTAGCGCTAGCGCCGACAACTGGAGGAACCGACCGAGCCTCCTGGTTCTCAGCACATCTGCTATCTGGTTGATCTTGCTGATCGCCTTACCGGAGCCGTATGCCGTGCGCTCCAATGGCGGACAGGGCAGCCCGAGGCGCATGCGTTGGGTGTGTGCGAAGGCAATTGCATCGCGCTCGCGCCTGAATTCATGGAACGTTTCCTGGCCGCCCTCGCATACGCGGGCAAACCAGCCCTCAAAGCCCTCCGACAGTTCCACGGAGGTTTTGGAGCAACCGGCATCATATTCGGGGGAAACAGGCATGGCGCTTCCTGCATAGCGGTCGAAACCCGACGTTCCATTAGGTTACGCCGATACAATGAATGTGCTGTGACAGGCGCAACGGCCCGTCAACTTCACGACTGACGGTGAAGTCCATGCGATCGGCGAGTGCGCCCTTCTCGGCGCCGAGCGCGTGGCCGGCAAACCGGGCCCGAGGGCAAATCCGAGGCGCAAAAACACCTGATCCTGCGTCGCTTTCCAGGGCGCGTGGTTGGAATGGGAGTCGGCGCACTTCACGCCTGACCCCGGGCCTCCCCTTAAGGGGCGCCGGAGCTCCCGACCGCCCGATCCTTTCAGGCCCGCTCTTTCGCCTTCAGTTCCAGCCGGCGCGCGTGCAGAACCGGTTCGGTGTAGCCGTTGGGCTGGCTGGTGCCCTTGAACACGAGATCACAGGCTGCCTGGAAGGCGATGGAATTGTCGAAATCCGGCGCCATCGGCTGGTAGAATGGATCGCCGACATTCTGGCGGTCGACGATGGCCGCCATGCGCTGCAGGGAATCCATCACCTGGATTTGCGAGCACACTTTGTGGCGCAGCCAGTTGGCGATGTGCTGCGAAGAGATGCGCAGCGTGGCACGGTCCTCCATCAGGCCGACATCGTTGATGTCGGGCACCTTGGAGCAGCCGACGCCCTGGTCAATCCAGCGCACGACATAGCCCAGAATGCCTTGCGCGTTGTTGTCGAGCTCGCGCTGGATCTCGTCGGGCGTCCAGTTGGGCCGCACGGCCACCGGCACCGACAGGATGTCGTCGAGCTTGGCCTTCGGCCGGTTTTTCAGCGCCGCCTGCACGGCGTGCACATCGACCTTGTGGTAGTGCGTGGCATGCAGCGTGGCCGCCGTCGGCGACGGCACCCAAGCGGTGTTGGCGCCGGCCTTGGGATGCGCGATCTTCTCGACCAGCATCGCCGCCATCAGATCCGGCATCGCCCACATGCCCTTGCCGATCTGGGCGTGGCCGGCGAGCCCGCATTCCAAGCCCGTATCGACATTCCAGGCTTCGTAGGCGGAGATCCAGGCGGCCTGCTTCATGTCGCCCTTGCGGATCATCGGGCCGGCTTCCATCGAGGTGTGGATCTCGTCGCCGGTGCGGTCGAGGAAACCGGTGTTGATGAAGACGACACGGTCTTTTGCCGCCCGGATCGCCTCCTTGAGGTTGACGGTGGTGCGCCGCTCCTCGTCCATGATGCCCATCTTGATGGTGTTTTTCGCCATGCCGAGCAGGGCCTCGATCCGATCAAAAATCTCGACGGCGAAGGCGACTTCCTCCGGCCCGTGCATCTTCGGCTTCACCACATACATCGAGCCGGCGCGGGAATTGGCGCGGCGGCCCTTCGGCCCGACATCGTGCAGTGCGATCAGCGCCGTGACGGCCGCGTCCATGATGCCTTCCGGCACCTCCTTGCCGTCGCGGTCCAGGATCGCCGGATTGGTCATCAGGTGGCCGACATTCCTGACCAGCATCAGCGAGCGGCCTGGCACGGTCAGCGTGCCGCCGGCAGGCGCGGTGTAGGCACGGTCGGGATTGAGTTTGCGGGTAAAGGTCTTGCCGCCCTTGGTGATCTCTTCGGCCAGGTCGCCCTTCATCAGACCGAGCCAGTTGCGGTAGACGACGACCTTGTCCTGCGCATCCACGGCCGCAACCGAATCCTCGCAGTCCTGGATGGTGGTCAGCGCCGATTCCAGGATGACGTCGGCGATGCCGGCCGGATCGGTGCGGCCAATCTGGTTGTCGCGGTCGATCACGATCTCGATATGCAGTCCATTTTTCACCAGCAGCAAGGCTTGCGGATTGGCGGCGTCGCCGCGATAGCCAACGAATTGTTTCGGGTCGGCGAGCGTGGTGGAGCCGGCGCCTTCGCCGAGCTTCAGCGCGCCGTTCGCCACCGACAATCCGTTGACGCCGGCCCATTTGCCTGAAGTCAGCGGCACGGACTGATCGAGGAAATCCTTGGCCCAGGCGATGACCCTGGCACCCCGCGCCGGGTTGAAGCCTTTGCCCTTCTGCGCGCCATCCGTTTCGGGGATGGCGTCGGTGCCGTAGAGCGCGTCATAGAGCGAGCCCCAGCGCGCATTGGCGGCGTTCAGCGCATAGCGCGCGTTCATCACCGGCACGACCAGCTGCGGCCCGGCGACGACCGCGATCTCGGGGTCGACATTCTCGGTCGACACGCTGAAGGCCGGTCCCTCGGGAACGAGATAGCCGATCTCCTTCAGGAAGGCCTTGTAGGTTTCCATGTCGACGGGTGCGCCATTGTCGCGATACCAGCCGTCGAGTTTCTCCTGTATGGCGTCGCGTTTTGCCAGCAGCGCCCGGTTCTTCGGCGCGAGATCGTGGACAATGGCCGAGAAGCCGTTCCAGAATGTGTCCGCATCTATGCCGGTTCCCGGCACTGCTTCGTTGGCGACAAAGTCGTGAAGCTCGCGGGCAATCCGCAATCCGGCGATTTCGACGCGATCAGTCATCAGGGCTTTCTCCAGGCGAAAGGCTTGGGCGGGCCTTTGGCATGTCAGGGCGCAAGGGTCAATTCGGCTAAGGGTGAAGGTGCCGCATTTTGCCGCCGCGGAACTGCGTCTCTCCCCCCTTGAGGGGGAGATAGCCGGCAGGCCACAGGGGGTCGCCGCGCCTGGGGCGCCAACCTTCATCTGCCGCAGGACGTCGGCGTCCGGTCGAACCGACCCCCTCTGGCCGCTTCGCGGCCATCTCCCCCTCAAGGGGGGAGATTAGCCTCTCGACCGTCGCACTATACCGCGATCCTTGGCCTGCCCGAGGCCACCGCCACCACATGCGCCTCGATGAACAGGCGCTGGGCTTCGACGGTCGAGACACGAAACTCGGTCGCGACGTCGATCTCGGCGCTGTCGGTGCCGGCATCCCGGGCCCGCTGGGCGACTATCGCCCGCACATCGGCTTCGGCCGCCGCGATCGCCGCCGCCTCGTCGAGGAAGTCGCGCACGGTTTCTCCGGAGGCAAGGCGGAACAGTCCTTCCTTGGGCTGGCTGACCCGCGCCTCCGCCGAAACCCTGACCTGGCCGACAACGGCGCCAAGCGCGTTGGCGACATCGGTGTCCTCAGGCACCACGCAGTCATTACCGACCAATGGCGCCAGGCCGGCATAGTGCAGCGGCGCGGAAGCGCCCAGCCCGATGACTGGGCGGTCGAGCGCGACGGTGAGGCGGGCGATGCCGGGGTGCGCGTCGACGGCGCGCTGGACCAGCGCATGCGCCACGGTCGCGGCGCCGTCGAGCCCGTCCTCGGCAAAGGCGGTTTCGAGGATGTATTCGGCCGACCAGCGCGTCAGCGTCACCAGCACCCGCTCCGAGATGGCTTCCGGCGAGGCTGCGATAGGCTGGCCACGGCCGTCGCGCCTGCGGGCGAACAGCTCGGCGCCGAGGCGGCCGGTGGCGGCATCCCAGTTCGCCTGCTTGCCAAGCACATGTGCCGCGTCCGACGGGGTGAAGCCGCAAATGTGCACCAGCCCGCGCGAGACCAGCCGGTTCAAGGTGGCGTTCTGGGCATTCGACGTCAGCAGCCGGTCGAGGGCAAGCGGGGTCGGGCCGATCGCCTCGTAGAGCCGTGCTTCCGGGGCGGTCAGGCCCGCGGCAAGCCTGTCCGGCACGCCGGTGCGGACAGCGAAGCGGCCATCCATGCGACCGGTGTTGGGCGCGCGCAGCTGGCGTTCGAGCTCCGATTTGACCGCTTCACCATGCGCCATGCCGGCAAGCGCCAGCGGCACCAGGCGTCGCGGCCCGAGCAGGACCCTCGGGTTGAGCGCGCCGTCCTCCAGCGTCACTTCGGAATCGCCGCCGAGCCCGAAGGTGCGCATGGCGACGGCTTCGACCATGGTGCGGAAGCCGCCAACCGTGGCGCCTTCCGGATCAAGCCTGGGCCGGCCTTCGTCGAGTACCGCCACGTCGGTGGTGGTGCCGCCAATGTCGGACACCATGGCATTGTCGAGCCCGGTCATGTGGCGGGCGCCGACCAGGCTGGCCGCGGGGCCGGAGAGTATGGTCTCGATCGGCCGCTGGCGGGCAAACGCCGCCGAGACCAGCGCGCCATCGCCGCGCACCACCATCAAAGGGGCGGCGATGCCGCGTTGATCGAGAAAGCCCTCGGTCGCCGCCACCAGCCGGTCGATCATCGAGATTAGCCTGGCGTTGAGCAGCGTCGTCAGCGCCCGGCGCGGGCCGCCGAGCTTGGCCGACAATTCATGGCTTGATGTGACCGGCAGACCGGTCTTCTCGCGGATCAGCTCGCGGGCGGCGACCTCGTGCGCTGGATTGCGGGTGGCGAAATAGGCGCAGATCGCAAAGCCGGACACGGAGGCGCCCAGTTCCGGCAAGGCGGCCTCAAGCCCGGACAGGTCGAGCCTAGCGGCATTGCCATGCACATCGTGGCCGCCTGGACAAAACACCACCGGATCGGTGCCGAGCGCCGTCTTCAGCCCATCGCGGGCGAGGTCGGCCTCGGAAAAGCCGATCATGACCAGCGCGACGCGGCCGCCCTGGCCCTCGACCAGCGCATTGGTGGCGAGCGTCGTCGACATCGAGACCAGCTTGATGGCGGTCGGATCGGTGCCGGCCTTCTGCAGCACCGCGTCGACGGCGCCGGAAATACCGACGGCCAGATCATGCCGCGTGGTCAGCGCCTTGGCCTTGGCCAGCACCTTGCCCTTGTTGGGTCCGTGTTGCGGGCCTTCGGTTTCAGACCACAGCACGGCATCGGTATAGGTGCCGCCGGTGTCGATCCCGAGGAAGAGAGGTTTGGGTTTGGATTTTGCGGTCATGGTTGGATCCGGGCAATTCTGTTGCCACGCCCCTTAGCCGATACGGCCCTGACGATAAAGACGAGAGAGATAGGCCAAGGGCAGGAGAGCCAATCTCCCCCCTCGTGGGGGAGATGGCCGGCAGGCCAGAGGGGGGCGCTGTCCCGCCAGCCTCACCGCGACTACAGCACCTCCAGCCGATTTGTTGAAGACGGGCCATCAAGCCCGGCCGCAATCACAATATGCTGGCAGACATTGTCGATGTCGCGAATGATATCCTCGTTCCAGAAGCGCAGGACGGTCCAGCCGTCTTGCTCCAGGCGCGACGTCCTTGCTTCGTCGCTGGCGACCACATCGGCTTCCGCATGCTGGGAGCCATCGACTTCGATGACAAGTTTCCTCTCCGGACAAGCGAAGTCGACAATGTAACCGGCGATTGGAAATTGTCGGCGGAAGCCAAGCCCCATCAACCGGTGTGCGCGAAGCTCGTTCCAGAGCTTCAACTCGGCTAATGTCATGACCTTGCGCATCGATCTGGCGTTTGCGCGATGTCTTGGAGGCAATGGCGTATGAGGCATTGTCACTGTTCGCTGGGTGTTGAAGTTAGCGCTCGACGGCGCCCCCCTCTGTCCTGCCGGACATCTCCCCCACGAGGGGGGAGATGGCTACTCACCTACCCCGCAAACCCCACCTTCTTGTGGCTGCCATCGCAAAACGGCTTGTTGGCGGAATGGCCGCAGCGGCACAGGAACGCGACCGTGGTGCGGTCGATTGTATGGCCGGTGCCGGTGACGATTTCGAGATTGCCCGCGATCTTGAGCGGACCGTTTGTCGTCGGCGTCACATTGAGCGGGCCATTCCGCGCTTCGAGGGCCGGCGTGTCCTTCAGCGCCGGTTCGCCGGTGGCGGTGAACCCTGCCTTGGTGTGACTGCCGTCGCAGAACGGCTTGTTTTCCGACGCGCCGCAGCGGCAGAGCGTGGCGCGGAAGAACGTCTCGCCGTCGAGCACGATCTGGGCGTGAACGGCAAGCGGGCCGTTTTCCCGGACGCGCACCGTGTTGACCACGGGCGGCTGCTCCTGCGGTCCGCCATCCTTCCTGATGTAAGTGATGGCGCCCGAGGGGCAGCTCTCGGCGATGGCGACGATCTTCTCGACGCTGGCGGCCTCGGGATGGATCCATTGCCCCGGCGCATTGGGCACGAAGACATGCGGATCGCCGAGCACGCAATTGCGCGAATGGATGCAGCGCTTGCCGGAAAACCCGACATCGATCTCGTCGCTTTCGACCATGTCGGCCATCGCTGGGCTCCCTTGCCTGGAGCGCGCCGCGTCCGAACGACAGACGCGGCGCGCATTGGGTGTTTGGGCAAGCTATGGCTCGAACGGGAAAACCGTCAAGCTGGCAAACCGGTCAGGGGACCAGGTTGATCTCCTCGGTTTCGCCGCCGCTGCAGGTGTAGCAGCAATCCTCGCATTTCTCCTTGTTGCCGGGGCCGACGCCCCAATAGGTACCTTCGTCGCCATCGACCCAGGCGCCGTAACAGATCGATTCACCCTCGTTGCAGGAGATCGGCAGCGACTTGGTCTCGCCGTCATCGAGATAGAAATCCTTGCCGTTGCCCGGCCAGACATAGTCGCGGTCCTGGCTGTAGAGCTCGACGCGCATGGCGTTGGGATGGCTGTTCTTGATGGCGAAGGTGACATCGCCGGCATGCGCCGACGGCGCGATCAGCATGGCAAGTGAAAGCGCGGCCAAGGTGCGGCGCGCGTAGGCGTGGAACATGGTAACCCCCTGGATAAGCGGCCCACCCGGCCGCGACGCGACCATGGCACGCTGTGTTGAGTCGCGAAAGTGGGGCTGGTGCCTCGACCCCCGACTTAATTTGGGTCCGACGGGTCCTTGCCTGCTCCCTATGGCACCAGGTCGATGGTTTCGGTCGAATGTTCGACGCAGATGAAACAGCAGGTATCGCAAGGCTGGTCGTTATCCGGCCCGACGCCGGCGGAGATGCTGTCGTCGCCGTCGACCCAGGCGCCATAGCAGATGCGCTCGCCCTGATTGCAGGAGATGGGCACCGATTTCCGGGAGCCCGGATCGATCAGGAACACCTGGTCGTTGCCCGGCCAGACCGTCTCGCGGTCGCGGCTGAACAGCTCGACCGCGACCGCCTGCTTGCGCAGGTTCTTGACGAAGAAGGCCATTTCGGCGGCCTCGGCCGAGGTGGCACAGACCAGGGCCGCGAGCACGGCCATACGAAAGAGCATCACGGTCGGATCTCCCGAATCACGGCCACAGAATCGCATGGCCGCCCATGCCTGTCGCTCGCGTTTTGGAGCTAATCCCCGGATGACCCTTCCGCCGCGATCCCGCGTCCCAACCGCACCGTTTCGCGCACCAGAAGATCGAGATCGTCACGCCGGGTGCGGTGGTTGGCGATGGCGACGCGCAGCCAGTGCTCGCCGTGCACGGTGGTGTCGGAGAGTGCTGCAATACCCTGTTCCTGCAGCCGCAGCATGATCTCGGTATTGAGCGCTTTCAGCGGCTCGCCGGCAATCCCTGGCTGATAGCGGAAGCAGACGATGTTGATGGTTGGCGGCATGGCCAGCTCCAGCAATGGCTCGGCCTCGATCCGCCCGGCGAGATAGAGGGCCTGCGCGATGTTCTGGTCGATCAGGCGGCCGAACTTGTCGACCCCATGTTCTCTCAACGCCATCCACACTTTCAGCGCACGAAAGCCGCGCGTCGTCTGCAGGCCGTAATCGTGCAGCCATTCGCCGGAGGCTAGGCCGCGCGGCGTCGATTCCAGATATTCGGGCGTCACCGCGAATGTCTTGCGATGCGCGGCGGCATCCCTGACCAGCGCGCAGCCGACCTCGAACGGGGCGTGCAGCCATTTGTGCGGATCGAGCGCGACCGAATCGGCCCATTCGATGCCCGCGACCAGATGCGCGTTTTGCGGAGCAATGGCAATCAGCGCGCCGATGCAGCCGTCGACATGGAACCAGAGGCCTTCCTCATGCGCCAGCTTGGCAAGCGTGCGCAGGTCGTCGATCGCCCCGGTGTTCACCGTGCCGGCATTGCCGATGACGCAGGCCGGTTCGAAACCCGCCGCGCGGTCCTCGGCGATCGCCGCGCGCAAGGCATCGATGTCGATGCGCAAGCTCGCGTCAGTCGGAACTCGGCGCAATGCCCGATTGCCAAGGCCGAGTGCTTCCATCGCCTTGCGGTGGCAGGAATGGATCTGGTCCGAGCCATAGAAGCGCAGGGGCTTCTCGATTGCCGCGACGCCCTGCTCGCGCACATCGATGCCGGCCTTAGTGTTGCGCGCCACGGTCAGCCCAATGATGTTGGCCATCGAGCCGCCGCTGACCAGCGTGCCGGAAGCGGACGCGGGAAAGCCCAGCATTTCCTTGCACCAGTTGACCACCTGGCTGTCCATCAGCGCGGCGGCATGGTTGCCGCCGCCAAGGTTGGAGCCCTGGATTGCCGCGAGGAAGTCGCCGAGCGCGCCGGTGAAGTTGCTCGACCCCATATACCAGGACCAGAAGCGCGGGTGGATGTTGCCCATCGGGTAGGACATCACGGTGCGGGAGACCTCGTCATAGACAGCGGCCAGCGGCGCCGGCGATCGCGGCAGGCTTGCCGCGAAGACCTCTCGCACATCCGCCGGCATCTCCCGCCAGATCGGGCGATCGCGCACGCCGCGCAGATAATCGACAGCATCGTCGATGATCCGGTGAGACAGAGCCTGCGCCTCGGTCCAGTCGGAGGGATCGAGCGTTTCCTCGTCCAGTATTTCGAGCGATTGCCGCGCGACATCCATGACCGGCCTCCTGTCACGCCGCCGGGAACTGGCAGCCGGGCGTCGAGCGCGACAGCGCCGTCTCCTCGGCGTCCATTTCCGCCTCGATGCCGTCGAAGAGCGGCGTCGACATGTAGCGTTCGCCGGTATCGGGCAACATGCACAGGATCACCGATCCGGCCGGCGCCTTCTCCGCAACCTGCCGCGCCACGGCGAAGGTGGCGCCGCCGGAAATGCCAGTGAAGATGCCTTCCTTCCGCGCCAATGCCTTGGCCCATTTGATGCCTTCGGGTCCGGCAACCGGCATCACCTCGTCATAGAGGCTGGCGTCGATCGCTTCCTGCAGGACGTTGGGGATGAAATCCGGCGTCCAGCCCTGGATCGGATGCGGCTCGAAAGCCGGATGACTGGCGGCGGGGGCGCCATCGGCGCCGCGCTGCTGCGCCTTGCCGCTGCCGATCAGCTGCGCATTGGCCGGTTCGGCGAGTACGATGCGGATGTCGGGCCGCTCGCGGCGCAGCACGCGCGCCACACCGACGACGGTGCCGCCGGTGCCATAGCCAGTGACGAAGCAGTCGAGCCGCGAGCCGGCGAAATCATTGATGATCTCGCGCGCCGTCGTCGCTTCGTGGATGGCGGCATTGGCGGCGGTTTCAAACTGGCGGGCGAGGAACCAGCCATTGGCCTCGGCCAACTCGACCGCCTTCTTGTACATGCCGAAACCCTTTTCGGCGCGCGGCGTCAGCACCACCTTGGCACCCAGCATGCGCATCAGCTTGCGGCGTTCGACCGAAAAGCTGTCGGCCATGGTGACGACCAACGGATAACCCTTCTGTGCGCACACCATGGCAAGCCCGATGCCGGTGTTGCCGCTGGTCGCCTCGACGACCGTCTGGCCAGACTTCAGCGCGCCGCTGCGTTCGGCCTCCTCGATGATGTTGAGCGCCAGCCGGTCCTTCACCGAGGCGCCCGGGTTGAAGAACTCGGCCTTCACGTAGATCGTCGCGTGCGCCGGTGCGAGGTTGTTGATGCGCACCACCGGCGTGTCGCCGACCGTGTCCAGGATGCTGTCGAACAGCCTGCCGCGCCCAGCGGTGGTCCTGATCTTTTGTTTATTCAACATCTTTGATCTCCTCGATCCTGATCGTCTTCAATTTCACGGGCCGGTTACAGACCGGCGGTTTGGGCGGCGAGTTTTCGAGACCTTGCCACGCTAGGACTGACGTGCCGGCGATGCGGCAATGGCCGCAGCCAGCGGGGAAACCCGCCTTCGGATGCGCGTTGTCGGTTTCAGTGATACACAAGAGGCCGACAGGCCAGCGTGGGAGCAGGCGTGGAAACGCACGTGGAATCCGCCCGGTCGAGGCAGGACGGCGAGATGCCGGACCTGTCCGTGCGCCTGCTCGGATCGCTGACGATCTCCCGCAACGGCGTGCCGGTGGCACTGCCGGCATCGCGCAAACTACGGGCGCTGCTGGCCTATCTGGCGCTGGCGCCGCATCCGGTCGGGCGCAGCCGCCTGTGCGAGCTGTTCTGGGATGTGCCCAACGATCCTCGCGGCGAGCTGCGCTGGTGCCTGAGCAAGCTGCGCGGTGTGCTCGACGCGCCGGAGCGGCGCCGGGTGTCTACGCAGGGCGACATGGTCGCGCTCGATCTGGACGGTTGCCTCGTCGACGCGCTGGAGATCAGCCGGGCCACGGCGCAAGGAATCGGCACGCTTGGTCGGGAGCGGCTGCGGGCGCTGGCCGGGCTCTTCGCCGGCGATTTGCTCGACGGCCTGGAGCTGGAGCGCAGCCCGCTTTTCAACAGCTGGCTGATCGCCCAGCGCCGCCGCTTCAACTCGTGCCACGCGGCGGTGCTGGAACAGCTCGTCGAAACCCTGCCGCCGGATTGCGACGAGACGATCGGCCATCTCGACCGGTGGGTGGAACTGGCGCCGTTCGACGGGCGCGCGCATTTGGCTCTGCTGGCCAGCCTGCATCGACGTGGCGAGATCGGCGCGGCCGAGCAGCATCTGGCGGCAACAGAACAGCTGTTCCGGTCCGAGCAACTGGATTTCGCACCGCTTCGCGCGGCCTGGCGGGCGATCCGTGACCAACGGGCAAGCGCCGCGCAGCAAGCGCAGCCGGCCTGCCTGTCCTCGGCATCGCAGCTTGTCGCCACTCCAGGTGATGATGGCCCTGTCCAACCAAGCCATGCGTCGTTGGCGGTCATGCCGTTTGCCGAGGAAAGCGGCGCGCGCGGCGGACTGGCCGATGGCCTCACACACGACATCATCACCCGTCTCGCCAAGCTCAGGGATTTCTTCGTCATCGCGCGCGGATCGGTGTTCGCACTGGCCGAGAAGGCCATCGCGCCCGAGGAGGCTGGCAGAAAACTGAACGTCGACTATGTCGCCACCGGCACGGTGCGCAGCCTGGCCGGCCGGGTGATCGTCGGCGTCGAGCTCGTCGAGGTGCGCACGGCCAGGATCGTCTGGGCCGAGACATTCGAGCACCGGCTCGACGACATCTTCGCGGTGCTGGACGACATCGGCGACAGCATCGTCTCGTCGATATCGGCCGAGATCGAAACGGTCGAGCGCAACCGCGCCATGCTGAAGGCGCCCAATTCGCTCAACGCGTGGGAAGCCTATCATCGCGGCCTCTGGCACATGTACCGCTTCACCCAGGCGGAAAACGAGCAGGCGCGGCATTTCTTCGCCCGGGCGCTGCAACTGGACCCGACCTTTGCCCGCGCCTATGCCGGCCTGTCCTTCACCCACTGGCAGAACGCGTTCCAGCACTGGGGCGACCGCGACCGGGAGAGCGCGCTGGCCTTCGAGAGCGCCGGCCACAGCCTGCTGGTCGACGACCACAATCCGGCCGCGCACTGGGCCATGGGGCGAGCGCTATGGCTGCGCGGTGCGCAGGACGGCTCGCTCGTCGAACTGCAACGGGCGGTGGATCTCAGCCCCAATTTCGCGCTTGGCCATTATGCGCTGTCCTTCGTCCACTCGCAGTCGGGCGATCCGCGGGCGGCGATCGGCTCCTCCGACCATTCGCGCCATCTGAGCCCCTTCGACCCGCTTCTGTTCGGCATGCTGGGGGCAAGAGCCATGGCGCATGTCCGGCTCGGCCAGTTCGGGGAAGCGGCCGAATGGGCGCTAAAGGCAGCGGCGCGGCCCAATGCGCACACCATCATCCTGGCGATCGCCGCGCACTGCCTGGCGCTGGCCGGCCGGCTCGACGAGGCGCGCGGCTTTGCCGCCGCAATCCGCAAGGCATTGCCGCACTATTCGAGCGAGGATTTTATCGGGACGTTCCGTTTCGAGTCCGACGCGGAAGCGCTGTTCCGGCAGGGCGCGAGGCGGATCGGGCTGGGCTGAGACCGGGCTTGAGTCCCAACCAGTTAACAAAGCCGGAAGGAGTTGCTTAACCGTTCACGGTTATGTGACGCCTTGGGGGCATGACAAAGTGAGTATGATGAGCAACAGCCCCGAAAAGCGCAACGAATGGCGTGCCATTCTTCATGTCCAGGCCCGAATCGCCGTCCTGTTCGTCCCGGTCGTGGCCAGCCTGCTGCTCATCGCGGCCCTTGCCGGCAACGACCGCAAATCCGTTCCCGACGTCGACCGCACGGTCACCGGCTCGGTGCGATAAATCAGGCCGAACCGTTTTTCCTGGCTCTTCGAAACCTCAGTAAAACCGCGGGATCGGTCCGTTCTGCGGCGTGGTGCGGTCGCCCAGGTCAAGAAAGATCTCGTCGACATAGCACCATCCCCAGCCTTCCGGCGGATCATAGCCCTCGATGACGGGGTGACTGGTGGCATGAAAATGCTTGGTGGCGTGGCGGTTGGGCGAATCGTCGCAGCAGCCGACATGGCCGCAGGTTCGGCAGAGCCGCAGATGCACCCACCACGATCCGCTCTTCAGGCACTCCTCGCAACCGAGTGCGCTCGGCGTCACGTCCTTGATCCCAGCCGCATGTTTGCATTCGTCCGCCATCACACTCTCCTGGCCAGTTGAGGCTCAATCATTTCTTTTGCGCAAATCCCCAGGGAAAGCGGCGCTACGCGCTTTCCCTGGAATTGCTCTCAGTGGCATGACTGCCGTCTCGCGCCAGATAAGCATGCAAGGCCGCGACCACCTGGGCACCCTCGCCGACAGCCGCCGCGACGCGCTTGACCGAGCCGCACCGGACGTCACCGATGGCAAACACCCCGCTGCGGCTGGTCTCCATCAGGCCGTGCCCATCTCCCAACTCCGACCCGGTGCGGATGAAACCCTTGGCATCCAGCGCCACGTTGCATTGCGCGAGCCAGTCGGTGTTCGGGTCGGCGCCGATGAACAGGAAGAGATGGCGGATTGGGCGCGTCGTTCCCTCGCCGCTGACGCGGTTGCGCCAACGCACGCTGGCAAGGTTGCCCTCCTCGCCCTCCAGCGCCTCGATTTCGGTCTCGGTCAGCACCTCGATGTTCGGCTGCGCCTTGATGCGCTCGACCAGGTAGCGCGACATGCTGGCATCGAGGCTGCCGCCGCGCGCCAGCAGCGCCACCTTGCGCGCATGGCTGGCTAGGTAGACGGCCGCTTGTCCGGCCGAATTGCCGGCGCCAACCAGCGCCACCTCCTGGCCGGCGCAAAGCCGCGCCTCGATCGGCGAGGCCCAATAATGCACCGACGTTCCCTCGAACCGCGACAGGTTGGCGACATCGAGGCGGCGGTAGCGCGCGCCGCTGGCGATCACCACGCTGCGCGTCCGCACGGTCTCGCCGTCGCCGACATCGAGCAGGTAGCGGGCGCCCGACATGTCGGGCGCGGCGCTCAGCAGCTTGGCCTCGTCGGGGATCACCATTTCGACGCCGAACTTCTGCGCCTGATTGTAGGCACGCGCCATCAGCGCCATGCCCGTAATGCCGGTCGGGAAGCCGAGATAGTTCTCGATGCGCGAGGACGCGCCGGCCTGTCCGCCGAAGGCACGGCAATCGAGCACGATTGTCGACAGCCCTTCGGACGCCGCGTAGACCGCGGCAGCGAGCCCGGCCGGCCCGGCGCCGACAATGGCCACGTCATACACCGTGTCGGCATCGATCGGCCTGACCAGGCCGATGCAGCGGGCGAGGTCCTTCTCGCCGGGGTTGAGCAGCAGCCTGCCGTTCGGACACAGTATGACCGGCAGATGATGCGGATCGACGTTGAAGCGCTCGACCAGGGTTTTCGCGCAGGGGTCGCTGCCGGAATCGAGCACCCGGTGTGGCAGGCCGCTGCGGCGCAGAAAACCTTGCAGCCGCAACACGTCGGCATTGTCGAGCGGTCCGATGATGATAGGCCCGCTGGTGGCGCTTTCGAGCAGTCCGACACGGCGCAGGATCAGCGCCCGCATGATGCGCTCGCCAAGATTGGCCTCCTGTACCATCAGGTCGCGCAGCCTCCGCGAGGGGATGACGAACGCCTCGACCGGCTCGGCGGCCTCGGCATTGACCAGCGAGGGGCGGGCCGAAAGCTGCGCCAACTCGCCGACGAAGCTGCCTGGACCGTGGGTGATGAGCGTTTCACGCCGGCCGAGCCCGCCATCCTGGGTGATGTCAACACTGCCCGACAGGACGACGATCAGGCCGGGCGCCACGTCGCCGGCCTTGACGATGTGCTCGCCGGCGGCATAGGCGCTGGCCTCGCCGAACCGGCGCATGCGTTCGATGTCGGCCTCGGCCAGCGTCGGAAACGCCTGATCGCGACGGGTCGAGAAGATCGGGTTGGTGGCTTGCGACATGGCCGCGAGCGTAGCGCCTCGCCAGGACGGTTTGAAGCGGTTTGTTCAGCGCCTAGCCGGGAGGGGAGGTTGGTTGCTGGCCGCCAAGCCGTCGCGCCGCGATGACGAGATCGGGGAGACTTGAAACCAACGTCGCGATTCGCAGCCGAAGAACAATCGCCCGGGATTTGACGCCGCATTCAGGAGCCCGCCGTCTCCGGCAGCATGCGCTTGAGCACATCGTCCCTGCGGATGAAATGATGCCATAGCGCCGCCGCCGCATGCAGTCCGGCAAGAATGAGGATGAGATTGGCGCACAGGCTGTGCAACTCTCTTATGAACCGGCCCGTGTCGCGATCGGGCGCAACCGGAGCCGGAACGGTGAAAAGGCCGAAAAAGCTCAGCGCGTCACCCCTGTACCAGGTGAGCAGGATGCCGAGGACCGGAATGGCCACCAGCAGCGCGTAAAGCAGCAGGTGCGCGACCTTGGCCGCCCATCGTTCCAGCTCTGACATTTCCCCCGGCAACCCGGGCGTTCCCAGTGCCAGGCGCAGGCCGAGGCGGATCACCACCAGCGCGAACAGCAACATTCCGAACGAGATATGGAGCCACCAGACGAGCGCACGGCCGGGATCGCCGCGTGGAAAGACGTCCGCCACATAGGTCAGGCCATAAAGGCCGATGACCAGCAGAAACACCGCCCAATGCATGGCCTTCTGCGCGCTTGTGTAGGTAGGGTTCATTCGAGCCTTCCGATTTCTGCATCGTTTCCAAACTAGCCGCGATCATGTCAAAGCTTTGTCGTGCCGAGCCCTTTGGCCGTACTTGAACGACGAGCGGCGATCCTGCCTGCGAGTGTTGCAGGATCGGAAACCGTGATCGCGGTCGGACGAACATTGGAACAGGGGACCTGTCAGTTCGCTGACAGTCGGTGGCGGTCCGGCAACGACGCTTCAGACAAAGAAAAAGCCCGGCGAACCGGGCGTTTTCTCTTTGGGTCTCTGAACCGTCGAACGATTCGAAACGGGAATTTGGTGCCCAGAAGAGGCATTTTCGTACGACCTCAGCGTGTATCACGTCATATCAGAATCGCATCATTTGCAGACACTTAATAGGTCCTCGTGCCTCACGCTGTCGCAATCTGTTGCAACCTATCATAGATAAATAGGTGGATTCTATGGTGGATTGTGATAATCGGTTTTGACAGTTGGAAAAGGTGATCCGATGCGCGCCCTGAACCGTCTAAGTGCAGTTGCAGTTAGGAAGCTGACGCCAGGGAAATACGCCGATGGAGGTGGGCTTTGGTTGCTCAGGCGCGACGATGGAGGAGGCCAATGGTTCTTCCGCTACACGACGTATGGCAAGCGGCGGGAAATGGGCCTTGGCTCTATCTTGGACGTCAGTCTCAAAGAGGCGCGCGAAGGTGCCGACAAATGGCGGGCGGTGACGCGGGCCGGAAAAGACCCCATCCGGGTACGCGACCACGAAAAGCGGGAAGCCGCGCGCAACCTCCACCTTTTGGTGGACATCGCCAAAGATGCGTTTGAGTCGCGCAAGGCAGAACTGAAAGGCGACGGGAAGGCTGGCCGGTGGTTCACGCCGTTAGAATTGCATGTTCTGCCAAAACTAGGAAAGGTCCCGGTCGGGGAGATAGATCAGCGAGACATTCGCGATACGCTCGCCCCAATTTGGCACACCAAGGCCGACACGGCACGGAAGGCGATGAATCGGCTGAACATATGCTTGAGACATGCCGCCGCGCTTGGTCTGGAGGTGGACCTACAGGCTACCGATAAGGCAAGGGCCTTGCTGGGGAAGCAGCGGCACAAAGCCGAAAACATTCCAGCCATGCCTTGGTCTCATATCCCGGCATTCTACGCTACGCTTAAGGATGACAGCCCCACGCATTTGGCCTTGCGCTTGCTCATTCTCACGGGAGTGAGGTCGGCACCTATCAGATTCATTCACGAGGACCAGATTGAAGGTGATGTATGGACGGTGCCGGCTGAGGCGATGAAGGGGCGGCGAGACGCCACGACGGACTTCAGAGTGCCGTTGTCAGCGGAAGCGCTCAGTGTGATTGAGAAGGCCCAGGAGTTTGCACGTGACGGCTACCTCTTCGCCAATCCGAAGAAAGGCGTCATCAGCGACATGTCCATGAGCCAACATATGAAACGCGCCAAGTTCGAGTACAGACCGCACGGGTTCAGGTCGTCTTTGCGGGACTGGCTCGCGGAAGCGACCGACGCACGGCACGAAGTTGCGGAAACTATACTTGGCCACACGATAGGCTCAAGCGTTGAGAGGGCCTATCGCCGAACCGACTTTTTGGACCAAAGGCGTGAGTTGATGGATCGTTGGGCTACCCATCTCACAAGCCACGTTGGGAAAAACTACCGCAGGCGGGTGAGGCTCTGAGTACACGAGAAGCAGGCCGGATAAGCGCCGTAAGGTTTATTTGAAGAAAAACGTAGAAAATTTTTCCTCTGGCTGTTTGCGCGCGCGTGTGGGCGTGCGCGCGACAGAGCTGAGTGCCAACGTGCAGGATTCGCATTTCTGGTCGATCTGCCCATGAGGTGATAGTGCCCGGCATCTTTCAAATTGAAAGGTTGCGCCGATGGACAAAAAGATTGCGAAGGCACCACGGGTAAGGTTGCATTACTCGGCTTCTGACCGGGCAGGAACTTGGCAAGAACTGACAGACCGCGAGCGGGACGAACACCTGTCCCCGAGCCAGCGCGGCGCGTTAGGCTTCCCGAGCTTCGGCTGGGAGCACCGGTATGTTCCGGCAAGCGTGGCATCCAACATGCTGGGCGTCAGCACCGCCCAATTCCGCAAGCTCATCCGAAAACACGCGCCAGAAATAGACCTACTGGAGATAAAGGGGCGACGCCTATTTCTGACCCGCGACGTGCTACTCATGAAAGCGGACCTGCCCCGTGGCCGTGGCACAGGAGTTAGGTGATGGCTCAGCCCGTGAAATTTCTGAGCGTCAGGGAAGTAGCGGTGATGATGCACGTGTCAGTCGCGACCGTCTGGCGCTATGCGCAGCGCGGCACGCTGCCGGAACCGATAAGGATCGATGGCCACACTTGGTGGATCGAGGCGGAAGTGCTTGCCGTGATTGAGAAGAAAATGGCGACCCGCCTGACGCGCGTAAATGTGTCAGAGCCGCCGGCATCGGCATCGACGACCGAAAGCAAGCGTACCCGTGTGCAGCTTGAAAGAAGCGGTGGGAGGTAAGGGCTATGGCAGCGGTCTTGACCATACCTGAAACTGGGACATTTCAGCCGACCTTCGACGCAATCAGCATTTGCACCGACGTACCCAAGGCTCAGCTACGGCAACTCTTACCGATTGAGGAACTGGAGCGATGTAGTCACGCGTTCAAACTTGAGAAGCGGCGCGGGAAACGAGGCAGCCGGCTTAAGATCGTTTGCCTGCCCGACAAAGAGGCGCTGAAACTCCTGCAACAACACGAACATGCCCTTGGGCCCTATCGGGCGACCAAGGTCGAAGCGGCCTTTGACATAGACGCTAGTTCGGAGAAATCCGCCCTTGTCGGACGAGACTCCCTACTCCGTCAGCTTGGCAAGGTAAATCATGAGCGCGGGTACATCACCTTCGTCAGCGAGAGCAAAAAGGGGCGGCCGCTAACGGACAAAGAATTAGAGAACCGGGGGCTTTTCAGGCACCCCACGATCTACTTTGAGCACGATAAATCGGCCCACAACCTGAAAATCTACATTCGTCGAAGGAAGCTGGCACAGGGACAGTTTGGATCGCCCGTTGTTCGCCTAGAATGGACATCGAAGCGCAGCCGTGCTGTCAGGGCTCATTTTGGCGGCGACCAAATTTCCGATCTGATCAACGCCAACTTGGAAAGCTACCTTCACCGGTTCCTGGTTCTGGAGCAGATCGACTACGTCAAACTCGGTAAGCTGCTTGCACCGAAGACCGTCATGCGGCCATCAAAGCGTACTTCGATCACCACCCGGGCGAACACCCCTCCTGTAGCCGCGCTTTTCCGCGAAGTGGACTTCCGAGCAGGCCGAGTGGCCCACCTTGCGCTCAAGGTGCTGGAACAGCGTGGAGGGCGACAGATAAAAGCACGTCGTGATGTACCTGAAGAAATTTGGCAATCATCGCCGGCTCAGATAAAAGGCAGGCTTCGTGATGCCATTCGGACGATGAAGGCAAAGCGCCCCTCAAAAAACACCACGAAGCGACGCCGCAGGCGACACGCGCTCACCACGAAGAAGCTGGCAGAATGCTTCACGACGATTCCTTTGAGAAAGAACCGCGTGCGTCTGGTGGGAAAGAACCGCATAGGGCTGTGAAAATGGCGGCAAAACGTACCCTAATGTATGGCATAGACACCGCTACAACCAAATTCGTACGAGTTGTCAGTAAGATAAAACAACTACGACACCCATAGAAACGACCACCACTAGGACACCGACCAAAACCTGCTAAACGTCACCACGACCACCGTGGCGCATGGAATTTCCCCTTCCAAGAAAGAAAAGAATCATCCTGTGAAAATGATGATGCCGGCAACGAAAGAGGTCTGGCTTGCAAACCACCGTTGTCAGCCTGACGCTCAGTCCTTTGTGGAACAGTGCTCTTTTCGCCGGTGTCCTTAGTTTGCCGACGGATCAGTGTTAACAAAGCCGAGAAACGGCCATACAGCTGCAAACGGGGCATGCCAGCCGGCAATGCCCTAGCCAACCGCTTCGGGCTTCTAGGCCCTGCTCTGCTGCGCCGCGCTTCAGAAAGGACCGGTATAGCACTGGTGGCTTTGCTGACTGTTGGCGGTGTCATGGGCCGACAAAAATGACCGGACAATGCCGCTGCGCGCTTGACGGGTGCGCCTACACCGGTAACGCTTGCCAACTATGGTTCTTGCGTCGACCGCTGCATGTGCGGAGACGCAAGACGAATGCATGGCCAAATGGTTAGAGGCAGAAAAGGCGGGGGATCGTCTTTGGTGTTGGAACGGTTGATGGAACTCCCACCGCCACTGTAGATGAAGAAACGTTCGTCAACGCTGATTTCGCGACCAAGACTGGCTTTGCCGTGACGTTGAATCGCGCCACCGTTGGCCCCGGAAATTACCTGGCTGAAATCGAGCTCATCAGCAACCGAACCCACAAGCGCATTGCCGGGTGGACTCCAATAAAGGGGTTGGTGGTAGAAACCACGTTGCTTTTCACGCATCTGGACTCTTTGATCCTGCAGACGCATTTTCCCTGTCGGGGAGGGAACCCGTCGTGGAGGAAGACAGCGAAGGTACCAGCCAAGCTGAGCGCTGGCAGAGACAACAGGAGGCTTTGACCGCCCCCCGTGAGGCAATTCCAGTTTATACCCAGAAAGATTATTCCCTCATCAGGAGGTTTGCTGGCGCCGACGATTTGCCCGAGACCTGGGATGAATGGGCCAGGCTCTTTGATGCAACAATGATCGAGCGCGCCAGGGCCCGAAGGGGTAGGTACCAGCGGGTGCGCATTCGACCCGACCTGTTCCAAGCTTGGCTCGACGCCAAATCACAGGTGGCTTCAGAGCGATCCAGACAGATCTATGCCCAAGAGATCCTGGATGCGCGCGTTGCCGCACGAGCAGCTTACGTCGAGCGCTCTGGTAACACAGCGGTTGCCGACAAATGGCCGGCCAACCCTATTTACGCTCACCATGACTATCCCCTCCTGCTCAAGCTTTCAGAAGTGGCCGATCTGCCGCCAACCTGGGAGGAATGGTGGGCCAATTTCAAAGAATCTGAAACTCATTGGCGACTCCAGGGCTTGTTCGCCACTAGAGTCCGGGTCCACGCAGGTAAATTCAAGGCTTGGTTGCAGGCGAATTCACTTACCTCGTCAGAACAGACCCGGCAGCAGTACGCGCAGCAACGCCTGGACATGAAACGAGCCCGGAGGGCGGAAAGACGTGCTGCGGCACGAGCGCCAAATAGCCAGTTCCCATACGGCGAGTGGGTTCAGAAACCGCAACCACAACCATCACCTTGGCCGCATAGGGTGATAGAGTTCTTGGCATATACCCTATTGGCGGTCGCGATCGGTTCTGCGTCGATCGCGCTTAAGGATGGGGGGCGGGGCTGGAGCGCGCGAGAACTACCCGCTTGGCCCCTGGACAGCGGATCTTAGTGCGGCACTTAACCAGTGGCAATAGCCGGCAGCACCGTTGCTCTTGGTGGCGGCCGTGTCTGGGCGAGGAGGGGAGGTACCGATTTGCGGAGGGAGGGGGGTACTCCTTTCAGTCTCCTTTGACGGTGACGATGTCATCCTCATCGTCAACCCTCACCACCTCGCACTTGAGGCGAATCTTGTCTTCGGCTTTGCTGCGGGGTCGATGATGGAGATGGGGAATTTGTAGCCGGGGATGTGCAGCGTCACCCGGTCATCGATGCGCTTGATCACCGTGGCGATGATTGCGACCAAGTCTCCTATTCCGACACTACTGGCCACAGTTCTTGATCAAGGCTGCAAAGTCCCGCAGGGAATGAGTATACTCGCGCATCGCCGCCACGGCAGAAATCCTAGCCTCCTCGACGTCGTCCGCCGCCGGCTTCACCTTCGCTGGCATGACTGGCATTGCCTGTCGGAAGGCCTCGCCCTGCATTTGATCAAGTGCTTTGTCTATCGCTGCGGCGGCATTCTGAGATGAAGCGCTGAGCGCGTCGCAGCCCACAGGGCTCACGGTCTGAGCCGCTGCCTGGCTTGTGACAATAAGCAGGGCGGAAAGCAGAGTTCTCATCGGTAAAGCTGGACCTCATCACGGATAAAATTGTCAAGCGTGCCCTGTCCGCCGCCGGTAACATCGACAAGTTCTACCCTGATGGTCTGATCGGATCCGCTTTCCACCGTTTCAGTAATGAAGAAACTGCCGAAGGCCTCGACCGGAAGGGGCGGCGATGAATTACCGCCGCCCATCAAGCCTGCCGCCGCCAGGGCCTGACAGTTCAGGATGGCACCATAGATGAGCCGGCGATCTGGATTGGAGACTCTATTTGGCGAGCAGGCTGGCGTGCCGCTTTCCCCTCCGTTTGATGGGTGACCGACGATCCCCTGTGCGATCTCATAGCGATAGACGCTGTAACGGGTCGGCTGGTTGGTATTGCTGGCTGGACCCGCGCCGTCCGCTCCAAGCGGCTTCGGCACTGACACGGGGTTGGTCGCGGTCGCGAAGTTGGTGCTCCAATATTGATTGAAATCCCAATTGCCGTTGCCGACGCGACCATTGGCTATGGGACATCCAGCAGAGCAGTCGTCGCGCGGGAAGGCCTCGAAATTGTTGGGGTCCGCCGGGCTGACGACGTCGGCGTTGCAGGCGTTGCCCTGGCTCTTGTAGCCCTTGCGAACGTTTTCGCCGGGAGCATAGTTTGGGTCGCTCTTGTTGCCGTTCATCGATCCGTTATAGACATCGAACCGAACATTGAGCGCGTCGCGAACCGTCGCGATGAAACCCGGTCGCAGGGACACGCCGCGTGAGTTGTAGCAGGCTTGCGATTTCGTCTTGGCGATCATGTCTCTGATCCCATTTGCGCCACCGGAACCATCTGGCGGTTGCAGGAATCCGTAGTTACCTGGAGAGTTTTGAGCCGAGTTGCCGCCTTGCTGGCGCAATTCGATCAGCCGACGGCGCTTCGCCGGATCGGCGGCGACGTCATAGAGACTGTCCGCCGAACCCTCGTATGGGTTGCAGATATAGACAGGCGTGAAATCGCAGACGCTGCGCGATAAGCCAGCAACAGACACCGTTCCAACGTTGAACGAGTTATCGCCTGAGTTGCCACTTATGAAGGAGATCGGGAACATCGACGAAAAGCCGACTGGTATCACTGTAACCTCGATATACTGCGCCTCTACAGCGCCGGCTACTTCATCGGTGATGACATTGGCGCTGGTGATTGGCATATCGTCGGAGGCGGGAAGCGAGCGAAGATATCGCCTTGTCACGCCGGAGGCTTGGAGAACCTGATCCTCTCCAGTAGGCCCCGAGAAGCGATAGTGATTAGCCACCAGATTCGCCAACGCCCTATCGGCTCTGGTTATGGAGTCTGGTCTGCCATCGAGTTCGGCGGCCGAGGCGAGCGCCATTGCATCGCCGCCCTTTTGCAAATCATTGTGAAGATTGTTGGCTCGACTCATGTCGATCGCCAGAACCGAAAAGCCGATGATGACCGGCAGCATTATGCTCACTAGGATCAGCGCCATCCCGCGCTGATCATTCCAGAAATTCCGAAGAATACGAAACATCGCAGCGCCCCCCTTGCCAATGCCGCAGATATTTCCTCGTCTTCGAACGATAATATGAGTTGCTGGTATAGGCAAGTGTGCCGGTGGGAAGCGGTTAATTGCTGCCCAGTACGTCCTTAAGCGCCGCCTTCGTTCTCTCGTCCTGGATACGGGATTGCTCTCCGCACTTTTCGGCCTAGGTGCGCTTGCTGGTTGTTCAACTGCCAGCGGTGACAAAGGTACCGGCGCCATCATCACCGGCGCAATCAAGGACTACCGCAGTTGTACCGTGAAGACTATGGCGGAGAACCTAAGCAGCCCGAAGCGCGTCGACATCGGCACAGCCGTAGATCATGCTTGCGGTGGTTACATGGACAACTTTGGTGCGGCACACGCGCGTGCCGAGCCGCCAACTCGGGAGGGGCAGATCCCGATCTGCGGCTGGGGAGGGGTACCCTTCTGGAGTGACCTTGCTTCGAAATCGCGCCAGAATTTTTCTGACTTCTCACACCGGCTAATCGCAGGAGATTTGACCGCTGAGCGGCATGACCGATTGTAGGCATTCCCCCAACGGCAGATCGCTCATTGGCCATTGTCGGGCTTTCTCCGCAACGACAGGGTCGTCTAAGGCCGCATTGCTACTTTGGGAGCGTTTGGTCGTCCGGCTTTACAAGTTCCACATGGCTGACACCAAGCGCCCGAGCCAATTCGTATAGCGTAATGACAGTCGGATTGCGCTGGCCGCGCTCCAGGCCACTGAGATACTGCTGACTGAAGCCAGAACGCGCCTGGACCTCCTCTTGGGTCAGGTTCTTCTCCCGACGCAAGCGGGCGAAGTTCCTGCCAACCAGCCGACGCATATCCATGCGCAACCAGTTCGCAATTCGCATCCTCCAAGGTTATCAACTATAGTATGTAAGACCGGAAGCGCGTCAGTGGGGGGACCATGCAATGCCGAACACGCCGAAAGAAGCGATGGCGGAGCTGGCCGCTATGAAGGCTCGGGGTGAGATAAATCAGACCGAATTCGACATGGCGCGCCGCATCGTTGCTGAAAAGCACGCGATCGATCAGCGGCAGGGCGCCGGTCCAGGAAGAACGCGACCGGTCACTTACAGGAACACGGCTTGTTCCAAAGGCAGTATGCTAAGTGGGGTGATCACGCTTGCCGCTATTATCTGCCTCACTATAGCTTTCGGTCTTTACACTCTGTCGGGTGGAGACAGGAACAAGGGCCACCAGTCTGAGGACGCGACTGATGACGTGCAAACCGTGCTTAAGGTTGGAGGGGCCACTTTCTTTCTCACAGTAACGAAAGAAGTCGCTGATCCGATGAGGTATGAACTCATTGCTAAACGGATTTGCAAAGTACGTAGTCCGTACGGGGTGAACGGTTGCATCGTGGGGATTTGGGACGACGATAGAAACATGGGGAAAGACCTTCCTATGACCCCGGAGCAAGCAAGGTCGCAGATTTACTCCTGGTCACTAGGCCGTTCCCTCTGGAGTTGCAGGAGATTCCCTGAAATGGCAGCAAGCGATAGGTGCTTCACTGAATAGGTGAATTGGCTCGCTGAATGTGCGTTCGTCAATTCGATTCCCAGGAGGAGCCGGACAGGATTTGCTCTTTCAATTTTTAACGAAAACAAACCTATCTAGTTGTGTTCAAGCCAAGGGCGACGATCTTAAGCACCGCCAGAAGGCGGAAGGACCCGCCCGTCGGAATCGGCCGTCCAAGTTGGTACTAGTGACCTGATCAAGACCAAACAATGGGAAAACTTGTGTTGAGGCAAATGGGAGGTGCATCCGATAATGAAGCAATCCGCACAGGAAAAACGACCCCAACGAAGCATTTAAGGTGGGTTGGTGGGTGGATACTCGTCCACCCTCTTCGCCTATATAGCTGAAAACAAAGCGTTTTCAGGAGAAAAATGGTGCCCAGAAGAGGACTCGAACCTCCACTCCTTGCGGAACACGGACCTGAACCGTGCGCGTCTACCAATTCCGCCATCTGGGCTGGTGCGGGCTCAATAAGCGGGCAAGCGATTGCTGTCAACGCGCTTTTTTCAAGGGTAGCCGGCTCCTACGCTGTTAACGTCGGCGCTGCCCCTCACCTGCCTGCCGGCATCCTCTCCCCGTAAACGGGGCGAGGGGCGCTCTCACCGGCGATTTCGCCAATCGCCAGCGTCGCAGAAATGGCGCCAGCGTCGCGGCCAGCTTCTTTCTCCCCGTTCACGGGGAGAAATGCCCGGCAGGGCAATGAGGCAGCGCCACGTCCATAATTGGCGGATGCGACTGACCGTCAGCCCTCCAGCACTTCCTTCGAAGCCACGGTCGAATCGGCGTTCAGCGTGTAGATGACCGGAACGCCGGTGCCGAGCTCCAGCTTGACGATCTCCTCGCCGGACTTGCCGTCCAGCGCCATGATCAGCGCGCGCAGCGAATTGCCGTGCGCCGCCACCAGCACGGTGCCGCCGCGCAGCACATGCGGCTGCAGGTCGTGCAGGTAGTAGGGCCAGACGCGGGCGCCGGTATCCTTCAGGCTCTCGCCGCCGGGCGGCGGCACGTCGTAGGAGCGGCGCCAGACATGCACCTGTTCCTCGCCCCACTTCTTGCGCGCATCGTCCTTGTTGAGGCCGGAGAGGTCGCCATAGTCGCGCTCGTTCAGCGCCTGGTCGCGGATCGTCTTCAAGTCGCTCTGGCCAACGGCGTCGAGAATGTGCTGGCAGGTTTTTTGCGCCCGGGTCAGCGCCGAAGTGAAGGCGATGTCGAACTTCAGGCCGCGCGTCTTGAGCTTCTCACCGGCGGCCCTGGCTTCGGCGTGGCCCTGCTCGGTCAGATCAACGTCGCGCCAGCCGGTGAACAGGTTCTTGAGGTTCCATTCGCTCTGGCCGTGGCGGACGAGCACGAGGGTTCTCGACATGTTTGCTCCCTTTGGTTTTGGGGTTGAACGGTCTCAGGCGAGCCCAAGCACGTCCCGCATCGAATACAGTCCCGGCTTCTTGCCACGCGCCCACAACGCCGCCTTGACGGCGCCCCGGGCGAAGATGGCTCGGTCCTCGGCATGGTGGGCGAGGGTGATACGCTCGCCGGTGCCGGCCAGGATCACGCTGTGGTCGCCGACCACCGAGCCGCCGCGTAGCGTGGCGAAGCCGATCGAGCCGGTCTTGCGCACGCCTGTGTGGCCGTCGCGTGAACGCACGTCATTGCCGGCCAGCGCCACACCGCGCCCGGCGGCGGCGGCCTCACCCAGCAGCAGCGCGGTGCCCGAGGGCGCGTCGACCTTGTGCCTGTGGTGCATTTCGAGGATCTCGATATCGAAATCGTCGGCGTCGAGCGCGCGTGCCGCCTGTTCGACCAGCACCGCCAGGAGATTGACGCCGAGGCTCATATTGCCCGACTTGACGATCGTCGCGTGGCGCGCCGCCGCGGCGATCTTCGCGTCGTCGTCGGCCGAACAACCTGTCGTGCCTATGACATGGACGATGCGTGCCTGCGCCGCGTAGCCGGCGAATTCGACGGTCGAGGCCGGCGTGGTGAAATCGAGCACGCCATCGGCCTTGGCGAAGACCGGCAGCGGATCATTGCCGATCGCCACGTCGATGCGACCGACGCCGGCGAGTTCGCCGGCATCCTTGCCCAGATGAGGCGAATCCGCACGCTCGACCGCACCGATGACCCGGGCGCCCGGAATGCTGTGGATGGCGCGGATCAGCGTCTGGCCCATGCGGCCGGCAGCACCCACCACCACAAGGCCCATATCGGTTGCCGGATTGTCGTTTGCTGACGTCTCGCTCATGCCGTGCTCCCGGCGATTCTTTGGGTTTCGATGTCGTGAACCGAAGTCTGGATCGGCGCGCTGTCGTCGACAAGCCCCAGGCCCTTGACGCCCTGTATCCGGTGGAAACGGGCATAGACGCTGTGCGGATCGGCCATCAGCGAGGCGTGCGTGCCCTCTTCGACCAAGTGGCCCTGTTCGAGCACGATGATGTGGTCGGCATTGACCACCGTCGACAGCCGGTGCGCGATGACGATGGTGGTGCGCCCTTCCATGACCTTGGTCAGCGCCTGCTGGACACGGGCTTCGGCCTCGTTGTCGAGCGCCGAGGTCGCCTCGTCGAGCAACAGGATCGGCGCCTGCCGCACGATGGCGCGGGCGATCGACACGCGCTGGCGCTGGCCGCCCGAGAGCGTCGCGCCGTTCTCGCCGACCGGCGTGTCATAGCCTTGCGGCTGCTGGCGGATGAAACCGTCGGCCGCTGCCTGCTTCGCCGCCTCTTCGATCTCGGCATCGGTTGCGGAGGGGCGGCCGTAGCGGATGTTGTCGCGGATGGTGCCTTCGAACAGATAGGGCGCCTGCGACACATAGGCGATGGAGCCGCGCAGCGACTGCTTGGTGACCTTGGAAATGTCCTGGCCGTCGATCTCGATCGTGCCGGACTCGACATCGTAGAAGCGCTGCAGCAACGCCACCAGTGTCGTCTTGCCGGCCCCGGAAGCGCCGACGATGGCGGTCATCTTGCCGGCGGCGGCGACGAAGCTCAGGTCCTGAAGTACCGGCATGTCCTCGACATAGCGGAAGGACACGTTGTTGAACCGCACTTCGCCCGTGGTGAAATGCGCCTCGGTTGCATCGGGCGCGTCGCCCTGCTGCGGCTCGAGGTCGAGCAGCTCGTAGATCATGCGCGCATTGACCAGCGCGCGCTCCATGCCGACCTGCATGCGCGCCAGGCGTCGCGCCGGGTCATAGGCCAGGATCAGCGCGGTGATGAACGAGAAGACCGCGCCCGGCGGCTGACCAAGGACGAGTGCCCGATAACCGGAATAGGCGATGACGGAGGTTACGGCGAGGCCGGCCAGCATGTCGGAAATCGGCGCCAGCCGTTCCGACACACGGGCGATCTTGTTGTTGCGCTGCTCGGCCGTGTCGGCCATGGCGCCGATGTGGCGCGCAAGCGCGTCCTCCATGGTGAAAGCCTTGACGATGGCGATGCCTTGCGTGGCTTCCTGCACGGCCCCGATCAGCCGGGAATTGATCAGCACGGATTCCCGGGTGATGCGCCGCACGCGACGGGTGAGATAGACAACAGCCCAGATCAGCGGCGGTCCGATCAGCAGCGAACTGAGCGACAGGACCGGATCCTGATAGACCATGACGCCGACAAGGCCGACCAGCGTGACCGCGTCACGGCTGATGGATGTCAGCGTCAACGACAACAGGTCGCGGATGCCGCCGACGTTTTCATTGACCTGTGCCGCCAGCCGGCCTGAACGCGTGTCGTTGAAGAAGCCGACACCGAGCTTCATCAGATGGTCGAAGATGCGCTTCTGGTAGCGCGCCACCAGATTGTTGCCGATCTTGGCCAGCGCGACCGCCTGGCCATAGCCGGCGAAGCCGCGCAGCAGGAAAGCCGCCATGAAGCCGGCGCAGATCCATACGATCGCGTCGCCACGCCGTTCGTAGAAGATCTGGTTGACCATCGGGGCCATGATCCAGGCGGTGAAGGCAGTCGTACCCGAAACGATCAGCGAGCACGCGATGACCATGGCATAGGTCCAACGGTAGTCACGGCTGTTTTCCGCGAGAATGCGGCGGAGCACCGCTGTGACCTGACCGGGCGTGGCCTTCTGCTTGTTTGGAGCTTGAAAAGTCAAATCGTGAGCTTCGTGGTTTCCGCCTGGGGCCGGGCTGCAATTCGGCACTCCTCTTAGCGCCATGCGGCCGGCTTGCCTATGCCCGCGGCTGATTAACTTCGTCGCGGGCAGCGCGTCCTCGAGGCGACGCCACTAGGCCTGCCAGCGCCGGCCCTCCGTCTGGACGCCGAACAGCGACGGATTCCTGGCATAGGCGGCAAGGCCGAGAAGAGCCGCCAGCGGATGGGTGATGACATAGACAGGCATGGAGCGCATCAATTCGCTGTGCGGCGCCTTGTCCTCGAAGGCGGCGCGGAAATTGCCCGCTTTCAGCGCCGGCACGATTTTCTGCGCGATGCCGCCGGTGAGGAAGACGCCGCCACGGCTCATGAACACCATTGCGAGATCCCCTGCCGTACGGCCGAGGCAGGTTACGAACATCGACAGCGCTTCCTCGGCGACCGGATCGGTCTTGGCCAGCGCCGCCGCCGTGATCTCCGCCGGCGTGGTGAAGGGAGCCTGTTTGCCGTCCGCCCTTGCCACCGCCCGGTAGGCATTGACGAGGCCACGCCCACTCAGGATCTGCTCGCCCGAAATGCGGCCCTCGAGCTTCTCGATATGCGGAAAGACCTCGAAATCGCGGGGTGAGCGCGGTCCGATGTCCATGTGGCCGCCCTCGCCGGGCACCGGGATCCAATGGTGCAGCGCGTAGACCAGGCCAGCAACGCCGAGCCCGGTCCCCGGGCCAAGCACAACGCGGCCGGCATTGGGCTCCGGCGTGCCGCCGCCGATCTTTTCCATATGCTCTTCCCCAAGTGCGACGACGGCCAGCGCCTGTGCCTCGAAATCGTTGAGCACGACGATGTCGCTCAGCCCGAGGCTCGAAAACATCTGCTTCGGCTTGACGATCCACGGACAGTTGGTGAGCTCGATCTCGTCTCCGTCGACCGGGCCGGCCACCGCCAGAACCGCCGAATTCGGACGAATGGATGAGCGGTCCAGCACCGCCGCCTGGATCGCCTCGTCGATGGTGTTGTAATTGGCGGTCTGCACGATCGTCGGCTCGCCGGCCTCGGAATTGGCGTCGAGCACAATCGAGAAGCGCGCATTGGTGCCGCCAATGTCGCCGATCAGGATCGGAAACCGCAACGACGTGTCAATATCGCTTACGCTTGGCATGCTCTCGTCCGTCTCCGGCGCCCCTGACGGCGTATCGCCGTTCTTCCGTTGACTAGCGCATGAGTTTGAAAAGGGAAACGGTTTTCGAACCCGGCAATGCGCTGAGACAGTTTCTGCGGCCAAACAGCCACTCTTTCGCGGAAAATGGCACCCTAAACCGATTGAGCGACGCGACGATCAGTTCGCGGGCGGTCGTGGGCGCGGCACCGGCACGCCGACCTCGGGCGTCGTGAAAGCGTTCACCGCGCCTGGCAAGCCGGCCGTGCCGCTGGCCGTGGTGGCGGGCGGTGAAGGCGCTTCCGGTTCGGGCGCAGCGACCGCGACGGCGTCGCCACGGTAGGTCGCCGCCTCGGCCGATTCCGGCCCAGGCGCGTCGAGCACGAACTGGCATTGCTTGGGCAGGTTCGCCATCGTCATCAGGTCGCGGGCTTTCGGCGCATCCGGATTCTTGTTGGGCCGCCATGGCTCCTGCGTGAACCACCAGGCCAATGGCTTGCCGCAGCCGTCATCGGCCGGGGTCGCTTCCTGCCCCTTGCAAGCGGGCGAGCCCGGTTGGCAGCCGATGCGGATGTGGAAGTGGTAGTCATGGCCCCAGAACGGCCTGATCTTGCGCAGCCAGGAGCGGTCGCCGGTGACGGTGTCGCAGAGCTTCTTCTTGATGCCCGGATTGACCAGGATGCGCTCGACTTCGGGGTAGCTCGCGGCGCGCTTCAAAAGCCGCGTATGCATCGGCTTCCACAGCGCGTCACTCACCAGATGGGTCTTTTCATCGACCATCAAGGTGGCGCTGATGTTTTCACGTTCGCTGGGGGTCAGCTTGCGGTCCGGCATCGGCGTCAGCCAGATGTCGGCATCAAGGCCGATCTGGTGCGAGGCATGGCCGCTCAGCATCGGGCCGCCGCGCGGCTGCGAAATGTCGCCGATCAACAGGCCCGGCCAGCCGTCGGACGCCGCGTCGCGCGACAATTTCTGGATCAGCGCGATCATCGCCGGGTGACCCCAGCGGCGGTTGCGCGAGGGCCGCATCACCTCCCAGTTCATGCCGTCCATGGGCAGCGCGACGCCGCCGGCAAAGCAGCCCTTGGAATAGAAGCCGAAGGATTGCGGGGCGGTCACTGTGGGCAGTTTCGCGGCGCCGAACAGGTCTTTCGCGCGCTCCTCGGCGGAGCCCGGTTTGGTTGTAAGGCCTGTGAGCAGAAGCAGGCCAAGCGCGGCCGCCAGCAGTGATTTTTTACCCAGGGACGACCGCGTCGCTGTCTTCATGAAACCGGATCCCACCACAATCCCAAGCCCAATCATAGCACGCCGCGCCCGGGGTTTCGATCGCTCTACCTCTTGGCGCAATTCCGGACGGAAAACCGTTTCACACTTTTTCTGGAATTGCCCTAGCCCTTCATCGGGCTGCGCGGCTCGCCGTCGCGCCAGTCGCCGCTTGCCCACATATGGTCAAAGGCGGTGCGGTAATCGGGAAAACGAAAGCGATAGCCCGCCGCCTTGATCGCCGCATTGGCGACGCGCTTGTTCTCGCCATAGAAGGACCGCGCCATGGGCGAAAGTTGGGCGGTCTCGAAAGGAATTTCGGGCGGCGCCTCGACGCCCATCTGCGAAGCGGCATAAGCGACGACATCCTGCGGCGGCGCCGGCAGGTCGTCGGTGACGTTGAAGATGCCCCCTTTATTGCCCTTGATGAGCTGCCACAACGCGCCTGATATGTCGTCGCAATGGATGCGGTTGAACACCTGGTTCGGCTTGACCAGCCGCCTGGCGGTGCCGTTTTCCAGATTAACCAGCGCATTGCGGCCCGGGCCGTAAATGCCGGACAGCCGCAGGATTGCCACCGGCCGGCCGATATCCCCGCCGAGTTTCAACCAGTCCTGCTCGGCGGCCACCCGCATGACCGAGCGTTTCGACACCGGGCGGCACGCGGCCGTTTCGTCGACCCAGGCGCCGCCATGATCGCCATAAACGCCGACCGTGGAGAGGTAGCCGATCCATTGCAGCGCAGGCATTCGGGCGATTGCCGCGCGGGCGGCTTTCAATACGGGATCGCCGTCAGCTTCCGGCGCGATCGAGATCACCAGATGCGTGCTTTTCTCCAGCGCTTCGCCGATTTCGTCCGTCAGCGCGCCATCGAACAGCAGCGGGGCGATGCCGGCCTGGCGCAGCGCTTCGAATTTGTCGGCCGAGCGCGTCGTGCCGAAAATCGTGGCTGTCCCGGTGTCGGCGCTTGGGTCATCGAAAACAAGATTCTTACGAAGTGGGACCCCCACCCTAACCCTCCCCACAAGGGGGAGGGTATGCTGCCGCGCGACATTTTCCATAGGGTCACGCGAGTCCGAGGTCGGCACCGACAGAAATCCCCCTCCCCCTTGTGGGGAGGGGTTAGGGGTGGGCGTATTCGTAGGGCGCAACCCTTGCGTGCCGGCGCGGGCAAAAGCCTTGCCCGAATAGCCGGCGCCGAAGATGAATATCCGCTGTTCGTTCATGCATGCGTCCTGTCTGGCCGCGCCAGACGCCATTCGTCGCGCACGGCAGCGTCGCTCTCGGTCTTCAGGCCGGTCGCGGCCCGCTCAGAATATTCGGCCTCGGACACAAGCCGCGCCAGCGCCCAAATTGCCGCGCCCCGCACCAGGGGCGAAAGATCGCCGAGCAGTGCGCGCACGGGGTCGGCAAGTGCGGCCTCGCCGGAATTGCCGGCGGCGATCAGCACGTTGCGGACAAAACGGTCGCGGCCGATGCGCTTTATCGGCGAGCCCGAGAAGACGACGCGGAAGGCCGCGTCGTCCAGTTCGAGCAGTTCGGAGAGCGGCGGCTCGCGCAGATCATCGCGTGCGGCGAGCTTGGCCTCCGAAGCCGCGCGGGCGAACTTGTTCCAGGGGCATGCGGCGAGGCAGTCGTCGCAGCCATAGATGCGGTTGCCGATCGCCTCGCGGAATTCATGCGGGATCGGCCCCTTGTTCTCGATCGTGAGGTAGGAGATGCAGCGCCGCGCATCGAGCCGGTAGGGCGCGGGGAAGGCGTTGGTCGGGCAGGCATCCAGGCAGGCGCGGCAGGAGCCGCAGTGGTCGATCTCGGCCTGGTCCGGTGCGAGTTCGGCCGTGGTGAAGATGGTGCCGAGGAACAGCCAGGAGCCGTGTTCGCGGCTGACCAGGTTGGTATGCTTGCCTTGCCAGCCGAGCCCGGCGGCCTCCGCCAGCGGCTTTTCCATGACCGGTGCGGTGTCGACGAAAACCTTCACGTCGCCGCCGGCGCGCGCCACGATCTTGCCGGCGATTTCCTTCAGCCGTCCCTTCATCACCTCGTGATAGTCGCGGTTCCTGGCATAGACGGAGATGGCGCCGCGGTCGCGCTTGGCCAGCACATCGCGCGAATCATGGTCCGGCCCGTAGTTCATCGCCAGCACGACGATCGAGCGCACTTCGGGCCAAAGCGTCGAAGGCTCGCTGCGACGCTGGAGCGTGTCGGAGATCCAGCCCATCGAGCCGTGAAAACCGTCCGCGACGAATTCGGCCAGCCGCGCCGGCGCCAGCGGGATCGCATCGGGAGTGGTGACGGCAAGCGCATCGAAGCCGGCGCGCCGCGCCTCCGCGTCGATCAGCGCCCGCAGTTTCGACGCGTCAGAAATCGAGGTCCGCATAATGCGACACCGGTGACAGGCCGCGCACACGGTCGGTCAGGAGCGGCCGGAAGGAGGGCCGCGACTTCACCCGCGTATACCATTCGCGCGCAGCGGCGTGTTCGCGCCAGTCGATCTCGCCGAGATAGTCGAGCACCGACAGCGTCGCGGCGGCGGCGAGATCGGCATAGGTGACCCGGCCACCGGCCAGCCAATGGCGGGTGCCGGCCAGCCAGTTGGTGTATTTCATGTGCTGGCGGATGTTGGCGCGCGCCGCACGGATCGCGCCCGAATCCGGCGACCCGCCGCCCGCCGTTTCCGGCATGATCGGCTTCAGCACGCGTTCGCGCACCAGATGACGGGTGATCTCGCTTTCGGCCTTGTTCAAGTACCAGTCGATCAGCCGGCGGATTTCGGCGCGCTGCATCGGGTCCTCGGCGAACAGCCGCTTGTCGCGCTTGAGCACGCCGCGCGTCTCATCGAGATATTCCGAGATCACCGTCGCGCCGACGATCGGCACGTCGCCTTCGGCCAGCAGGATCGGCAAGGTGCCGGCCGGGTTGAGCGCCAAAAACTCCTTGCGCCGCGTCCACGGCTTTTCCTCGATCAGCGCCAGCTCCTCGCCATACTCGCCGAAGGCGAGGCGGACGAAGCGGCAGGTTGCGAACATGGGATGGTGGAAAAGCGTCAGCATGGTTCCGCGATGATAGGGCACACTGGCGAATCGCCGACTGCGCCGGTAAGTCTTGGCGGCCCACAATTCGGGCCGTCACGGTGCTGCGACCTATAGGGGGACTTCGGCGCCATGACAAGCAAGCCCTGTTCTCTCGCCGTCTTCCTAATGCCGAGGTGGAAATGGAAAGCCAGACCGTCGTCGAAGCCCTGCTGCTCGGCCTGCTGGAGGGGCTGACCGAATTCATTCCGGTGTCCTCGACCGGCCATATCCTGCTCGCCGGGCATTTCCTCGGCTTCCAGTCGACCGGCAAGGCTTTCGAGATCCTGATCCAGCTCGGCGCCATCCTGGCTATCCTCAGCGTCTATTTCCGGCGGCTGTGGCAAATGCTGCTCGACCTGCCGCATGACCGGCTGACGCGGCATTTCGTCATCGGCATCCTCATCGCCTTTCTGCCGGCGGCGATCATCGGCGCGCTGGCGCATGACTTCATCAAGACGGTGCTGTTCGAATCGCCAAGACTGATCTGCATCATGCTGATCATCGGCGGCGTCATCCTTCTGGCCGTCGACCGCATGAACCTGAAGCCGGTTTATCGCGACGTCGAACGCTTCCCGACCAGGCTTTACCTGCAGATCGGGCTGTTCCAGTGCCTGTCGCTGATCCCCGGCACGTCGCGCTCGGGCTCGACCATCGTCGGCGCGCTGCTCCTGGGCGTCGACAAGCGCGCGGCCGCGGAATTCTCCTTCTTCCTCGCCATTCCGACCATGGTCGGCGCCTTTGCCTTCGACCTGTTCAAGAACCGCAACGTGCTGTCGTCAGCCGACCTGCCGATCATCGCCATCGGCTTCGTCGCCGCCTTCGTCACGGCGCTGTTCGTGGTCCGCTTCCTGCTCGATTACGTCTCGCGCAACGGTTACTCGCTGTTCGGCTGGTGGCGGCTGGTTGTCGGTATTGTCGGGCTGGTGGCGTTGATGATCTGGGGGTGAGGAGCGATCCGTACCCTCCGCCTTGGTCATCCTCGGGTCTCCGCGACGTCGCTCCGCTCCTGCTCCGCCCGTGGACGACGAACCTGGAATGGCCCCTCAGTTCCGCCCATAAAACGCGTTCTCGACATGCACCGGCCAGCGCCAAGGCAGCACCGCGACCATGTCGAAGCGCATCGACAGCCTGCCGTAGTCGGACTGGCGCGACAGCCAGATGTCGGCCGCCGCCTCGATGCGGCGCTCCGATTCACGGCCGATCGCCTCCATGGCTTCCATCAGCGTGCGGCGGGCCTTGACCTCGACGAACAGCACCAGGTCGCCACGCCGCGCGATCAGGTCGATCTCGCCGAAGCGGGTACGGTGGCGGCGCGCCAGGATCCTGTAGCCCTTCATGATCAACGCAATCGCGGCCAGCCATTCGCCGCGATGGCCGCGCCGATAGGCTTTCTGGCGGCTGGCGCTCGGGCGCTCAGCCATCAGCGCGGGCATCCCTAAGCTCCAGCAGCCGCCGGTAGAGCACCTGTTTCTGCCCGCCGGTCATCTTCGCGGCTTCCGCCGCGGCCTTTGAGGCTGGCATTTCGGCGGCGAGCGAGAGCAGCAGGCGGTCGATGTCCTCGGGCTCGTCGGCCTTGGCCTCGGCGGGGCCGACGCAGACGACGATCTCGCCTTTCGGCGTGTCGGCCGCCGCGTAGTGATCGGCCAACACCCTGAGCGTGCCGATGCGCATTTCCTCGAAAGTCTTGGTCAATTCACGGCCGATCGCGGCTTTACGTTCGCCGCCGAGGGCTTCGGCCATGGCGCTAAGCGACTCGGCTAGTCGGCGCGGCGATTCAAAGAAGATCAACGTCGCCGGCACGGCTCGCAGCGCTTCCAGCCGCGCCAGCCGCTGCCCCGATTTCACCGGCAGGAATCCGGCGAACAGGAAGGCGTCCGAGGGCAGGCCGGATGCCGTGAGTGCTGCAAGCGGCGCCGACGGGCCGGGGATCGGCACGACGCGGATGCCATGGTCGAGCGCCTCGCCGACCAGTCTGTAGCCCGGGTCGGAAACGAGCGGCGTGCCGGCGTCCGAAATCAGCGCCACGCTCTGGCCGCTCTCAAGGGCCGCGATCAGCTTCGGCCCGGCCTCGCCGGCATTGTGCTCGTGATAGGCGGTGGTGCGCCTGCGAACGCCGTAACGGTCTAGCAGCACGCGCGACACCCGCGTGTCCTCGCAGGCGACGATGTCGGCACCGGCCAGCGTCTCCAGCGCGCGCAGCGTGATGTCGGCGAGGTTGCCGATCGGCGTCGCCACCAGATAGAGCGCCGGCTCGAGCGGACGGGCCGCGATCTCGGTCTGCCCGACCACATAGCTGCGCTTGCCCGTCTCGCCAATCAATGATGCCGTCTCCGTTCAGCCCTGTTTGGCCTGCCAAAATCATATTTGGCATGGCTGGCGCGGGCTTGCAAAACTCACGTCGATGTAAGGTAGCCGCCATTCCTTCGCCACAGTAGGGAACGAAACCGGATTTGGCGGATTTAGCCCCTGATTCCCTAGGGAGGACAGGATGGAAAGCCTGACGATACAGGACGCTTTCGCGCCCTACTATGCCGGTCGCAACAGCGCCCCCCTGCCCAGGGACAAGCGCCTGCCTGCCGAAGACGAAGCCAGCCTGAGCAAGCGGGCCGCCAGGGCCTTGCCCACAAACGCCAGGCTTTCCAACAACAAACCAGACAGCACGACGGAGCACTGACCGAACGATGCCCAATCGCTTCGATATTTTCATCACCCGTCTTGAAACGAAAAGCGCCAGAGAAGGCGTGCCCCCACATCCGATCGGCGACCAGCACCGCGCCCGCCGCGACAAGGCGGACGCCAAGCCGGTTCGCGCTGGTGAATCGCACGCCGAGAAAGATCGCGCCAAACACCGCCACAAGCACGACGCTTGAATAATCTTCGCGGGGGAGCGCGAAGACCGCCCTCACTTCGTCATCCTAGGGCGAAGCAAGGAGCCCAGCGACGCGGCGCAGACCCTAGGATCCATGCCATGACATCAAGCCGTTGCAACGGTGCAGAAATCTGGTCCGTCGCATCCCTCGACAAAGGCCGCGGCATGGATCCTCGGGTCAAGCCCGAGAATGACGAAAGCGTGGTTGCTCGGCCGCGTTTCTCATCCACTTTTTGCGTTCGGTGACTTTCGGGGATCATGCTCTACCGCGCCAGATCGGCCACCACGGCATCCAGCACGATCATGCCGGCCGGCGTGGCGCGCAGGCGGGCATTGCCAATCGGCGCCACCAGCCCTTCGCCCTGCAGCACCGACAGCCGCGCGCTCGACAGGCCGCGTCCGGAAAAAGCCTCGTAGCGCGACAGGTCGATGCCCTCGGCGAGCCTCAGCCCCATCAGCAGGAATTCGTCGGCCTCTTCCGAGCGCGTCAGGATCTCGCCGCCGGTGACGCCATGGCCCTTGGCCTCGACCAGATTGGCCCAGGTCTCCGGCATCCTTTCGGCGATGGTCACCACCCGATGGCCATTCTCGACGAAGCGGCCGTGCGCGCCGGGGCCGACGCCGACATATTCCCCATAGCGCCAATAGGTCAGATTGTGCCGGCTTTCGGCGCCCGGCCGGGCGTGGTTGGAAATCTCGTAGGCCGGCAAACCATGCGCCGTGGTGATCTCCTGCGTCAATGCGTAGAGATCGGCGGCATGGTCATTGTCGGGAATGATGAATTTCTTCGCCGCATGCAGCGCATGGAACGGCGTGCCTTCCTCGATGGTCAATTGATAAAGCGACAGATGGTCGGCGGCATGGCCGATCGCCTGTTCGAGCTCGGATGCCCAAGCCTCAGGTGTCTGGCCGGGCCGGGCATAGATCAGGTCGAAGGACAGGCGCGGAAAGATCTCGCGCGCCAGGCCGATCGCATGCAGCGCTTCCTCGACATTGTGCAGCCGGCCGAGGAACCGCAAATCCTTGTCGTTCAGCGCCTGGACGCCGAGCGAGACGCGATTGACGCCCGCCGCGCGGTAGCCGCGGAACCGTTCGGCTTCGACTGAGGACGGGTTGGCTTCCAGTGTCACCTCGATGCCATCCGGCACCGTCCAGTTCTTCGCCACGGCATCCAGAACCCTGGCCACCGTTTCGGGTTTCATCAGCGACGGCGTGCCACCGCCGAGGAAAATGCTGGTCACCTCGCGCGGCCCGGTGCGCTGGCGCATCGTTGCCAGCTCCGCCTCGAAAGCGGCGGCAAAGCGCTCCTGGTCCACCGGCTGGTGGCGGACATGGCTGTTGAAGTCGCAATAGGGGCATTTGGCCGCGCAGAACGGCCAGTGGACATAGACGCCGAAACCGGGCGTCCGGTCGAGCGGCATGCTCATGCCGGTCCCAATCATTGCGCGCCCAGCCTGGCGCGGGCGAATTTCTGGAAAGCGCGGGCGCGGTGTGACAGGGCGGTCGCCTGGCCAGGCTTCCAGCCGTGTTTTTCCTCGGCGCTCATCTCGCCAAAGGTCTTTTCGAAGCCATCGGGCAGGAACACCGGATCATAGCCGAAGCCGAGCTCGCCGCGCGGCGGCCAGACCAGCGTGCCTTCCACCTCGCCGCGATAATATTCCGCCCCGCCATCAGGAAAGGCCAGACAAATGACGGCGACGAAGCGGCCCGTGCGCCGCGACGGCTCGGCCGCGCCGACTTCCTGCAATGCCACTTCCGTGCGTTGCATGGCCATGCCGAAATCGCGCGTTCCCTCAGGGGTTTCGGCCCAGTTGGCGGTGTAGACGCCGGGCGCGCCGTCGAGCGCGTCGACGCACAGGCCGGAATCGTCCGACAGCGCCGGCAGGCCGGTCGCCTTTGCGGCGGCCAGCGCCTTGATGTAGGCGTTCTCCTCGAAGGTGGTGCCGGTTTCGTCAGGTTCGGGCAGGCCATAATCCTTGGCCGACTTCGCTTCGAAGCCGAACGGCCCCATGAGATCGGCGAATTCGCGCAGCTTGCCGGCATTGTGGCTGGCGACGACGATCTTCTTGCCATCAAGCGTATGAACGGTTGGCGAATGCATCAAAGGCCCCAGATTCTTGGCTCGGCGAACTCGATCGAATTGCCCGAGGGGTCGCGTATATAGATCGAACGGCCACCTTGCGGCCATTCGAATTCGCTTTCTATGGCGATGTTTTTCGCCTCGATATGCGCTCTCCAGCGGGTGATCTCGTCGGCGGTTGCCGCGAAGCAGAGATGACCTTCGCCGACCGTGCCGTGCGGCGGCACTTTCAGCTTGGCATCGGGTGCGGGCGGGATTCTGGTCGCCTCGGCGTTGAAGATCAGCAGCACGCCGGGTCCACAGCGGAAGAAGAGATGGCGGCCGTCGACCTTGCCGAGCAGGTCAAGGCCGAGGATATCGGTGTAGAAGGTTTCGGCGGCGGCTAGGTCGGTGACGTAGAGAGCCGATTCCAGGATCGCGGAGGGTGTCACCGGGCGCCCCCCTCTGGCCTGCCGGACCCGGCCCTACGCTGTCGCTCCGGGCGTTTGTTGTTCGGAAAGCCAAGCAATTGGCTTCCCGTCCGCTGCGCGGACCACTCCTCACCCCCCGCAAGGGGGGAGATCAGCAGCTTCAGCGTCGCCGCACCCCTCGCGCCGTTGATAGTTGGCGAAGGAAAGCCGGACTTCCGATCTCCCCCCTTGAGGGGGAGATGCCCGGCAGGGCAGAGGGGGGTGAAGCTCGGCATTTGAAAACTACGCTACCGCCATCTGCTGTAAGCTCACCAGCCGCGAAATACCTTTCTTGGCCAAGCCCATCAGGGCGGCGAACTGGTCCTCGGAGAAGGGCTCGCCCTCGGCGGTGCCCTGGATCTCGACGATGCCGCCCTTGCCGGTCATGACGAAATTGGCGTCGGTGCCGGCCGACGAGTCCTCGAGATAATCGAGGTCTATGGCCGGCTGGCCGTCATGGATGCCGCAGGAAATCGCCGCGACATGGTCCTTCAGCACCTTCGAGACACTGGCCATCTGCCGCGCTTCCATCCAGCGCAAACAGTCGTACAGCGCCACCCAGCCGCCGGTGATCGAGGCAGTGCGGGTGCCGCCATCGGCCTGGATGACATCGCAGTCGACGGTGATCTGCTGTTCGCCCAGCGCCTGCAAATCGACCACGGCGCGCAATGAACGGCCGATCAGGCGCTGGATCTCCAGCGTGCGGCCGCCCTGCTTGCCAGCGGAGGCTTCGCGGCGCATGCGCTCGCCGGTGGAGCGCGGCAGCATGCCATATTCGGCCGTCACCCAGCCCTTGCCGGAATTGCGCATCCAGCCGGGAAGCTTCTCCTCGAGGCTTGCCGTGCACAGGACATGGGTGTCGCCGAACTTCACCAGGCACGAGCCTTCGGCGTGCTTGGAGACGCCGCGCTCGAAGGAGATGGCGCGCATTTCGTCGAATTGGCGTTTGGAGGGGCGCATTCGGCCTGCTTTCTATCAGTTTTGAAATCGTGGCCGGCTTTTAGACGCATGGGGGGCAGCGCGCAAAGGAAAACGGTCCGGGTGATCCGACGCAGACACTGGTTGCGCGCGCCGCGCCGAAGTCTATATCCTCAGCAAGGAGGTTTTCGGCCGAATGACCAAGGCAATCGATCCCGGTTCGCAGCCGCTTGCGCTTCAATCGCTCGACATGCGCTCACGCGACATCTTCCGGCGCATCGTCGATTCCTATCTCAGGGACGGCGAGCCGGTGGGCTCGCGCAGCCTGTCGCGCATCCTGCCCTCCTCGCTGTCGCCGGCGACCATCCGTAATGTGATGAGCGACCTCGAACATCTCGGGCTGATCTACGCGCCGCACATCTCGGCCGGCCGGCTGCCGACCCAGGCCGGCCTGCGCTTCTTCGTCGACGCCTTCATGGAGCTTGGCGACCTCTCCGACGAGGAGCGCCGCACCATCGAGGCGCAGGTGCGGGCATCGGGCTCGGGCGCGACGCTGGAGCATATGTTGACCGAGGCCAGCCAGATGCTGTCGGGCATGTCGCGCGGCGCCGGCCTGGTGCTGGCCGCCAAGAACGAGGTGGCGCTGAAGCATATCGAGTTCATCCAGCTGGAGCCGACCAAGGCGCTTGCCGTGCTGGTGTCGCAGAATGGCGACGTCGAGAACCGTGTCGTCGACCTGCCGGCGGGCATCACCGTCTCGCAACTGCACGAAGCCTCGAATTTCCTCAACGCGCATATTCGCGGCCGCACGCTGGCCGAGGCGCGCAGCGAGATCGCACGCATCAAGGAAGAGACGAGAGCCGCACTCGACACGCTGTCGCAGGACCTCGTCGAGAAAGGGCTGGCGGTATGGGCGGGCGCGGAAAGCGGCCTGCCGGCGCGGCTCATCGTACGCGGGCGCGCCAATCTGCTCGAAAACGTCACCGCGCAGGCCGACATCGAACTGCTGCGGCATCTGTTCGAGGACATGGAGACGCAGGACGGATTGATTCAGCTGCTCGACCTTGCCGAGCAGGGATCGGGCGTACGCATCTTCATCGGCTCGGAGAACAAGCTGTTTTCGCTGTCGGGCTCATCGCTGGTGGTCGCACCCTACCGGGACAAGGATGCCCGCGTGGTCGGCGCGCTCGGCGTCATCGGCCCGACCCGGCTCAACTATGCCCGTATCGTGCCGATGGTCGACTATACGGCGCAGCTGATATCCCGCATGCTGCGGTAAGATATTTCGGCACGGCCTACGGGATGTCGACGCACCTTCGAGTGCGGCACCGAACGAACAGGCCGCAAGGAGAAAAACAATGGCGCTCGAATCGTTCAAGGCCCAGATCAGCTTGCTGCTGGAGGAGATGGTCAACCAGCCGGAAGACGCGCATGAAGTGCAGGAGCAGCTGCGCGAAAAACTGCGCGAGATGCGCGCCATGGGCCTGCCGCTACCGGCCGATCTCGTCGAACTGGAAAGGCGCCTCGACAGCGACCTCGACGCCACAGAGGCCTGACCGCCGCTCCGGCGCCGCTTCAACTCGACGTGTGGCGTGGAACAATCGCGATGGTCAGCCGTTGCCGCTGGCCGTGGCAACCGATTGCCGACACGTTGCGGAGGATCCCATGATCCGATTTGCTTCAATGGCCGCCATCCCGGTTGGCCTTGTGATTGCCAGTTCGGTCTTGGCCGCCGACCAACCGGTCCTAAGAGGCGCGGCCGCCTTCGGCGACTGGCGCGCCGACGAACCCGGGGTGCGCCGGCTGATCAAGCCGGAAGACCTGCCGAAACCCTATGCCACCAAATCGGCCTCGAACAGCGCCGGCCTTGCCGACATGCCGGCCGATACAAAGCCACGGCTGCCGCCCGGATTCTCGGCCGAGCTGATTGCGTCCGGCATCGACAATCCGCGCGTCGTGCGCATCGCGCCGAATGGCGACCTGTTCGTCGCCGACAGCGAAGCCAACCAGCTTCGTGTCTACCGCCTGGCTCCAGGCAGCGCGAAACCCGCCGAGAAAAGCATCTTTGCCGGCAAACTTAACCAGCCTTATGGGGTTGCTTTCTATCCGCCGGGCAACGACCCGCAATGGGTCTATGTCGCCAACAGCGACAGCATCGTGCGCTTCGCCTACCGCAAGGGCGCGCTGAAGGCCTCCGGCAAGCCGGAGACGATCGTCGACAACATCCCCTCGAACCACCACTGGACCCGCGACATCGCCTTTTCTCCTGACGGCAAGACGCTTTATCTCTCGGTCGGCTCCGGCTCGAACATCGCCGAGGATATGAGCAGGAAGCCGGATGGCGGCCTCGATGCGTGGGTGAAGTCGGAGCCGCTCGGCGCCACCTGGGGTGCCGAGGAAGGCCGCGCCGACGTGCAGGCCTTCGATCCGGACGGCAAGAACGGCCGCATCGTCGCCACGGGCCTCCGCAACTGTTCCGGCATGACGGTGCAGCCGGCGACCGGCGTGCTGTGGTGCGTTGTCAATGAGCGCGACGCGCTCGGCGACAATGTGCCGTTCGAATATGCAACCGCTGTCAGGCAGGGCGCCTTCTATGGCTGGCCTTGGTACTATATCGGCAACAACGAGGATCCGCGCCACAAAGGCGCGCGCCCCGATCTTGCCGGCAAGGCCGATATTCCCGACGTGCTGATGCAGGCGCATTCGGCGCCCCTCAACATCGCCTTCTACGACGGCAAGGATCTGCCCGCCGACACCGGATTTCCCAAGGAATACAGGGGCGATGCCTTCGTGGCCCTGCACGGTTCGTGGAACCGCGGCAACAGGACCGGCTACAAGGTCGTCCGGCTCAAGTTCAAGGACGGCAAGCCGACCGGCGAGTACGAGGATTTCATGACCGGTTTCGTCATCTCCAACGGCGAGGTCTGGGGCCGGCCGGTGGGCGTGGCGGTGGCGAGCGACGGCGCGCTGATCGTGACCGAGGACGGCAACGGCACGATCTGGCGCGTGACCTACGGGGGCGGTCGTTCCTGACCGCGCCTCGGCGTGGTGCAATGGAATCCGGCTTCAGGGAATTCACGCGAGCCCGGCTTCGTGCGACAAGGCGCCGTCCCAACAGCGTTTCCGGACGCAAGGCCGCATCATGACCCTCACCGGCTTCCTCGCCTATAGCGCCGCTCTCGGCGTCGCCGCCGCCATTCCAGGCCCCGGGATCACGGCGCTTGTCGCGCGTGCGCTGGGCTCCGGCTTCCGCTCGTCGCTGGCCATGTCCTTCGGCCTGATGGTTGGCGATCTCACTTATCTGACCGCCGTGGTGCTGGGCCTCGCCCTCGTCGCGCAGACCTTCGGCATGGTGTTTTTTGCGATCAAGTGGGCCGGCATCGCCTATTTGGCTTTTCTCGGCTGACGCTTCTGGACCGCCGGCATCACACCCGAGACCGTCGAAGCGAAAAAGGGCAAGGCCGGATTGCTGTCGAGCTTCGCCGCCGGCCTTACCGTGACGCTCGGCAATCCGAAGACGATGATCTTCTATCTCGCCATCACGCCGACCATCGTCGACCTGAAGACGATCACGCCTGCCGACTATGGTCTCCTCGCGGCGCTGACGGTCGTCGTCCTGTTCGTCGTGCTGGTGCCTTACCTGGCGCTCGCCGCCAAGGCGCGCTGGTTCCTGAAATCGCCGCGCGCGCTGAAGGCCCTGAACCGCACGGCGGCCGGTTTCATGATCGGCGCAGCGGCAGCGATCGCCGCCCGCCAATAGGGGGCTTTCTGCGAATCCGTTCCAGAAACGGGCGTCGCCCCGAAACGCTTTTCCAAGGCGGAAGCGTTTTAGACACAAGCCCTACTCGGATATTTTCGGCCGACGGTCTATCTTGCGCGATCGAAGGCTCTATCTTGCCGGCTGATGCCAATCGCCTGAAATCCTGGGAGCGAAACCAATGAACAAGCCCGTCACCTCCGCCCGCGTCCCCGGCCGCGGCCGCATCTACGGCTCCATCACCGACACGATCGGCGACACGCCCCTGGTACGGCTCGACAAGTTCGCCAAGGAGAAGGGCATCGTTGCCAATCTCGTCGCCAAGCTCGAATTCTTCAATCCGATCGCCTCGGTCAAGGACCGCATCGGCGTGGCGATGATCGAGGCGCTGGAAGCGGCCGGCAAGATCTCGCCCGGCAAGACGACGCTGATCGAACCGACCTCGGGCAACACCGGCATCGCGCTCGCCTTCGCCGCCGCCGCCAAGGGGTACAAGCTGATCCTGACCATGCCCGAGACGATGTCGGTCGAGCGCCGCAAGATGCTGGCTTTGCTTGGCGCGGAGCTGGTGCTGACCGAAGGGCCGAAAGGCATGAAGGGCGCCATCGCCAAGGCCGACGAGCTGGCCGCGACCATCCCCAATGCCGTCATCCCGCAGCAGTTCGAAAACCCCGCCAATCCGGAAATCCACCGCAAGACGACAGCGGAGGAAATCTGGAACGACACGCAGGGCGAGATCGACATTTTCGTTGCCGGCATCGGCACCGGCGGCACCATCACCGGCGTCGGCCAGGTCCTGAAGAAGCGCAAGCCCTCGCTGCATGTCGTCGCCGTCGAGCCGGAAGCCTCGCCGGTGCTGTCTGGCGGCCAGCCAGGCCCGCACAAGATCCAGGGCATCGGCGCCGGCTTCGCGCCAAAGATCCTCGACACCACGATCTATGACGAGATCGTCAAGGTTTCCAACGAGGATTCCGTCGCCAATGCGCGCCTCGTCGCCCGCCTCGAAGGTGTGCCGGTCGGCATTTCGTCGGGTGCGGCCCTGCAGGCGGCAATCGTCATCGGCTCACGGCCGGAGAACAAGGGCAAGACCCTTGTCGTGGTCATACCCGACTTCGCCGAGCGTTATTTGTCGACGATCCTGTTTGAGGGGCTGGGGGCTTAGGGTTCCGTACGCCGGAATCAGAACCCCGTCAGTCGAGTCCCTTCGCGCCCCCCTCTGCCCTACCGGGCATCTCCCCCACTAAGGGGGAGATCAGCAGTTTCACTGAAGGCGCTTTTTTTCGACGCTGGTGATTGGCGAAAGCCGTCGTGACATCTGATCTCCCCCTAGTGGGGAGATGTCCGGCAGGACAGAGGGGGCGCTGTCCCGCCAACCTTCCGCATCATGAAACTGGCCCGCTAAAAAATCCTCTCGTGGCGCCTGCCACCAGCTTGAGCAGAGCCCTGCTTCCGGTTCATATCGTCAACGGCCCGTCTGTTCGGGCCGGGGGAGTATCTCATGTACAAGCTCTACACGCGTCCCGGCAGCGGCGGCTTTGTCATCGAGGCGGCGCTGGCGCTGGCGAACGCACCCTTCGAGCAGATCGACGTGCCGAAGACCGACCGGCCCGATCCGGCTTTCCTGGAGATCAGCCCGCTGAACCAGGTGCCGGTGCTGACCTTGCCGGACGGCCGCTCGATCACCGAATCGGCGGCGATCTGCATCCTGCTTGCAGAGCGCCACCCCGAGGCTGGCCTGGCACCGGCGATCGACGCGCCCGCGCGCGCCGAGTTCCTGCGCTGGATGGCCTTCATGTCGTCGGTGATCTACCCGGCGATGTTGCGCTTCTATTACGCGCCGCGCTACACGGCCGATGCCGACGGCGCCGAAGCCGTCAAGCAGGCTGCCGTCGCCGAGATGAATCGCGGCTTTGCCGTCATCGATGCCGCCTTGCGCGGCCGTGACTGGCTTGCCGGCGAGGCGATGTCGGTGGCCGATATCTACCTGGTGATGCTGGTGGCCTGGCATCCCGACACAGGCAAGGCGCGCGCAGCCTGGCCGAACATTGAACGCCTGTGGAGCGAACTGCGTGCGCATCCGCTGGTGCAAAAGCTTAACGCATCGCACCAGATGTGGCCGGGCTGAAAGATCGCCGGGAGCGGCAGCGCCTTTCAGCGCTCAGTTTTTAACAAGCGCAGCCCGTTTTGCCTGCAGGAAGCGGCGCAGCGCCGGATCACGTTCGAGGCCGATGGCCCGGTCATAGGCTTCGACCGCATGCACCACATTGCCGAGCCTGGCCAGCAGGCCGGCGCGGGCGGCCCAGTAGGGTTGATAGTCGGCGAGGCGCTTGTCATCACCCAGCACGTAAAGCGCGGCCAGCCCTGCCGTCGCCCCGTCTGTCTCGGCGATGGCCACCGCGCGGTTGATCGCCACGACGGGCGAACCTGATATCATCGACAGCGCATCGTAGAGCTGCCTGATCGCGGCCCAGTCGATGCGGCCACTCAGCCGTCGCGTCGTATGGGCCGACTGCACCGCTGCCTCGAGCTGATAGCGGCCGATGACGCCCCTGGTCGCGGCATGGCCAAGCAGGGCCTCGGCCTCGTCGATCAAGACATCGTCCCACAGCGCGCAATCCTGCTCGGTCAGCGGCACATAATCGCCGGCGGCATCGCGTCGCGCGGGCCGGCGCGCCTCGGCGAACAACATCAATGCGAGCAGGCCAAGCGCCTCCGGCTCGTCAGGCAGAAGCGAGGCCACCAGGCGACCAAGCCAGATGCCTTCGCTCGCCAAATTGCGGCGCCGCGTCTCGGTGCCGGCCGGATCGGACCAGCCTTCGGCGAATGCCGCGTAGATCGCTTCCAGCACGGCGTCCAGCCGTTCGCCAAGCTCGGCCCGCTCCGGCACACGGAACGGAATGCCGGTTTCGCGGATACGGGTTTTCGCGCGCACCAGGCGTTGGCTCATCGTTGCCGGTGAGACAAGAAACGCCGAAGCGATCGTCGCGGCATCGAAGCCGAGGATGGTCTGCAGGATCAGCGGTGCGCGCACGCCCGATTCGATCGCCGGATGGGCACAGGCGAACATCAGGCGAAGCCGCTCGTCGGGCAGGTCTTCGTCGGTCATGCGCGCCTCCATCTCTTCGGCAATCAACTTGAGATGCTCGCGGCCAGCCTCCCGGGTGAGCCGCCGGCGCACCGCATCGACGCGGCGTCGCCGCGCCACGGCAAGCAGCCAGGCTTCCGGCTGCGCGGGCACACCGGTTCGCGGCCAGCGTTCGAGCGCGGCCGCGAACGCATCCGCCAGCACGTCCTCGGCGCCGGCAACGTCGCGCGAGCGCGCCGCGAGCCAGGCGACCAGCTTGCCGTAGCTCTGCCGGGCGGCTGCTTCGGCCGCCGCCCACGCCTGCTCAGAACGATCGTCCATCACATTCTCATTGCTCGGTGACGTACTCGGTCATTTCCCAGATGGGCCGTACCTCGACCGTGCCGGTGCTGGCGGCGGGACAGCGCGCCGCCCATTCGATGGCCGTGTCGATGTCGGCCGCCTCGATCATATAAAACCCGGCAAGCTGCTCCTTGGTGTCGGCATAGGGGCCGTCGAGCACGTTGGTCTTGGCGCCGGCCATCCGCACCGCAGTGGCCGCCTGGGTCGGGCGCAGCCGTTCGCCAGCCAACCACGCGCCGGATTTCTTCAAAGCTTCGGTATAGGCACCGTAGGCCGCGAGGGTCTGCTGGGTCTGTTCTTTCGGCGCATTCGCCATAGCGGCTTCGTCATTGTAGATCAAAAGCATGTATCGCATGGGTCTTCTCCCGTGGTTTCGAAGGCCGCTCCGTTGCGGGCCGAACGTATGTCGCGCTGCGGCGGCCGATTTCGACAGGTTGCGGAAAACTTTCGGCTGCAGTCGCGCCTTGCGCAAGCCGGCAGGCGTTCCGGATCCACTCAGCCGTTCGTCTAATGGCACATTTGCGGGTTGGCATTTGCGGCCCGCCGTCTAAACTCGGGCCGGTCCGCGTCGAGGAGGTGATGCGGTTGTCGCTATCCCAGGGAGGAAAACACGTGCTCTTTTTCAGAACGAAGTTCATCGCGGCTGGCATGGTGGCCCTTTCGCTGGGCGTGGGTATCTGCGGTGCCAGGGCCGACGAGTTCATCAACGTGCTGACCGGCGGCACTTCCGGAGTCTACTACCCGCTCGGCGTCGCGCTTTCGGAAATCTACGGCAAGACCATTCCGGGCGTGCGCACCCAGGTTCAGGCGACCAAGGCTTCGGTGGAGAACCTGAACCTTCTGGAGCAGGGCAAGGGCGAGATCGCCTTCGCGCTCGGCGATTCGGTGAAAGCCGCCGCCGAAGGCGACGCCGATGCCGGTTTCCCGCAAAAGCTCGAAAAGCTGCGCGCGATCGCGGCCATATACCCGAACTACGTCCAGATCGTCGCCAGCCAGGAGTCCGGCATCAAGTCCTTCGCCGACTTGAAGGGCAAGAGCCTGTCGGTCGGCGCACCGAAATCCGGGACCGAACTCAACGCGCGCGCCATCTTCGGGGCGCTGGGCATGAGCTACAGCGATCTGTCGAGGACCGAATACCTGCCGTTCGGCGAATCGGTCGAACTGATCAAGAACCGCCAGCTCGACGCCACGCTGCAGTCGGCGGGGCTCGGCGTCGCGTCGATCAAGGACCTTGCTTCATCGCTGCCGATCACCGTGGTGGCGGTTCCGGCCGAGGTCGCCCAGAAGCTGGGCGCGCCGTTCCAGGCGGCGACCATTCCCGCCGGCACCTACCAGGGCCAGAAGGAGGCCATCCCGACGCTGGCCATCACGAACATCCTGGTGACCCGGTCCGACGTGTCGGATGACGAAGCCTACCAGATGACCAAGCAGTTGTTCGAACACCTCGACCAGATGGTTGCCGCGCACAATGCCGCCAAGTCGATCAAGCTCGAGGACGCGATCAAGGGGCTGCCCATCCCGCTGCATCCGGGCGCCGCGCGCTACTACAAGGAAAAGGGCATGATGTGACAAGGGGCTATGGCCGGGGACCGGGCGGCCGGCTCCCGGCCGATTGAAGGCGCAAGTCCCATGGCTCAGACAGCGGCCGGCACCGAGACAAGAACACAGGCCACGGCGGAAGATTTCCACGACCCGACCGGAGGCGGTTTCGCGCCATCGCGAGAAGGCCGGCTGCTGTTCTGGATCGCGGTCATCTTCTCGCTGTTCCAGATTGCCACGGCCGCCCACATCCTCAGCATCCCGAGCCAGGTGCTGCGCGCCTCCCATGTCGGCTTCCTGATGCTGCTGGCTTTCCCGCTCGTCGCGTCCGCGCGCAAGCTGGACGCCGCCGGACGGACGCTCGCCTGGGCGCTGGCCCTGGCCGGTGTCGCTGTCGCCGCCTACCAGTATCTCGAATACCAGCCGCTGATCCTGCGCGCCGGCGACCTGAACACGGCCGACCTGATCTTCGGCGTCGTCGCGCTGGTCACCGTCTTCGCGGCTGCCTACGCGATGATGGGGCCGGCCCTGCCGGTCATTTCCGGGTGTTTTCTTCTCTATGCGCTGTTCGGCCAGCATCTGCCGTCGCCGCTGAACCATCGCGGCTACGACTTTTCGCAAGTCGTCGACCAGATGGCCTATGGCACGGAAGGCATCTATGGCATCCCGATCTACGTTTCGGCCACCTACATTTTCCTGTTCATCCTGTTCGGCTCGTTCCTGGAACGCGCCGGCATGATCAAGCTGTTCACGGACGTCTCGCTGGGTTTCGTCGGCCATGCACGTGGCGGCGCGGCCAAGGTGGCGGTGATCGCATCAGGGCTCATGGGCACGATCTCGGGATCCGGCGTCGCCAATGTGGTCACCACGGGCCAGTTCACCATTCCGCTGATGAAGCGCTTCGGCTACCGTGCCGCCTTTGCGGGCGGCGTCGAGGCCACGGCCTCGATGGGCGGACAGATCATGCCACCGGTGATGGGCGCCGTCGCCTTCATCATGGCCGAGACGCTCGGCGTCGAATATTCCGAAATCGTCAAGGCGGCGATCATTCCCGCCTTGCTCTATTTCGCCTCGGCCTTCTGGATGGTGCATCTCGAAGCCGGGAAACACAATCTGCTTGGCCTGTCCCGGGCCGAATTGCCTTCGCCGCTGGCGGCCTTCCGCCGGGGCTGGTACCTGATCCTGCCACTTGCAGTCCTTATCTACCTGCTGTTCTCGGGCTACACGCCGCTCTATGCCGGCACGATCGGACTCGCCATGACGGTGCTGCTGATCCTCGGCGGCTCGGTGGCGCTCGGACTGCCCTCGCCCATCCTGCGCGCCGTCTTCTGGATCGGTCTGGGCCTCGTCGCCGCCAGCTTCTTCAAGATGGGCATCAACGCCATTCTCGTCGCCGCCGCCGTGCTGATCGTGGCAAACCTCTTCGTCTCGGGCGGGCGCGACACGCTGATCGCCTGCCGGGATTCGCTGGCCGAAGGCGCGCGCACGGCGCTGCCGGTCGGCATTGCCTGCGCCGTGGTCGGCGTCATTGTCGGCACCATGACGCTGACCGGCGTCGCGACGACCTTCGGTGCCTTCATCGTCTCCATCGGCCAGTCCAGCCTGTTCCTGTCGCTTGTCCTGACGATGGTGACCTGCGTCGTGCTGGGTATGGGCATTCCGACCATCCCAAACTACATCATCACGGCCTCGATTGCAGGGCCGGCGCTGCTCCAGCTTGGCGTGCCGCTGCTGGTCGGCCACATGTTCGTGTTCTATTTCGGCATCCTGGCGGATCTGACGCCGCCGGTGGCGCTCGCCTGTTTCGCCGCCGCGCCGATCGCCCGGGAAAGCGGATTGAAAATCGCCTTCGAGGCAATAAAGGTCGCCGCCGCCGGTTTTGTCGTGCCGTTCATGGCCGTCTACACGCCGGCTCTCATGCTGCAGGACGGCGGCCCACTGTCGGCGGCGGTCGGGTATTGGCCCGCGGTCGCCTATATCGTCGTCAAGGCCGTGCTGGCGATCGGCCTGTGGGGGGCGGCCGTGATCGGCTTCCTGCGCACGCGGCTGACCGTATGGGAACGGTTCGCGGCCGCCGCCGCAGCCTTCCTGCTGGTAGCGGCGGTGCCGTTGACCGACGAGGCCGGCTTCGTCCTGTCGCTGCTGGTGGTGGGCGCGCACTGGTACCGCACCCGCACCGTGTCCGGCGCTCCCGGGCCGACGATCCCTTGAGCCTCTGCATTTTGGCCGCCGGCAAGACAGTGGCGCTGGCTGCCGCCGCCTTCACCCTGTCGTGGACGCATTCGGTCGAACGGACGCGCTGGGAGGAAGACTGGAGGGTGACGCCTTCCGGCCTGCAAGTCGTCGAGGCGCGCATCGAGGGCTCGGGCGCCGGCATGGAGCCACCCGAGGGCGCGGTGCTTCGCGGCGGCTGGTGGGTCTACGCGCCCAAGATCGGTACGCAGCGCCGCGTCGTGCTAGCCGCCTCCGGGGCGACTGGCGATGGGTGGACGCTGTGCACCCCTCAGGGCTGCAGGGAACTTGGCAAGACAGCGGGCGGGGCGATCGTGCTGGAGCCTTGCGGACCCGGCAGCACAAGCCAGTCGCGGTAGCCCGCGATCGTCCCGGCGAGCGGGTGTGAAATCCGGGCCGACCTGCCATCTCGAAACCCAGCGAGCCATGCCGTTAGCCGGCTATGTCATTTCGCCTGCTGAACACTGGACGGCCTTCAGCCAAGGACCGCGACGAAGCTGTCGGGCCGCGTGAAGGCGCCATCGATAAAAACGAAATTGGTTTCGTAGCTGTCGGTGCGCGGCCCGTGTCTCCGGAACAGCGCTTCGCCGAAGGACGATTGCGCGGTGGCGAAGCGGAATCGGTTCTGACGGTCGAGCCTGACCGCGAGGCGCACGAAACCCAAACACAGCGCGCAGACGCCATCGAAGAGGATCAGCGGATGGCTTGCGTCGAAGGATTCAGGTGGACGGCTTGACTTGGTAGGCTGACTGGGGAGGGTCGGTCACGGGTGCCTCGGCTGCTCGTGTCCTGCGACACCAAGCCAGCCGGCGGCATCAAAGACGTGGCGATGCCGCCCGCCGCCTGTCGGAGAAAATCGGGCGCTCGGCGCGATAGGTGGTCGCGCGGGAGTTGGCACCCGGCCTGCAGATGCGGCTGTTGTGGCGGCTCTCGAAAGTCATGGTCAGTGCGCGCCCAGCGACGTGCCGCGGCGGGCGCAAGCCGGACCGGGGCCGCGCATGTAATAGCGCTCGGGCCGATAGGTCGGCGCGACGAATTCGCGGATGGCGGCGGCATAGCCGATGAGGTGCGTGAGGAAGTTCATTTTACCTGTCCCTGTCCCGTTTTCGGATGTCCTTTCCGATTTGCGGGAATGATAGCATCGAGGCGTGAATAGTCGGTGAACGTGATGTTAATTTCTGGTCGAAAACCCGTCGCTTCGTGGCCGGAATGCGGCCGATTCGGGGTGTTTCGGCGCCTTTTGTCGCCATTTTCGCCGGTGTGACTTTTGCATCACATATGTTTCGTTTGAATGTCGCCTGCGCGCGGTTCTGTTTCAACTTGCAGACGGCCGCCGGAAATTTCATTTGCCTCCTGCCAATGGGGACCGGAACCGGCCCATGCACCGGACGTTGAGCCTTGGGCCGGCATGCCGGCTCGATGGGCGCTGCCAAAGGCAGGCCAACAATCCCGAAACAGCAAGAGCAATGGAAAGGCTGAAACCATGGGCTTCTTTTCGAAGGACATCAAAACGCTGGACGACCTGTTCGTGCATACTCTGCGCGACATCTATTATGCCGAAAAACAGATCGAGAAGGCGTTGCCGAAGATGATCGACAAAGCCACCGACGCGCAGCTGAAGGCCGGCTTCGAAAAACATCTCGAGCAGACAAGGGGCCACGTCGAACGCGTCGAGGAGGTGTTCGAACTGCGTGGCGTCAAGGCAAAGACGGTCAACTGCCCGGCCATTGACGGCATCCTCGAGGAGGCCGACGAGGTAAGCGGCGATATCGACGACAAGGAGGTGCTGGACGCTGCCCTGATAGCATCGGCGCAGGCGGTGGAGCACTACGAGATGACCCGCTACGGCACGCTGATCGCCTGGGCCAAGCAGCTTGGCCGCAGCGACTGCGCCGATCTGCTGGCCAGGAACCTCAAGGAAGAGCAGGCGACGGATCGCAAGCTGACCGAAATGGCGGAAAGCAAGATCAACCTGCAGGCCGCCGAATAAGGGGCTGAGGACCAAGGCCGGAGGCATTCGCGCCGGCCTTGGCCCGACCGGATTGGAACCGGTTGCGACGTTGTCCGTTGCACCTCATCTTTTAACGGAAATCGTCTTTCTCAACAGGAATCGTCATGGCGCCGCGTCCGGCCTGGAGAGGCTACCTGAAGCTTTCGCTGGTCACCTGCGCCATCGAACTCACCAATGTCGTCACTCATGCCGAGAAAGTCTCGTTTCGCATTCTCAACCGCCAGACCGGCAACACGGTGAAGCGGATCTATGTCGACGCCGAAACCGGCAAGCCGCTTGGGGACGAAGACGAGATCAAGGGTTACGAAGACGACAATGGCGAGTTCATCCATATCGAGGAAGACGAGATCGAGGCCGTACAGATCGAGTCGTCGCATACGATGGGGCTCGACGGTTTCGTCGACAAATCCTCCATCGAGCAGATCTACCTGGATACCCCCTACTACGTCACACCGGCCGACAAAGTCTCACAGGAAGCCTTCGCCGTCATCCGCGACGCCATGGCCGGCAAGAAGATGGCGGGGCTGGCCCGCATCGTGCTCTATCGGCGTGAACGTCCCGTGGTCATCGAGCCGCTCGGCAAGGGCATGTTGCTGACGACGTTGCGCTACGACAACACCGTGCGCCAGCCTGACACCGTCTTCGGCGCCATCGAGGCGGTGAAGACGGATCAGGAAATGACCGATCTGGCCGAGCTCATCATCGACAAGAAGAAGGCGAAGTTCGATCCCTCGAAGTTCGAGGATAAATACGAGGACGCGCTGCTCGAACTCATTCGCGCCAAGAAGGCGGGCCGTAAGGCGCCGAAGGCCAAGGCGCCGCCCAAGCCTTCCAATGTGGTCAACCTGTTCGATGCGCTGAAGAAGAGCCTTTCGTCCGAAGGCGGTTCCGGCACCGGCCGCGCAAAGACCGCGGTGAAGGCAAAAGCGGCGGCCAAGCGCGGCAAGCCGAAAGAAGCCGCGACCAAGCGCAAGTCGGCGTGAGGATGCGAACAGATGGCTAGCCTCGAACAGTATCATGCCAAACGCGATTTCAAGAAGACCGCGGAGCCGGCCGGCAAGGTGGTCCACAAGAAGGGCGAGGCCGGCGGCATCTTCGTCATCCACAAGCATGCCGCGACAAGGCTGCACTACGACCTTCGCCTGGAACATGCGGGCGTGCTCTGGAGCTGGGCGGTGACGCGCGGGCCAAGCCTCGACCCGCATGAGAAACGGCTGGCCGTGCATGTCGAGGATCATCCTATCGACTACGCGCCGTTCGAAGGCACCATTCCGAAGGGCGAATATGGCGGCGGCTCGGTCATCGTCTGGGACGAAGGCACGTGGACACCCGACGGCGATCCGGCCAAGGCGATGAAGAAGGGACATATCGATTTCGAACTCAACGGCCACAAGCTGCACGGCCGCTGGCATCTGGTGCGGCTGAGACCGCGCCCCGGCGAGAAGCGCGACAATTGGCTGCTGATCAAGTCGGGTGATGCCGCCGCGCGGCCGGGCGAGGATATTCTGAAGGACGAGCCCAGATCGGTGAAATCCGGCCTGACGATCGAGGAGGTCGGCGAAGGCAAGGCGGCCAAGGGCGAGAAACCGAAGGTCTGGCACTCCAACAAGCCGGCCGCCGGCACGGCGAAGGCCGGACACGCGAAGCACCTGGACTTCATCGAGCCGCAATTGGCGACGCTGGAGCGGGATGCGCCGTCCGGCGAGGACTGGCTGCACGAGGTGAAGTTCGACGGCTATCGCATGCAGGCGCAGATCGCTGGCACCGATGTGCGGCTGCTGACCCGCACCGGCCTCGACTGGACGAAAAAGTTCGGCGACGCCATCGTCGCCGAGCTCGCCAGCCTGAAATGCAGCGACGCCATCATCGACGGCGAGATCGTCGTGCTGGCCGACAGCGGCGTCTCTTCCTTCGCGCTGCTGCAGCAGGATCTGTCGGCAAAACGGACAAATCGCTTCATCTACTATGTATTCGACCTGATGTGGCTGAATGGGCAGGACCTGCGCCGCGAGCCGCTGGTCGATCGCAAGCAGGCCCTGCAGGAATTGCTGGCCGGGCAGCCGCAGGACTCGGCGGTCCGCTTCAGCGACCATTTCGCCGAGCCTGGCAAGGTGATGCTGGAGCATGCCTGCCGCATGGGGCTGGAAGGCGTCGTTTCCAAACGGGCCGATGCGTCCTACCGCAGCGGGCGCGGCCCGACCTGGGTGAAGTCGAAATGCACGGCACGGCAGGAATTCGTCATCGGCGGTTATTTGCCGTCGGACAAGACCGGGCGCGGGCTGCGCTCGCTGCTGGTCGGCTATTACGAGGGTGGCAAACTGCACTATGCCGGTCGCGTCGGCACCGGCTTCTCCACCAAGGGCGCCAATGAGCTGAAGAAAAAACTCGACGCGCTGAAAGCCACGGCTTCACCGTTCAACGCGGCCGTGCCGACGGGCAAGGGCCTGGTCTGGGTCAAGCCGGAGCTGGTCGGCGAAGTGGAGTTTCGCAGCTGGACCTCCGACCGTATAATACGCCATGCCTCGTTCCAGGGATTGCGCGAGGATAAGCCCGCGGAGGAAGTCGTGCAGGAAAAGCCGAAGGCAGCAGCGACAGCCAAGAGCGCGGCCAAGGCCAAGCCGGCATCCAGCGCCGCCAAGGCTGCCGGAGCCGCCAGAACCACCGTGAAGCTCTCCCATCCCGACAAGCTTTTATGGCCCGACGAAAAGATATCGAAGCAGGCCCTGCTCGATTACTATGCGCTGGTATGGCCGCGCATGAAACAGTTCGTGGTCGACCGCCCGCTCAGCCTTGTCAGGGCGCCGGATGGCGTGCACGGCCAGCGCTTCTTCCAGAAGCATGCGTCACCCGGCATGCACGAGAAGATCGCGAAGACGAACGATCCCACCGACGGCGAGGAAATCCTGTTCATCCGCGATTTCGATGGCATTGCGGCACTGGTCCAGCTCGGCGTGGTCGAAATCCACATCTGGGGCTGCACCATCGATGATCTGGCAAGGCCCGACCAGATCGTCTTCGATCTTGACCCGGACGAGGGCGTCGACGTCGAGGCGGTGCGCGCGGCCGCCCTCGACATAAGGGGCAAGCTCGACGAACTGTCGCTGCCCAATTTCGTCAAGACGTCGGGCGGCAAGGGCTTTCATGTCGTCGTGCCGCTGAAACCGTCGGCGGATTGGGCCGAGGTCAAGAGCTTCGCCCATGATTTCGCCCGCGCGCTGGAACAGGGAGCGCCGGACCGCTACACCGCGACGTTGTCGAAGAAAGCGCGCACCGGCAAAATCTTCGTCGACTATCTGCGCAATGGCAGCGGCGCGACCACCGTCGCCCCCTACTCCTCGCGGGCCAAGAAGGGCGCCACCGTGTCGATGCCGGTGACCTGGGCCGAGATCGAGGCCGGACTGGCGCCCAACGCGTTCCCGATCGGCGACAAGACAACGCTGGAGCGGCTGGCGGAGCCTGATCCCTGGGTGGATTTTTTCAAGAAGGGCAAGGCGTTGAAGCGGGGGTAGCCCGCTCAGGCTAGAAACACCCTCTCGAATGCCGCCTTGCCCGGCGGCGAGAAAATGACCGCACGGCTGTCCTTCTCACGCCGTGCCCATTTCTCGGCAAGAATCTTGTCGAGGATGGCGGCCCCAAGCGAGCCGGCGAGGTGCGAGCGCCGAACGCTCCAGTCGAGGCAGGCGCGGCAGACCGGACGGCGCGGCCTGGCGCCGACATCGATGCCGATGGCTGCGAAATGTGATGCGGCGGAGGGCGACAGCCTGATCTTGTTATCGTCTCGCACCAGAATTCTTTTGTCGACAAACCGATCCAGCATCGCGACCGCCTGCTCGCCGGCGAGGTGGTCGTAACAGACGCGCGACGCGCATCGCCGCGTCACGCGGGCCCGGCCGCACGCGCCTGGGGCCAACGGCTTCGGCGACACCGGTGATGGCTTCGATCATGCCCGCCACTTGCGGCCCGGCAAGGCCGTAGTAGCGATGCCGGCCCTGGCTGGCCAGGGTCAGCAGTCCGCCCTCCATCAATTTCGACAAATGCGAACTGGCTGTCGGCAAGGAGACGCCGGCTTCCAGCGCCAGCTCGCTTGCCGTCAGTGCCGTGCCGCCCATCAATGCGGAGAGCATGTTGGCGCGGGCCGGATCGCCGACCAGGCTGGCGATACGGGCAATGTCGGGTCCTTCACGCATAGTTTGATCCTTGTCGAAGCATCCCAGTGAGATAACCACTATTCTGGCTTCAGCTCAAGGAGCCGGCGACGGCGGCTCCTGACAGGAAATGCCTAGCACCTCGATGCGCACGACGTTTCGACCGCGCTCGAACCATTGATGCAAAAACCCAGGGAGCCGACCATGACCATCACCTGCTTCATCCGCTACGAGATCGACCGTTTCGGCAAGGCTGCCTTCGAGGAATATGCCCGCAACTGGGGCCAGGCCATTCCGCGCTGCGGCGCCGACCTGATCGGCTACTATGCCCCGCATGAGAGCTCGGCCACGACGGCCTATGCCGTCTACAATATCGACAGCCTGGCGGCCTACGAAGCCTATCGCGCCCGGCTTGCCGCCGATCCCGCCGGCAAGGCAAACTATGAGTTCGCCCGCCGTGAACGCTTCATCCTCAGGGAGGACCGCATGTTCCTGAAACACGTCTCCGGGCCCCACGCGCCATTGGTGAAAACATGATCGCCGTCATCTTCGAGGTCGAACCGGCGGCGGGCAAACGCGATGCCTATCTCGCCATCGCCGCCAATTTGCGTCCCTTGCTCGACGGCATCGACGGGTTCATTTCCATCGAGCGCTTCCAGAGCCTGGCAGACCCGAATCGCATCCTGTCGCTGTCGTTCTGGCGCGACGAGGACGCGGTAAGGGCCTGGCGCAACACCGAGGAGCACCGGCAGGCGCAGCAAGCCGGCCGGGGCGGTATCTTTGCCGGCTATCGTCTGCGCATCGCGCATGTCGTGCGCGACTATGGGCTGACGGAGAGGGACGAGGCACCGGCTGACAGCCGGGCGGCGAATGGGTGAGTTTGGTTGATATTGGCGCCGCCCCTCACCTGCCTGCCGGCATCCTCTCCCCGTATAGTGACGGGGAGAGGGGCGCTGTCATCGCGGATTTCGCCAATTGCCTACCTTGCAGGAAGAGCACCAAGGTAGAAGCCATCTCCTTCTCCCCGTCCCTTATACGGGGAGAAGGTGCCGGCAGGCGGATGAGGGGCAGCGCCGACCTCCGCTTATCTATGCATTCCCGATCAGCACGCCGGCCGCGAACACCAGCGCGCCGCCCAGCACCACCTGGAAGGCGGCGCGCAGGAAGGGGGTCTGCATGTAGCGGTTCTGGACGAAGGCGATCGCCCACAACTCAAAGAACACCACCACGGCGGCAACGGCGGTTGCCGTCCAGAAATGCGGGATGAGATAGGGCAGCGCATGGCCAAGGCCGCCCGCCGCCGTCATGACGCCGGTGGTGATGCCGCGCTTTATCGGAGAGCCCCGGCCCGATAGCTTGCCGTCATCGGACGCCACTTCGGTGAAGCCCATCGAAATGCCGGCGCCGATCGAGGCGGCAAGACCGACCAGAAAGGTCTGCCAGGTGTCATGCGTGGCGAAGGCGGCGGCGAAGATCGGGGCCAGTGTCGAGACCGAGCCATCCATCAATCCGGCCAGGCCCGGCTGCACATAGGTAAGGATGAACTGGCGCTGCTCGGCGGCAGCCTCCTCGTCCTTCATCTCGCCGGGGACATGCTTCTGTTCGAGGCGCTGCGCCAGCGTTTCATGGCCTTGCTCCGCCAAGGCCAGGTGGTCGAGCAATTTCCGCGTCGAGGCATCGGTGGTGCGCTTCGCCGCCTCGACATAGAACAGATAGGCCTGCCGTTCCATCGCCTCGGCCTGGCTGCGCACATGCTCGATGCCGAGCGGCCTTACCAGCCAGTCGGGCTTGCGCTCATAGTACCCCTTCACATGCTCGCGCCGGATCAGCGGGATGCGCTCGCCAAAGCGCTTGCGATGAAGCTCGATCAGCGAGTCGCGATGGCCGTCCTCTTCCTTGGCCATCTCCTCGAACACTTTCGCCGATTGCGGAAACCGCTCCGCCAGCCCGTCGGCATAGGCCCGGTAGATGCGGCCATCGTCCTCCTCGGACGAAATGGCCAGCGCCAGGATCTCCTGTTCGGAGAGCGACTCGAAGGGCCGGCGGCCGAAACCGAAAACACGGGAAAGCATGAGGAAATCACCCTATTTAGAATTGTTCTAAACTAGGGTTGGAAGTGGCCCGGGTCAATCGCATGCTTGGCCGCGAGGTCAAGAATTGTTGAAGCGCTCGAGCGTGGGTGGCCCTTTGTTATCGGCAAAGATTCACCTATATAGCTGAACCTAAGACAAGAATGAGGATCCAGCAGATGACGACAAAACATCCCGCACAGCATTTCGATCCGAAGCCCGTCCTCGATCTTATCGCCAGCATCGAGGCGGACCTGCAGAGGCTGAAGGGCCTGGTCGAGCAGGAGGTCGAGAAGTTCGACCCCGCCAATCCGCACAACAAGGCTCCGGATGGCAAGCTGACCGAGGAAGGCGTCGAATGCTGCTACCGCATGTTCGACGAGGGCAAGTCGCGCTATTCGGTCTCACAGCAGATGAAGATCTCGTTTGCCGCCGCCACCCACCGCTTCAACAATTGGCGCAAGCTGGGCGGCACCAAGAGGCAAAGGACGCTGCTGGGTTAGGAGCGGTCAATTCTCGGTCTCGGCGCCGCCCCTCACTGCCCTTGGCAGGTGAGGGGCGGTGCAAACGCCGTTCATGACTCGCCAACTTTGTAACGGTCACATTTTTTCAATGGCACGCCACGTGCCTTTGCGGGCATCATAGAGACACCATCTCTCTTGCTGGACCTCGCATGACCACCCTCACTCTTCCCGGCATCGCCGACATCCGCGCCGCCGCTGCCCGGCTTTCGGGCCTGATTGTCGAAACCCCCCTGATCGAATCGCAGGAGCTGAACAAGCGCTTTGGCGGCCGTATCCTGTTCAAGCCCGAGACGCTGCAGCGCACCGGCTCGTTCAAGTTCCGCGGCGCCTACAACAAGCTGTCTTCGCTGAGTGAAGAAGAACGCAGCCGTGGCGTCGTCGCCTTTTCCTCGGGCAATCATGCGCAAGGGGTCGCCGCTTCCGCCGCCATGTTCGGGGTGAAGGCGGTCATCGCCATGCCGGCGGACGCACCGGCGATGAAGATCGGCAACGTCCGCCGGATGGGCGCCGAGGTGGTGCCGTTCGACCGCTTCCGCGATGACCGCCTGACCGTGGTTCGCCCCTATCTGGACAAGGGCATGGTGCTGGTGCCGCCCTTCGACGATCCGGCCATCATCGCCGGGCAGGGCACGATTGGCCTTGAACTCATGAGGCAGGCCAGGACGCTCGGCGTCAGCCTCGACGCGGTCATTGTCCCCTGCGGCGGCGGCGGTCTGACCAGCGGCATCTCCGTCGCGGTCAAGGACGCCTCGCCCGGCACCGCGGTCTGGGCGGTGGAGCCGGAGCATTTCGACGACACGCGCCGCTCGCTTGCCGCCGGCGCCCGGGTTTCGAACGAACCGGGCTACAGCTCGATCTGCGACGCGATCCTGACCGCCGAGCCGGGCGCCATCACTTTCGAGATCAACCGCAGGAACCTCGCCGGCGCCATTGCCGTTTCCGACACGGCGACCGCGCAGGCGATGCGCGACGCCATGGCCCACCTCAAGCTGGTGGTCGAACCGGGCGGCTGTGTCGGACTGGCTGCGCTGTCTTCGGGCGGGATCGAACTCGCGGGCAAATGCGTCGCCGTGGTGCTGTCCGGCGGCAATGTCGATTTCGGCACCTATGCCGAAATCATGGCTGCTGCATAAAGCGGCGACCAGTTCTGGATTGCACGCGCCGTCGCGCATCTGACGATTGCCGAAGGCCTCGGGACCCCTGCTGGCGAACGTGCCGCCCAAATCCGGGGAGTGGTCGGAAGCCTCTCCACCAAAGAGACAAATGACCGAGGAGGAAACTATCATGAAGGCTATCGTGGTGACGGACCAGGCGGCGGGAACGGCCGGGATGACGCTGGTGGAGCGGCCCGAGCCGCAGGCAGCGATAAACGATGTCGTGGTTCAGGTTCATGCTTCGGGGTTCGTCCCGACCGAGCTGACGTGGCCCTCGACCTGGACCGATCGCCGCGATCGTGACCGAACACCGTCGATTCCCGGGCACGAACTGGCCGGCGTGGTCACCGCCCTCGGCTATGGCACGACGGGATTGTCGGTGGGACAGCGGGTGTTCGGCCTCGCCGACTGGTATCGCGACGGCACCCTGGCGCAGTATATCGCCATCGAGGCACGCAACCTCGCGCCGCTGCCGGGCGACGTCGACTTCACGGTGGGTGCGAGCCTGCCGATCTCGGGCCTGACCGCCTGGCAGGGACTATTCGAGCTCGGCCGCCTTCGGGCCGGGCAGAGCGTTCTTGCGCATGGCGCAGCCGGCGCGGTCGGGTCGATGGTGACGCAACTCGCACGGGAGGCCGGCGCCTACGTCATCGGCACCGGACGCGCCGTCGACCGTCAGGCGGTGCTCGACTTCGGCGCGAAGGAGTTCATCGACCTCGACAACGACGCCCTGGAAGACGCCGGCAAGGTCGATCTGGTGTTCGACGTCATCGGCGGCGACATCGGCAAGCGGTCCGCAGGCATGGTCCGGGCCGGAGGAACGCTGGTGTCCGTCGTCGGGCCTGTCGAGGCGCGGCCCGCCGACGGCCTTGCGGTCGACTTCGTTGTCGAGTCCGATCGTGCCCAGCTGAACGAGATCGTCCAACGGGTGCGGGACGGACGTCTGCGGACGAACATCGGCAACGTCTCGGCCCTCAACGATGCCGTCGCCGCCTTCAACCCGACCGAGCGGCGCAAGGGAAAGACGATCATCCGCGTTCGTCCGTGAGGATTTGGGGATGGCGCAAATGGCCTCAGAATCGTGGCCAGCCACGCCGTCGTCACGCACCTGACGATCGCGGAAGAACTTGGTCCGCAGTTGGCGATCGTGCCGGCGAGAATGGGGCAATGGATAGGAGGCTTGGTGCCGAGGAGCGACGACTTTCAGAAGTCAGGATGCTCAAGTTGTCGCGCGGTTGGGACCACTTTGGGGCCGCAAGCCGACTGTCCGTAATCGGAGGCAGGCTGGGGAACTCGATCATGCGGCGGCGCGGCGCGGCTCGTCCTATCGGCTTCACAGGCTGCTGAGCTGGCTAATGACATGCCCGGCACCTTGCGGCGGCGCCGGAGCGTTTGTGAACGATTGACGACAAGATTTCACAAAAAGGTGTCGACTCTCAACGGAACGTCGATCGGACCGATGGGTTCTGCCCATGTCGGACACGATCCGGCAAAAGCCGAAAAACGAAGATGGAGTATCTCCCATGCTTACAAAAATCCTCGCAGCCTCGGCCCTCACCATCGGCCTTGCGACGGCGGCGCTGGCCCAGGATGCCGGCGCTTATAACGCAAACACCGGGGCAACTTCCGGGACCCACCAGCCAAGGCACCATGCAAGACGGGTGCTCGTCGATCCAAGCACCACCTCCAGCATTGGCATCGTTGGGACGAGCTCGGATTATATGAATTCGAATGCCGATCAAAATTGCCCCGCAGGCCCGCAGGGGGCAAACCCGGAAACACCCAATGCCAGCGGCAGGCCGCCGAAGGCGCCACCATCGGTGAATGGCCACCATTGCGGCCAGTAACGGCGCCGCGGCAACAGGGGGGTAGCGAGTGCAGGCGCACCCCCCGCCGCTGCGGTTTTCGGGGCTACGCGGCCTCTTCCGAGTGTCGGTGCTTGGTGTAGAGTTCCCCGGGGATCATCGAAGGGGAACATCGAAGGGAACGAAAAAGCCGGTCCGAGGCCGCTTTCGGAAATCGCCAGCTATCACGCCCACATCTATTACGACGGTCCGGCCGAGCGGCAGCACGCCGAATGGCTGCGTCTTCGCATCGGCGAACGTTTCCGCGTGCGCCTGGGCAATTGGCGCGACGAGCCCGTCTGCCCGCATGAGCAGGCCATCTACTAGGTCTCGTTTGAGGCCGAACATTCTAGGAATTGTGAGGCGGCAACCTCTCCACAGTCAATTAGAGCGTCGGGCGAATAGGGTGAATCGTTGGGATTCCCTTTTCGACTGAAGTCTGATTCCTATGGATGCGGAGGTGCACCATGGGCAAAGCGGTTTCGCAGGATTTGAGGCTTCGACTTGTTCGCGGCATTGCCGAGGGCAAGTCGCGGCGGGCAGTTGCGGCGCAGTTTGAGGTGGCGCCTTCGACGGCGGTACGCGTTCAGGCACGCTATGCGGCGACTGGTTCCGTCGAACCGGCCCGTCAGGGGCGTCCTGCCGGGTCTGGCAAACTCGGCCCGTATCGTCAGGCCATTGTCGACAAAGTGATGGCCAGGCCGGACATCACGATGCCTGAGCTTGGCGCGTGGCTTGAAGACGAGCACGGCGTCAGGGCGGACCCGTCGAACCTGTCGAAGTTGCTGTGCCGGGAGGGGTTTACGTATAAAAAAAGCCCTGCTGGCGTCGGAGCAAGAACGGCCCGACGTGAGAGCGGCGCGGCGTGAGTGGCGCGACCATCATCAGCCTCTGATGCGCGCCGTGCCGGCGCGGATCGTCTTCATCGACGAAACGAGCGTGAAGATCAACATGACCCCGTTGCGCGGGCGCAGCCTGCGCGGCAAGAGGCTCCTCGCCGATGCGCCCTTCGGCAAATGGCATACCCAGACCTTCATCGCCGACCTGCGTTGCCATGAACTGGTGGCCCCCTGGATCATCGAGGGAGCCATCGACGGGGCGGCGTTCGATGCCTATGTCGAAACCCAGCTCGCACCGGCTCTCGGGCGCGGCGACATCGTTATTCTGGACAATCTCAATGTCCACAAAAGTCCGCGCGCCGCAGAGGCGCTCAAACAGCGCGGCGCCAGGTTCCTCTTCCTGCCCAAATATTCGCCGGACCTCAACCCGATCGAGATGGCCTTCGCAAAACTCAAAACCCTGTTGCGAAAGGCCAAAGCGCGCACCTACGACGATCTCGTCCGCGCCGTCGGAAGCATCTGCGCCATGTTCGATCCAACCGAATGCTGGAACTATCTCAAACAGGCAGGCTACGTTGCATGTTAATCGCCCGATGCTCTAGACTAGCCTGCGCCAAGCCCCAACTCCTTGCGCGCCTGCTTCGTCAGCTTGAGCGCAACAAGGCGGTGGCTCTCGCGCAGATAGTCCTGCAACGCGTCATCATCCATGCTCTGGCTTGTCTGACGCTGGATCCATTTCATGCCGCGCGAGGCAAGATACGGCGCGGGCCGCAAGCCCGGCTGTTCCTTCAGCACGTCATAGGCAATGTCGGAGCATTTGAAGGTGACGAAGAGCTGCGCGCCTTCGTTCCAGCCACCAATGGCAAAGACCTTGGTCCCGACCTTCCAGACATGGGCGCCACCCCACTGAACGACATGGTTCGTGGCAGGCAGAGAGGCGCAGAAGTCGTTATAGTCGTCCAGCGTCATCCGCGTCCCATGCTTGCTATGAAAAACGCCGCGCGCCCAAACTGGGCGCGCGGCACTCCGAAGCGCGACGCGCTTCAGATCTTTTGTTTTTAATGCATGTCATTGTCCCAAAACCAAGGCCGGTTTAGGCGACACGCATCGGTCAGGCCGCCGCCTCGGTCGCGACAACAGTCGGCTTCGAGCGGAAATTCAGCCGGTCGGAACCGGCGGTCACCTTCACCGTCGAGCCATCGAGGATCTCGCCGAGCAGGATCTTCTCCGCCAGCGGGTCCTGCAGTTCCTTCTGCATCACCCGCTTCAGCGGTCTGGCGCCATAGGCCGGATCGTAGCCCTTGGCCGCAAGCCACTCGATCGCCTCGTGATCCAGCGACAGCGCGATCTTGCGATCGACAAGCAGGTTCTCCAGCCGTTTGAGCTGGATCTCGACGATGCGGTCCATGTCCTGACGGCGCAGCCGATGGAACAGGATCACCTCGTCGACGCGGTTGAGGAATTCCGGCCGGAAATGCGCCCTCACCACGCCCATCACCTCGTCGCGCACGGCGTCGACATCCTGGTCTTCGCCGAGATTGACCAGATATTCGGCGCCGAGGTTCGACGTCATGATGATCAGCGTGTTGCGGAAGTCGACGGTGCGGCCCTGGCCATCGGTCAGCCGGCCGTCATCGAGCACCTGCAGGAGCACGTTGAAGACATCCGGATGCGCCTTCTCAATCTCGTCGAAGAGCACGACCTGATAGGGCCGGCGCCGCACCGCCTCGGTCAACGCGCCGCCTTCCTCATAGCCGACATAGCCGGGAGGCGCGCCGATCAGCCTGGCGACCGAGTGCTTTTCCATGAACTCCGACATGTCGATGCGCACCATGGCGCTCTCATCGTCGAACAGGAAGCTGGCCAATGCCTTGGTCAGCTCGGTCTTGCCGACGCCCGTCGGTCCGAGGAACATGAACGAGCCGATCGGCCGATTCGGATCCTGCAGGCCGGCACGGGCACGCCGCACCGCCTTGGAAACGGCCTGCACCGCCTCGCCCTGGCCGACGACGCGCTTGCCGATCTCGTCTTCCATGCGCAGCAGCTTGTCGCGCTCGCCTTGCAGCATCTTGTCGACGGGAATGCCGGTCCAGCGCGACACGATATGGGCGACGTGGTCGGGTGTGACCACTTCCTCGACCATGCCGGCCTTGCCGTCCTGGGCCTCAGCCTCCTTCAGCTTCTTTTCCAGTTCCGGAATCTTGCCATAGGCAAGCTCGCCTGCGCGCTGGAATTCACCCTTGCGCTGGGCAATGGCCAGTTCGTTGCGCGCCTCGTCGAGCTGCTTCTTCAGGTCGGCGGCAAGCCCGAGCTTCTGCTTTTCGGCCTGCCATTTGGCGGTGATCTCGGTCGATTCCTCCTCGAGGCCGGCGAGTTCCTTTTCCAGGCGGACAAGCCTGTCCTTCGAGGCCTCGTCCTTCTCGACCTTCAGCGCCTCGCGCTCGATCTTGAGCTGCATGATGCGGCGGTCGATCTCGTCCAGCGCCTCGGGCTTGGAATCGACCTGCATCCTGAGCCGCGAGGCAGCCTCGTCGACCAGGTCGATCGCCTTGTCCGGCAGGAAACGATCGGCGATGTAGCGGTTGGACAGCGTCGCCGCCGCCACCAGCGCCGAGTCGGAGATGCGCACCTTGTGGTGCTGCTCGTATTTTTCCTTCAGACCGCGCAGGATCGAGATGGTGTCCTCCACCGTCGGCTCGTCGACAAAGACGGGCTGAAAACGGCGGGCCAGCGCCGGGTCCTTCTCGACGTGTTTTCTGTATTCATCGAGCGTGGTCGCGCCGACGCAGTGCAGTTCACCGCGCGCCAGGGCCGGCTTCAGGAGGTTGGACGCATCCATCGCGCCATCCGCCTTGCCGGCACCGACCAGCGTGTGCATCTCGTCGATGAACAGGATGATGCTGCCGTTGGCCGAAGTTACTTCCGAGAGCACGGCCTTCAGCCGCTCCTCGAATTCGCCGCGATATTTGGCGCCAGCGATCAGCGCGCCCATGTCGAGCGCCATCAACTGCTTGTCCTTCAGCGATTCCGGCACGTCGCCATTGACGATGCGCAGCGCCAGGCCTTCGGCGATGGCCGTCTTGCCGACGCCGGGCTCGCCGATCAGCACCGGATTGTTCTTGGTGCGGCGCGACAGCACCTGGATGGTGCGGCGGATTTCGTCATCACGGCCGATGACCGGATCGAGCTTGCCGGCACGGGCATCGGCTGTGAGGTCACGCGCGTATTTCTTCAGCGCATCATAACCCTGCTCGGCGCTCGCCGAATCGGCGGTGCGGCCCTTGCGGAGATCGTTGATAACCTGGTTCAGCGCCTGCGCGGTGACGCCGGCCTTGGCCAGGATTTCGGCTGATTTGGCCGATTTTTCCATGGCAAGCGCCTGCAGCAGCCGCTCGACGGTGACGAAGCTGTCGCCGGCCTTCTTGGCCAGTTCCTCGGCGGTCGAGAACACCTTGGCCAGAGGCTGCGCCAGATAGAGCTGGCCATTGCCGCCTTCCACCTTGGGCATCGCCTCAAGTGCCGCCTCGACACCGAGCTTGACGTCGCGGACATTGCCGCCGGCGCGCTCGATCAGGGATGCGGCTAGGCCCTCATCGTCGTCGACGAGTACCTTCAAGATGTGTTCGGGGGTGAATTGCTGGTGATTGCGGGAGAGCGCCATGGTTTGCGCGGACTGGATAAAGCCGCGCACGCGCTCGGAGTATTTCTCAAGATTCATATCTGTCTCCTTCCGTCACCGGCCCGCTTTGCGGCACCGGATCAGATTGCGGTGACGGACCCGCCCATTCGAGCCGGATCCTGTTCAGCCGAGATATGGTGCATAGGCCATGCTGTCTCAAGACGCCTTGATGTCGGTCAATGCATAATATTCCACAGGCGCAAAAAACGAAAACAGCGGAGATTTCTCCCCGCCGTTCAACGTCTTCAAGTGCTGCTCGATCAGTTGTCGATGTCTGAGATCACGGGCTCTGCGCTGCCGCCCTCGGCAGGGGCCGCGGCCACCTCGCCGGCATCCGCATTGCGGCCGCCGCCGTCTGCCTGGTCGGCAGTGGCGCGCGGGCGGCGCGGTCGCCGCGGGCGGCGGGCAGCGCCGCTCTCGGCCGCCGCCTCATTGAGCTCGGCCTGGGCGGCCAGACCGGCTGGCGAAAAATTCTCGAACAGCGGAGCCGGTTCGGTCGCCGCGACGGTTTCGGCCGGCGAAGCGGACTCTGCCTGCACCTCAGCCTGTCCCGGGGCCTCGTTGCGCTGCTGCTGGCCGCCTTGCTCGGCGGACGAAGCATAATCGCGCTGGCCGTTCTGGCCATAGCCGCCATTGGGGCGGCGATCGCGATGGCGGCCGCCATGGTTGCGTCCACTATTGTCACGGCCAGCATTGTCACGATTGTCGCGGCCGCTTTCCCGGTTGAGCGCGACCTCGGCCGGCATACCTTCGATCACTGGCTGCGGACCGGCGCCATGGTTGATCACCGGAACTTGCGGATCGGAAATGGTGTTGCCGCCGCTGCTTGCTCCGCTGTTGCCGGCCCCGACGTTGCCCGCATTGTCGAACTCGTCGCGGTCCTCGTCGCCATCATCGTCGAAGTCGTCGCGGTTCTGCTGGACGTTCTGGATCGGCATCTGCGCTTGCGCGGCGGCAATGATTCGATTGTAGTGTTCGGCGTGCTGGAGATAGTTCTCCGCCATGACCCGGTCGCCGGAGCTTTGCGCATCACGGGCAAGGGTGGCATATTTTTCGGCGATCTGCTGAGCCGATCCACGGATCTTCACGTCCGGGCCGTTGCTCTCGTAATTGCGCGTCAGCGGATTCGGGCCTTTGCGGTTGTTGTTATTGTTGTTGCCACCGCCGCCGCCATTGTTGTTGCGACCGCGCATGCGCCTGTTCTGCTGTTGTGGCCTCATTCGACTCTCTTCATCTTGAAATTTTCGAAAACTCGTTACGAACGGAGGCGCTCATGCAGCCAGCCGTTTCGTTTCTTCACCGGCGTTCGCCCGCATCGATTGCGTTGGCGCCACGTGCCATCCTGTTCCGGTTACATCACTTGCCGGACGATTCCCGCACGAAGCTTGGGCGTCGTTTGCGCAAGAAGGCAGCTATTTCCAAGGAAACCGAATCGCTAAGAGCACTGCCTGCTTCGTCTCATCCGGTTGAGGCGACCCTAGCCGCATTCCCCGGCATTGCCAAGCGGTTTTTTCGCACTGCGTCAAGGCTTTCCCCGTTGAAAGACAAGAACCCTGTCGTTTCCGCCGAGATCGCCGAACACCTCACCGGCGGCATAGCCGGCTACGCTAAATATGTCGTTGACCTCGTTGCGTTGCGTGTGGCCGATCTCGACCGCTATCACGCCTTCGGCTTCCAGAAATCTTGCCGCCTCGGCGGCGATGATCCTGTAGGGGGTAAGCCCATCCGCACCGCCATCAAGTGCCAGGCGCGGATCGAAATCGCGAACTTCGTTCTGCAGATTTCCAATATCCTCCGACCGTATATAGGGGGGGTTTGCGGCAATTACATGGTATCGGCCGGAAACTTTTTCGAACCAGTCCGACTGCAGTGCCGTGAACCGGCCGCCGAGCCCCAATTGCCCGGCATTGCGGGTCGCTGTCGCCAGCGCGCCTGCGGAAATGTCGACGCCGATGGCGGTCGCGGCCGGCACCGTGCTCAGCAGCGCCAGGGCGATCGCGCCCGTCCCGGTGCCGAGGTCGAGGATGCGGCATGTGCCCTCCCGTGCGGCCGTTGCCTTGACGAAGGGCAGCACCGCCTCCACCAGCGTCTCGGTGTCCGGCCGCGGCTCCAGCGTTTCCGACGATAGCGATAGGCGCAGACCGTAGAATTCACGATAGCCGAGGATGCGATGCACCGGTTCGCCACCGGTTCGCCGTTTCAGCGCGGCCTCGATTTCGGCGATGGCGCCCCCGTCGACCTTGCGCCCGGGTTCGGCAATGGCCTGCGTGCGCGTCGTGCCGGAATAATGTTCGACGATCAGCCGCGCATCGAGCGCCGGATCGTCGATCATGGCCGCCGCAAGCCTGGCCCGCGCCTCCCGCAGCAGCGGCCCCAGTGCCTCGGGCAGAGGGTCAGCCATCGAGGCCTATATCGGCCAGCAGCTTTGACTGGTGATCGGCGATCAGTGCGTCGACGATTTCATCGAGTTCGCCCATCATCACCCGGTCGAGCTTGTAGAGCGTCAGATTGATGCGGTGGTCGGTGACGCGGCCTTGCGGAAAATTGTAGGTGCGGATGCGCTCGGAGCGATCACCGGAGCCGACCTGCGACTTGCGCGATTCGGAACGCTCCTCGTCAGCCTTGCCGCGCTCCAGATCATAGAGCCTGGCCCGCAGGATCTGCATGGCCTTCGCCCGGTTCTGGTGCTGCGACTTCTCCGCCTGCACCACCATGATGCCAGTCGGCAAATGCGTGATGCGGACCGCCGAATCGGTGGTGTTGACGTGCTGCCCGCCGGAACCCGAGGCCCGCATCGTGTCGATACGGATGTCCTCGGCGCGGATCTCGATGTCGACCTCTTCCGCTTCAGGCAGCACCGCAACCGTGGCGGCCGAAGTGTGGATGCGGCCGCTGGCCTCGGTTGCCGGCACGCGCTGCACGCGATGCACACCGGATTCGAACTTCAGATGGGCAAACACGCCCTTGCCGGACACGGTGGCGATGATTTCCTTGAAACCGCCGGCATCGCCGTCGCTGGCCGACACTGTTTCGAACCGCCAGCCGCGTTCGGCGGCATAGCGCTCATACATGCGAAACAGGTCGCCCGCGAAGAGTGCCGCCTCGTCCCCGCCGGTGCCGGCGCGGATTTCAAGGATGGCGTTCTTGTCGTCGGCGGCATCCTTGGGCAGGAGCAGGATCTGGATGTCCTTCTGCAGTTCTTCGATGCGCTTCTCGACGCCGGGCAGATCGGCTTCGGCGAGAGCCCGCATCTCGGCGTCGGTGCCTTTGTCGGCGAGCATCGCTTCAAGGTCGGCCTGCTCGTGCTCGGCCGAGCGCAGCGCCCGAACCTTGGCCACCATGTCCTGAAGCTCGGCATATTCCGACGCCATCTTCACATAGGCATCCGGCGCCGGGCCGGCCGACATCTGCGCTTCGAGCATCTCGAAACGCTTGACGACTTGATCCATGCGGTCACGGGGCAGGTTGATCATGACAAATGCTACAGCGGAATGGAGCGGTCGTCGGCAAAGGCCTGTAGCAACGCCCGCATCGGCAGCCCCTGCGCCGGCGCCATCAGATTATCGTCGAAGAAGGCGTTCAGCTCGTCCAGCGGCAGTTCCGTCAACATGGCTTTGACCGGGCCGATCGAGGCCGGCGACATCGAGATCGAGCGGAACCCGAGGCCGATCAGCGCCATTGCCGAGATCGGCTTGCCGGCGAGTTCGCCGCACAGCGTCACGGGCGTGTGGTTGCGAGCGCCGGCGTCGGCGATCTGCTTGAGCACACGCAGGAACGGCGCCGACAGCGTATCGAAGCGGTTCGCCAGTTGCGTGTTGCCACGGTCGACCGCCATGACGAACTGGAACAGATCGTTCGAACCGACCGAGACGAAGTCGACGGCTTTCATCAATTCGTCGAGCTGGAACAGGAGCGACGGTACTTCCAGCATGGCGCCCAGCTTGAGGCTGGTCGGGAGGTGGTGGGCGAAGCGTGAGAGATGCCGCACCTCGCGATCGATGATCTCGCGCGCCTGGGCGATCTCGCCAAGCTCGGTCACCATCGGCAGCATCAGCTTGAGTTCACGCCCACCGCTGGCCTTGAGCAGGGCGCGGATCTGGGTCCTAAGCAGACCCGGACGGTCGAGCGTCAGCCTAATCGCCCGCCAGCCGAGCGCCGGGTTCTCTTCCTGGATGGTGCCCTTGAAGTAGGGCAGCACCTTGTCGCCGCCGATATCGATGGTGCGGAAAGTTACCGGCTTGCCGCGCGCGGCCTCGAGCACGTCGCGATAGAGTTTCTCCTGCGCTTCGGCGCGCGGAAAGGTCGAGGCGACCATGAACTGCAATTCGGTGCGGAACAGGCCGATGCCGGCCGCGCCCGCCTCGGCCAGCTGCGGCAGATCGACGGCAAGCCCGGCATTCATCAGCAGGTCGACCTGCACGCCGTCCCTGGTCATCGACGGCTTCTTGCGCAGTTCGCGGTAGACTTCCTGCCGGCGTGCCCTGAACCGCACCTTTTCGGCATAGGCTGCCTCGAGATCGGACTGCGGCCGCAGATGGATCGCGCCTTCCTCGCCGTCGACGATGATGGCATCGCCGTTTTCCGCCATTGAAACCGCGCCCTTCATCTGGCCGGCGACCGGAATGCCCATGGCGCGCGCGACGATGACGACGTGGCTGGTGGCCGCGCCATCCTCGAGCACCAGTCCACGCAATTTGTCCCGGGGATAGTCGAGCAGCTCGGCGGCGCCCATGGAGCGGGCGACGATGATGGCATCCTTCGGCAGCGATGCCGCGACATCCTCCGGCCCGCGTCCCATCAGCTGGCGCAGCAGCCGGTTGGCAAGATCGTCGAAATCGCTCATCCGCTCGCGCAGATAGGGATCGGTCATATGCAGCATGCGCGCGCGCATGTCGCTCTGCACCTTTTCCACCGCCGCTTCCGCCGTCAGGCCGTTGCGGATCGCCTCTTCCAGGCGCCGCACCCAGCCACGGTCGTTGGCGAACATGCGGTAGGCTTCCAGCACCTGGCGATGCTCGCCCTCGAAAGCGACGTCGCGGCGCTCCAGCATGTCGTCGATGGAGAGCCGCAGCGAGCCGAGCGAGCTTTCCAGCCGCCGGACCTCTTCCTCGCTATCCTCGTTGAACAGGTTGGTGACGACGATGCGCGGCTCGTGCAGCACGACATGCCCAAGCCCGACGCCATCGTTGAAGGACAGGCCGGTGAAGCTCACCGGGCGGCGCAGGTCGAGTTCGAGACCTGGCCGGGTCAGCCGCGCCAGATCACCGGTGGCGATCATCTCGGCGATCACCATGGCGGTCGTTTCCAGCGCCTCGACCTCGTCGTCGCGGTAGTGGCGCATGGTCTTGTTCTGGACAACCAGGACGCCCAGCGTGCGCCCTGCCCGCAGCACCGGCACACCAAGGAAGGAATTGTAGATCTCTTCCCCGGTCTCCGGCAGGTAGGCGAAGGCCGGGTGCTCCTGCGCGTTGGAAAGGTTGAGTGGCCGCGCGCTGGCGGCGATCGTGCCGACCAGGCCCTGCCCCAGCCTCAGTTGCGCCAGGTGGACGGCGTTGGGGTTCAGACCTTCGGTGGCATAGAGCTCGAGCACCGAATCGGCGCGCAGCACATAGAGCGAGCACACTTCGGCGACCATGTTGGAGGCGATATCGCGCACGATCCGGTCAAGCCGCTCCTGCGGCTCCAGCGGCTCTTGCATGAGCTCGCGGAGCCGTTTCAGCAGAACGCGCGGGCCAACGGCCGTCTCACGCATCGCGGCTTCTTCTCCAATGAAACACTTGCCGGCGCAGTTTCCGCCGCTGCCGGCACGCGCGCAACAACTGATTCAGTCTTGCTACTGCTTATCCAGACCGTAGACGGAATGCAAAGTGCGAACAGCAAGTTCCGTGTACGGACCGTCGATCAGTATCGAAATCTTGATCTCGGAGGTGGTGATGGCGCGAATGTTGATCGCCTTGTCCGCCAGCGCCTTGAAGGCGGTGGCCGCGACGCCGGCGTGGCTCCTCATGCCGATGCCGATGACCGACACCTTCGACATGCCGGCTTCCGACTGCACGACATCGTAGCCGACCTCGGCTTTCAGCCGATCGAGCACGGCAAGCGCCTTGTCGACGTCTCCGGAAGGCACCGTGAAGGTCATGTCGGTGAACTTGCCGTCCTCGGAAATGTTCTGGACGATCATGTCGACATTGATGTTGGCCTCGGCCAGCGGCCCGAAGATGCCGGCGGCGACACCTGGGCGGTCGCCGACGCGGCGCAGCGAAATCTGGGCCTCGTCCTTGGCGTAGGCAATTCCGGTGACGACCTGCTGTTCCACGATCTCTTCCTCGTCGCAAATGAGCGTTCCCGGAGGATTGAGCAAATCCCCCATTCCGGGCGCGTCGGGATCGTCGAAGGACGACCGCACGAAGGTACGCACCCTGTGCACCATGGCAAGTTCGACCGAACGCACCTGCAGCACCTTGGCGCCGAGCGAGGCCATTTCGAGCATTTCCTCGAACGATATCTTGCCCAGCCGCCGCGCCTTGGGCTCGATGCGCGGATCGGTGGTGTAGACCCCGTCGACATCGGTGTAGATGTCGCAGCGATCGGCCTTGACCGCCGCGGCTATGGCCACCGCACTGGTGTCGGAACCGCCGCGGCCAAGCGTGGCGATGCGGTTGTCCGGCCCGATACCCTGGAAACCTGCGATGACAGCAACCTGGCCCTCGCCGAAACGCTTGACCAGGAACGCGTCGTCGATGTCGAGGATGCGCGCCGCGCCATGCGCGTTGTCGGTTTTGATCGGGATCTGCCAGCCCTGCCAGGACCGCGCATGGATGCCCATGTTCTGCAGCGTGATCGCCAAAAGTCCGGCGGTGACCTGCTCGCCGGAAGCAACAACGGCATCGTATTCGCGTGCGTCGTGCATCGGCGAGGCCTCGCGCGTCCAGGCTACCAGTTCATTGGTCTTGCCGGCCATTGCCGAAACCACCACCGCCACCTCATGGCCGGCATCGACCTCGCGTTTGACGTGACGCGCCACATTGCGGATGCGGGCGATGTCGGCGACGGAGGTTCCGCCGAATTTCATCACGATGCGCGCCATGGAAGCGAATTGCCTTTGACTGAAGCCGGACCCCAACCCAGAAAGCGGAATCCCGAAAAGCGGAAAGACACGTCCGGCTGCGCCGGCCGCTGAATGCGCGGCCTCCTTAGCCAAATGCTTTCGGTTTCGCAAGGCTGGACGCGGATTGCCGGCTTCAAGAAGACGGCATATTGCCTTGCAGGCTGCCGCCGCTTACCAAATGCTGCCCGCGGGAATTCCTTTTGGTTCGGCAGAACAGATGATTGCTCGTCTTCGACGTGCCATGCGATGGCAAACGTTTCCGATTGTCGCCGGTTTCGCGGTGCTGGCGCTGATCGTCGGCTCCCGCGCCATGCTCGTCGAAAGCCAGAGGGCCAATCGTGCCGCCGCGCGCGCCACAATTGAGTATCAGCAATTGCTCTCCGGCCTGCTTTCGCTGGCGCAGGACGCCGAGAGCGGTCGGCGCGGCTATCTCTTGACCGGCGAGATATCCTATCTCGAACCCTATCGGAAGGCGGTCGATGCAATTCCGGGGCAGCTCTCCCGCATCGACGCCATGGCGGCTTCGGACAGCCCTTTCGTCCAGCAGATCAGTCATATCAAGGACGCGCTTTCGCGACAGCAGGCTGAACTGGCCGAAACCATGGCCCTGTACGACAAGGGCGACGCGGCCGGAGCGCTGCAAAGGTTCCGCAGCGGTCAAGGCAAGTCCGCCATGGACGAAATCCGGACCAACATGGATATGATCCGGCGCATCGACGCCGCCGACATCGCTGCGCGCGACGAGCACACGGACCGGGTCGAGGCGTGGCTGCGCATCGGTTCGCTGGCGGCGCTCACCGCGATCTTCCTGCTCGGCGCCTACACCATTCGCGAATCCCGCCGCCGCTTCCGCGAGGTCGCCACCGCTCAGGAAGAGCTCATGCGCAAGAACATCGAACTTGGCAACGAGATCCAGACGCGTGAAAAGGCCGAATCCCAGATACGCCAGATGCAAAAGATGGAGGCCGTGGGGCAGCTGACCGGCGGCATCGCCCATGATTTCAACAACATGCTGGCGGTGATCCTCAGTGCCATGAACCTTGCCCAGCGCAAGCTGAAGCGAGGCGAGAACGACATCGAGAAATTCATCGAGGCCGCGACGGATGCGGCCAGCCGCGCCGCCAATTTGACCTCGCGGCTGCTTGCCTTCTCCCGTCTCCAGCCGCTGGCGCCGCAGGTCGTCGATACCAACCGGCTGGTGACTGGCATGTCCGACCTCCTGCGCCGGGCTCTGGGCGAGGGCATACGCATCGAAACGGTGCTGGCGGGTGGCCTGTGGAAAACTCACGCCGATCCCAGCCAGATCGAGAACGCGATCCTCAACCTGGCCGTCAACGCCCGCGATGCCATGGATAATGACGGCAAGTTGACCATCGAGACCGCCAACAGCTACCTCGACGAGGCCTATGCCTCGACGCATGCCGAAGTCGCTCCGGGCCAATATGTGATGATCGCAGTGACCGACACCGGTGCCGGCATGTCACCGGAGGTCATTGCCAAGGCCTTCGAACCCTTCTTCACCACCAAGCCGGTCAACAAAGGCACGGGACTGGGGCTGAGCCAGGTGTTCGGCTTCGTCAAACAGTCAGGCGGCCACGTCAATATCTACTCCGAACCGGGCGAAGGCACGACGATCAAGATCTACCTGCCACGGTTCTTCGGCCCCGAGGAGCCGGCCGCGCCCGCCGAGCGTGGCAAGAGCGTCTCCAAGGTCACCGAGACAATCCTCGTGGTCGAGGACGACGCCCGCGTGCGAGCCGCTACAACGGACACCATGCGCGAACTCGGCTACACCGTCATCCAGGCCGGAAGCGGCCCGGAGGCCCTTCAAAAGCTGGCCGCGACGCCTGGCATCGCCCTGCTTTTCACGGATATCGTCATGCCGGTGATGAACGGTCGCAAGCTCGCCGAGGAAGCGGTCGCGCGCCAGCCCGGGCTGAAAGTCATCTTCACCACCGGCTTCACCAGGAATGCCGTCGTCCATAACGGTGTGCTCGACCATGACGTGCATTTCCTGGCCAAGCCGTTCACCATCGAGCAACTGGCCGCGAAGCTGCGCGACGTGCTGGACACGAAGTAGACGGGCCCTGGCAGCAGGGAGAAAATGTTGCCTTGACATTCGAGGCCTCACGCCCGACTTCCTAGCGCATGACCCCGAAATCGACTTCGGTTTCGGAAGGGATCATGCGCAGAATCAAAGTGCTACAGCGTCCTTTGCGCATCCGAAGGACGCGCGGCGCTGTAGTGTCGAGGAGACCAACCGATGCCAGAGCCCCGCCGATCGACGATCGATGCCGGAGAAGTGGAACGCTTTTCCGCCCTTGCCGCCGAATGGTGGAACCCGAACGGCAAGTTTCGTCCGCTGCACAAATTCAATCCGGTCCGGCTGTCCTATATCCGCGACCAGATCGCGGCGCGCTTCGGCCGTGACCCGCGCGCGGCACGGCCGTTCGAAGGCCTGCGCATCCTCGACATCGGCTGCGGCGGCGGCCTTTTGTGCGAGCCGATGGCGCGGCTTGGCGCCGAGGTCGTGGGAGCCGACGCCTCGGAAACGAACATCGAAGTGGCAAAACTGCATGCCGCCGAAGGCAATGTGAGCGTCGACTATCGCGCCACGACGGCCGAGGACCTCGCCGACGCCGGCGAGACATTCGACGTCATCCTGAACATGGAAGTGGTTGAGCATGTCGCCGACATCGACCTGTTCGTCGCCAAATGCGGGCAGATGGTCCGGCCCGGCGGCATCATGTTCGTGGCCACCATCAACCGTACGCTGAAGGCGCTGGGGCTGGCCATCATCGGCGCTGAGTACGTGCTGCGCTGGCTGCCACGCGGCACCCACCAATTCGGCAAGCTGGTGCGCCCGGAAGAACTGGAAAAGGCGCTTGGCGGCGCCGGCCTCATTGTCATCGACCGCACCGGCGTCACCTACAACCCGCTTGCCGACCGCTGGTCGCGATCGAAGGACATGGACGTCAACTACATGGTGCTGGCGGAAAAAGGATCGGTCTGATCCAGTCTCTCGCCATTCGGCATCGAGCGGACGGGAGCCGCCTCGCCAGTACGGCCGGCAAGGGTGAAGACGTTTAGGCGGCCTGGCCCTGCGCTCTCATGCTGGTCTGGCTCTGCGCCCTGGTGGTGATGAACACGCCGGCGGTGATGATGACGGCGCCGGCCCAGGTCAGCAGCTGGTAGTGCTCGCCAAGGAAGATCGTGCCGGCAAACAGCCCTACCGCGGCCGCCACATAGCCGATCTGGCTGAGATAGACCGGGCCGCCGACGGCCTGTAGCCGGAAGAAGAAGGCGAACATCGCCGATGCGGATGCGACTTGCGCGACGACCACCAGCGGCACACCGCCGAGCGGCGCGAACGCCTTGAGGCCGAACAGGGCAAGAATACCGATGAACAACAGCGTCGCCGACGCCAGGTGGCTGCCGACGGCAAGCTCGATCGGGCCGGTGCCTTCCGGCCAATCGACGGTGCGGTAGATGTTGCCGGCGGCGAGGCTGACCGGAATGAGCAGCCCGACGGCCACCCAGAAATAGTCGGCCGGCTGGCCGGTCTCGCCGCGCGTAAGAGCGACCATCACTGCACCGATGAAGCCGACGGCAATGCCTGATATGCCGAGCATATTGGGGCGCCGGACACCGAGCAGGATCGAGAACACCAGCGTGATGACCGGCGAAAGCGTGAACATGATGCCCGTATAGCCGGCGCCGAGATGCGGGATGGCTGAAAACATCAGGAGATTGGGAAACGCGTAGGACACAGCCGCGGTGACGAAGAAATAGCGCAGCTTGTGCGCCGTCAGCCGGATCTTTTGCCTGCTGAGCAGCAATGCGCACAAAAGCACGCCGCCGGCACCAAGCGAAATGACGAAGGCCCAGACCATGGCCGGCACGCCGTCCGCCGTGGCGAGCTTGCCGAAGGGCAGCGTCAGGCCAAGAAGGCCGCCGGTGACCACCAGCAGGCCGAGAGCCGAATCCCAGAGAATTTTCATGATCGAACCCTGTCCCGCGCGGCTCTTGGCCGGCCTTGCATCCTGCGTTATGATAGCGGAAAGATTCTTAACGTCAAGATACATAGCGGTGAGACGGTGGATAGGGCAGCGCGGGCGATCGAGCAATGGAAGCGGGAGCGGCCCGACCTGGATGTGTCACCGATGGCCGTGCTCGGACGACTGAACGAGGCGTCGTCTCTAATCGCCCGCGAGCGGCTCGCGCCGCTGTTTGCTCGCTATGGACTGCAGTCTGGGGAGTTCGACGTGCTGGCGACGCTGCGCCGCTCGGGATCGCCCTATGCGCTGACCCCGACAGCGCTTTACGAAGCGACGATGGTGACGTCCGGCGCCATGACCAACCGGCTCGACCGGCTCGAAACCTTGGGGCTGATCCTGCGCGGACCACACCCCAGCGACCGGCGCGGCATTGTCGTACGGCTGACCGAAAAGGGTCTGGCGCTGATCGACGAGGCTGTCACCGCCCATGTGGCCAATGAACACGAGATTCTTTCGGGCCTGACGAAGGCCGAGCAGGAGACGCTTTCGAGCCTGCTCGAGAAGCTGATCGGCAACGTGAGTTGATCATTCAGTTGCGATCGTCCGGAAATACCGGGATCGGCATGAAATCGACGCCGTCCTCGGCCAGGCTCTTGGCCTCTTCCAGCGTCGCTTCACCATAGATGCCGCGCGGGTCGGTCTCGCCAAAGTGGATTTTTCGCGCTTCCTCGGCGAACTTGTCGCCGACATAGTCGGCATTCTCGCGCACCTTCTCGGCCATCGCCTTCAGTTGCGCCATGGCCTGCTTCTGCGCCTCGCCCATGGCCAGCGCAATGGTTTCCTGCTTGCGGGCGGTCGAGACGGCGGGCGCCATCAGGGCCTTCTGCACCTTGTGCGAGCCGCAGCTGGGACAATCGACAAAACCGCGCTTCTTCTGGGTGTCGAAATCGTTATTGCTGCGAAACCAGCCCTCGAACTCGTGCTCGTTTTCGCAGATGAGGGAAAAGCGGATCAAGAGGCGGCACCCCTGAGACGCGGCGCCTCCACCGCGCCGGCATTGATGGTAAAATCCCGCGCATTTCTGAGGTTCGGTATCTTCTTGCGCGCCGCAAGCGACTGCGCCGGGTCGATCTCGGCGACGATCACATCGGGTTCGTCATGCGCGGCTTCCGCCAGGATGCGCCCCCACGGATCGACGATCAGCGAATGGCCATAAGTCTCGCGGCCGTCCTCGTGCAGGCCGCCTTGCGCGGCGGCGACGACAAAGGCGCCGTTCTCGATGGCGCGGGCCCTCAGCAGCACGTGCCAGTGTGCCTCGCCCGTCTGACGGGTAAAGGCCGCGGGCACGGTCAAAAGGTCGGCGCCCGCCATCGCCTCGGCACGGAACAGCTGCGGAAACCGCAGATCGTAGCAAACTGCAAAACCCAATTTCGCGCCCGCGATCTCGGTCACGACGGCCTCGATGCCTGGTTCATAGGAGGCGGATTCGCGCCAGCTCTCGCCATTGTCGAGATCGACGTCGAACATGTGGATCTTGTCATAGGTGGCAAGCGTGGTGCCGTCCGGGCCAAACAACAGCGCCCGGTTGGCGAGCTTGCCGTCGGCGCGCAGGATGGCGGTCGAGCCGATATGGAGGTAGACGCCGAGTTCGCGCGCCAGTCCGCGCGCGGTCGCGACGACGATGTCTTTGTCCTCGGAGGTAAAGGAGGCGGCACGCGCTTCCTTGTCGCGGATCAGCGCTCCGGTCATTTCAGGCGTCTGGATGTAGGTGGCATTTTGCGCCGCCGCTTCACGCACCAACCGTTCGAGATCGACCGCATTGCGCTCAGGACTTTCGCCTGAGCGCATCTGGATCGCCGCGGCCTTGAAAACATCCATGATCATACCCTCAAATCGTCGTGCCGTTGGCGAGCAGTTTGTCCAGCCGGCCTTCGGCCTCCAGATCATGGAGGTCGTCGCAGCCGCCGACATGCCTGTCGCCGATGAAAATCTGCGGAAAGGTCGTACGCCCATGAGCGCGCGAAATCATCTCCTGGCGCAGTTCCGGCGAAAACGAGGCGTCATGCTCAGTATAGGCGACGCCCTTGCGCTCCAGCAGCCGCTTGGCTGCCGTGCAGTAGCCGCACATCATGCGGGTGTAGATGGTGACATCGGCCATGGCGTTTCCGTTCTCTGTTGCCGACTTATATAGTCACGGACTCATCCGCCCGGAAGTCCCCCGGCAGCACGCGGGCAAAGGTCAGCACGTCGACGGCGGCCGCACCTCCTCTTTTCAGCGCCTTGGTGGCGGCACGCACGGTGGCACCCGTAGTGTAGACATCATCGATCAGAAGCACCCTGCGGCCGGTAATCTCGATTTCCGCTTCCGCCGGCACACGAAACGCGGTCTGCACATTCTCCTCGCGTTCCTGTCGCTCCAGCCCGACCTGCTGGCGGGTGAGTTTCACGCGCCGCATGGCGGAGGGCGCGAAGGACAGCCCGCTGAGTTCGCAAACCGCGCGCCCCAATTCCGCCGACTGGTTGAAACGCCGCCTGAAAAAGCGCCGCCAGTGTAGCGGCACCGGAACAACCACATCGGCCTCGGCAATGAGATCGGCGCCCGCGCGCACCATCCAGCGCGCCATCCAAGGCGCGAGATCGGTACGGTCCTGGTATTTCAGGCCTTGCACCATCTGACGAGCCACGCCCGAATAGGCGACGGCCGCCCGTGCTCGCTCGAAGGGCGGTGGATCGGCGATCGCCTCGGCCGACAGAAAGCCCTCGCCCATATGGTGGATGAATGGCGTGCCCATCACCGGGCACCAGGGCCGTTCCAGCAGCCTGAGCTTCGGCCAGCAGGCGCCGCACAGTACGCCGGGCTGCGAGACATGCCGGCGGCAGCCGGCGCAGACGGGCGGAAACAGGATGCGCGACGGCCAGCCGAGAGCCGATCGGGCCAGGCTCCTGATGTCGATGGACTTGATCTTGGACATCGGATCGGCCACCTGCATGCCATTATACCAACTAGATCAGTGCCCAACCATATCACGGCAGGGACAAACAAGGATCCGCCCCTTGCAGCCTATAATGGACACCTCACTATGGCTGGCGCACAAGCGGCGCGCGCTTGCTCATCCTGTCGACGGCGCCGATTTCCTGATGAACCGCGCCGCTGAGGACCTTGCCGACCGGCTGGGTGCCGTCGAACGCCGGTTCGGCAAGGCGGCGGTGCTGTTTTGCCAGACGCCGGCGGCAGCCGACGTTCTAGCCGCGAGCGGCAAGGTTGGGGACATCGTCCGCGTCGAGACAGACGCCGCCTTCCTCATCGGCAGTGTCGGCTTGATCGCGCCCCTGGAGACCGTGCCGTTCGAACCGCAAAGTCTCGATCTGGCCGTGTCGCTTCTGTCCTTGCAGGCGATGAACGACATCCCCGGCATGCTGATCCAGATCCGCCGCGCGCTGCGGCCGGATGGGCTTTTCCTCGGTGCCTTTGCCGGTGCAGGTACGCTCGGCGAGCTGCGCGAAAGCCTGCTTGCGGCCGAGACCGAGCTTTACGGGGGCGCCAGCCCGCGCGTCATCCCGTTCACCGATGTGCGCGACGCCGGTGCGCTGCTGCAGCGCGCTGGTCTCGCCCTGCCGGTCGCCGACGTCGAGACGGTGACGGTGCGCTATGCCAACCTGTTTGCCCTGATGGCCGATCTGCGCGGCATGGGCGAAACCAGCGCACTGGCCGATCGCAGCCGGCGACCGGGGCTTCGCAGGCTGTTTGCCCGCGCCGCGGAAATCTACGCCGAGCGTTTTTCCGACCCCGACGGTCGGATCCGGGCAACTTTCTCGATGGTCTGGATGTCCGGCTGGGCACCCGATGCGTCACAGCAAAAACCGCTGAAGCCTGGTTCAGCCAAGGTCTCGCTGAAGGCTGTGCTGGAAGGACCTGAAGGGCATTGATCTGTCCGCCGCGCGGACAGCCAGGGTCAAGGCGCGAAGGCGTTCGCAAGCCGGCTGGTGTTGTCGCTGAACAGCCAGGTAATCGAGTTGAAGACCTGGCCGATGCCGCCGATGATGGTCAGGGACAGCACGGTGACGATCAGGGCGTATTCGACGGCGGTGGCGCCGGTGTCGTCCTTCAGAAAACGCAGCAGCACTGTTTTCATGGCCTCGATCCCCGTTGCCAGGACCTTACCGCCGATCTGTTAAGAAAGGTTAATAGCAAAGGCTTAACAGGCGGTGAAACAGCCGCTCCCGTTAAAATGTCTTAACCATCTCAACAGTCGCCGCTGGTCTTGCCGTCCGACCCGATGATGCAGACCGAACCGGGCTCCGGCTGCAGCACGCTGCGGCGCACCGTATAGGTGCTGCGATGGCTGATCGAACCGGTGGCCGTCATGTCGAGACCGGGAAAACCGTCGCGAGCCGACTGCGAGCGCGTCTGACTGTCGAGGAAAGGCGTCGCGATCAGCGCCAGCGCCACCGCGGCCGATCCGAACAGCAACGTGACGCGCAAGATGCCCATCCCGGCATCGGCGGCACGGAAGCCGCGGTCGGGCCGGATCGAATCCCAATCCCTGTCCAGGCTCATGCTATCGCTCCCTGCGATTCGGCGGCGACCGCGACAAATACGGCCATGCATCTATTTTTCATGATGAGATAAATCTTCCATTAACGCCGGCTGACATGGACCGTGGTACCGATCAGTTCACCGATCCTCAGAGGAGATCGATGAGGAACGGAATCAGCGGCGCGTCGGCCGGCGGCATCGGGTAGTCGCGCATCTGCTTTGGCCGCACCCATTTCAGTGCCTGCCCTTCCCTGGGCTGGGCGATGCCGCGGAAGCGGCGGCAGACAAACAGCGGCATCAGGAGATGGAAGTCGTCATAGGAATGGCTGGCGAAGGTGAGCGGCGCCAGACACGGGATCTCGGTCTCGATGCCGATCTCCTCATGCAGTTCGCGGATGATGCATTGTTCCGGCGTCTCGCCGGGCTCGACCTTGCCGCCGGGAAACTCCCACAGGCCGGCAAGCTGCTTGCCTTGCGGCCGCTGCGCCAAAAGCACGCGACCGTCGGTGTCGACCAGAGCACAGGCAGCAACCAGGAGCAGGCGCTTGCCGGGATCGACCAGATCATTCATGGCCGGGCGGCCGGCGGTAGTGATAGCGATAGACTTCCTCGAAGCCGAGCGTGCGGTAGAGCGCCAGCGCCGGCGCATTGCCCGCCTCGACCTGCAGCCAGGCTTCCCGCGCGCCGCGCAGCCGTGCCCATTTCAGCGCCGACAGGATCAGGTTGCGGCCGTGCCCCTTGTTGCGCGCCGACTTGTCGGTGGCGACCTCGAACAGTCCGGCGAGATCGCCATCATGCACGCAGATCAGCGTTGCCAGCGGCTCCGCGTTATCCTCTAGGGCGAACAGCCCGGCCTCCGGCTGGATGGCGCCGATGATCTCCGACAGGCCAGGCCGCAGCGAAACGTCGGAGCCGCTGACCTTGAGCGACGCGCCGATGAAGCGGCTGATGTCCTTGAGCGGAATCTGATCCATGGCGGCGTCGAGATGGGCATCAGCCAGCGACAGCCGCATGACCAGCGATTCGTCGAACCGGCTCCAGCCCTCCTTGTCGAGATGGCTGGCCAGATCGGGACCCGACAGCGGCGACATGCGGAACGTCAGCGGCCGGCCATAGGCATCGAAGCGGCGGCTGGCGCGGCCGATGCGATCGGCGATGTGCTGGATGTCGCCGGGATCGAGCGGATTGACCGAATTCAGCCGCTTGGCCGGGTGGCCGGCGGTCAGCCGCACCACCCAGGTGCCGTCATAGTGGACGGCGGCCGCCGGCCACGCGCGAAAGCCGGCCGCTTCGTAGCGGCGCACGGTTGCGAGCATGCTTGCCGGATGGCGCGAGACCAAGGCGATCAGCTCCGGTAATCGCCGTTGATGGCGACATATTCCTTGGTGAGATCGCAGGTCCACACCGTCGCCTTGCCGCTGCCGATGCCGATATCGGCGCGGATGCGGATATCGTCGCGCTTCATGTAGGCCGAGGTCTTTTCTTCCGAATAGGCCGGGTCGCGCTCGCCCTCATAGGCCAGCCGGTTGTCGCCGAACCAGATCGACAGCCGGTCGCGATCGGCGGGCTCGCCGGCCTTGCCGACGGCCATGACGACGCGGCCCCAATTGGCATCCTCGCCGGCAACGGCGGTCTTGACCAGCGGCGAATTGGCGATCGACAGCGCGATCCGCTTGGCCGAGCGGGCCGATTTCGCGCCGGTGACGGTGACTTCGACCTGCTTGCGCGCGCCCTCGCCGTCGCGCACCACCTGCAGCGCCAGCGACTTCAGCACCTTGCCGAGCGCCCGACGGAACGCGCCGAGCCGGGCGTCCCTAGGGTCGGTGATCTCAGGCGCGCCGCGCTTCGCGGCCTTGCCGGTGGCAAAGAGCAGCAGCGTGTCGCTGGTCGACGTATCGCTGTCGACGGTCACCGCATTGAAGGTCTTGGCCGTGCCCCGCGACAACAGATCCTGCAGCACCGGTGCGGCGATCGGCGCGTCGGTCGCGATGAAGGAAAGCATCGTCGCCATGTCAGGCGCGATCATGCCGGCCCCCTTGGAAATGCCGTTGATGGTGACGTCGGTGTCGCCGAGCTTGACCATCTGCGTCGCCACCTTCGGATAGGTGTCCGTGGTCATGATGGCCTTTGCCGCCTCGGTCCACAGGTCCGGCTTGCCGTCGCTGACCAGCCCGGCGAGCAGATGACTGAACTTGGTTGTGTCGAGCGGCTCGCCGATAACACCGGTCGAGGCCAGGAAAACCTCGCCCGCCGTGCAGCCGGCCGCCTTGGCCGCCGCCTCGCCGGTCAGCGCGGTGGATTCGCGGCCTTTCTTGCCGGTGAAGGCGTTGGCATTGCCGGAATTGACGACCAGCACCCGGGCCTTGCCGGCGCCAAGGTTCTGCCGGCAGAAATCGACCGGCGCCGAGGGGCATTTCGACTTCGTGAACACGCCGGCGACCGTGGTGCCCGCGTCGAAGACCATCGCCAGCAGATCGGTGCGGTTCTTGTACTTTATCCCCGCTTCGGCGGTGGCGATGCGCACCCCTTCGACGACAGGCATCTCGGGATATTTCTTCGGCGCGAGCGGTGAAATCGTGGTGGACATGGCAACCTCGGGCGGGAAAATCGCAAGGGAAGGCCGGTTTGCCCGATACGGCGCGCCGGCGCAAGGGCGTTTTCGCCAGGCCTGCGGGGCGGGAAACCCGCTCCATTCAAGACCGACGAGGGATGGCGCATCGTGCCGGAGACATCGCATGCGATGTAAGGACCGGCGTCCTGATGACGAACGCGCTCTCACGCTAAAAAACGGGTCGTTTCGTTTCATCGGCGGATCACTTATCATCGCCCGGAAATTGAAACGAGGACGACAGGAATGGCCGAGGAGGCGGATACGGCGCGCAAATCGATCGGTGCGCGGCGCAATCCTGACAGTGCGGATGCCATTCTGGAGGCCGCCGAGGCAGTGCTTGTCGAGGCCGGGTATGCCGGCTTCTCGATCGAGGCGGTGGCGCGGCGCGCCCGCGCCGGCAAACCGACCATCTATCGCTGGTGGCCAAGCAAGGCCGCGCTGCTGCTCGAAGTCTATCAGCGCCAGAAGCGCGTCGACGTTCCCGATACCGGAAATCTGGAAGAGGATCTCGTCGGCTTCCTGCAGAACCTGTTCTTCCACTGGCGCGAGACATCGTCGGGCAGCGTGTTCAGGTCGCTGATTGCCGAGGCGCAGTCGGATGAAGCCGCGGCCGCGGCCCTTGCCGGCTATGCCGGCGGGCGCCGCGCCCACACCGGTCAGATCATCGAGCGCGCCAAGGCAAGAGGTGAGGTCGCGGGCGACATCGATCCGGCCGTGGTCGCCGACCTGCTGGCTTCCTATGCCTGGCGGCATCTCCTGATCAACCGGCTCGACGAGCCCGAGGCAACGATCCGCACGGTGGTCCGCTATCTCCTGAAAGGCATAGCGGCCGCCCAATAAACAAAGGGCGGGGCAAGCTTCGCTGCCGCGCCCCTTTTGAAAAAGCCTTTAAGGCTTACTTGCCGCTTTCCAGCGTATCGACGGCCTGCTTCAGCTTGGCGTCGGGGATCTCGACCTTGGCGCCCGCGCGCAGCGACTTGACCAGCGCGAAATACTTGTCGCGGATGACGGCCTGCTTTGCCTGGTCCTTGACGTCGTCAAAAGCCGGCGGCTGCTTGGCGCGCTTGTCCTCGAGCTTGATGACATGCCAGCCGAACTGCGACTGCACCGGCTGCTCGGTGTATTTGCCGACCTCGAGCGCAAAGGCCGCCTTGTCGAACTCCGGCACCATCTGGCCGGGTCCGAACCAGCCGAGGTCGCCGCCATTGGACTTGCCTGAAGGATCGCTGGTGTGCTCGTTGGCGAGCTTCTGGAAATCGGCGCCGCCATCGAGCTGCTTGATGATGGCCTCGGCCTCTTCCTTCGTCTTCACGAGGATGTGACGGGCATGCACCTCGTTGACCGGCGGCGTGTTGGCGATCTCCTGGTCGTAGCGGGCGCGAACCTCAGCGTCGGTGACCTTGTCGACAACACCCTTCTCGACCATCTCGCCATGCAGGGCGCGCTGCTGCAGGAAGGCCATGCGGCGCTGGAAGTCTGGATCCTTGTCAAGACCGTCGGTGACGGCCTTGGCGGCCATGACGCGGATCTCGATGGCAGCGGAGAGTGCGGCGGCGCGGCGCTGTTCGGGCGGCAGTTGCGCGAATTGCTGCGACAGCTCGCCTTCGGCAAGCACCAGATCGGCTTCAGTGAGCGATTGGCCATTGACGGTGGCGACGACGGCATTCGGATCGACCGGCTTCGCCGCGGGTGCCGCCGCGTCGGCCGGAGCAGCAGGAGCGGTCTCCTGGGCCATCAGCGGGGAGAGGCAAAGAGCCGACAGGCCGAAGGCCAGGCCAAGGCTGGCAAGCGACGCACGGCGGAACAACAAGGGCATTGGAATGACTCCGGTGAAGGATTGTAAGGAGGATGGGTTCCAGATCAGCCAGATTGTGGCGGAATTTGGCGCGACCGCCAGGGCCAGCGCGGCGTTGACATCAGTTGAGCCCCCTCTTATCTGTCCAACGACTTGGCGTCCAGAACCGTTTTCCGGGCGCTTTTTGTGTTTGCCCGTATTCAGGCGGCGCGTTCACGCGGATTTGATGGGGCCGGCCGGCGCCCATCTCAAGATTGAGAATTCTATCGAAAGGGCCATTGAATGGTCAGTCTCGGCGGTCTCGCCCGTAAGGTTTTCGGTTCCTCCAACGACCGTCGGGTCAAATCGACCCGGCCCCGTGTCGAGGCGATCAACGCCATGGAAAACGAGATGCGGGCGCTCTCCGACGCCGAGCTTGCCGGCCGCACGGAGAAATTCCGCCAGGACATCGCCAACGGCGCCAGCCTTGACGACCTTTTGGTACCGGCCTTCGCCACCGTCCGCGAGGCGGCGCGCCGTGTGCTGGGCATGCGTCCCTTCGACGTCCAGCTGATCGGCGGCATGGTGCTGCACAATGGCGGCATCGCCGAAATGCGGACCGGCGAAGGCAAGACCCTGGTCGCGACGTTGCCGGTCTATCTCAACGCGCTTGCCGGCAATGGCGTCCATGTCGTCACCGTCAACGACTATCTCGCCACGCGCGACTCCGAATGGATGGGCCGCGTCTACAAATTCCTCGGCCTCTCGGTCGGCGTCATCGTCCACGGCCTGTCCGACGAGGAGCGTCGCGTCGCCTACGCATCCGACGTCACCTACGCCACCAACAACGAGCTCGGCTTCGACTACCTGCGCGACAACATGAAATACGAGCGCGCCCAGATGGTGCAGCGCGGCCACAATTACGCGATCGTCGACGAAGTCGATTCCATCCTGGTCGACGAAGCGCGCACGCCGCTGATCATTTCCGGTCCGCTCGAGGATCGTTCGGAAATGTACAACACCATCGACACCTTCATCATCCAGCTGCAGCCGCAGGATTATGAGATCGACGAGAAGCAGAAGACCTCGATCTTCACCGAGGAAGGCACCGAGAAGCTGGAGAACCTGCTGCGCGATGCCGGCCTGCTGAAGGGCGAGTCGCTCTACGATGTCGAGAACGTCGCCATCGTCCACCATGTCAACAATGCGCTGAAGGCGCACCGGCTGTTCCAGCGCGACAAGGACTATATCGTGCGCAACGGCGAGATCGTCATCATCGACGAGTTCACCGGCCGCATGATGCCCGGTCGCCGCTATTCCGAAGGCCTGCACCAGGCGCTCGAAGCCAAGGAGCACGTGGCGATCCAGCCGGAGAACCAGACGCTCGCTTCCGTCACCTTCCAGAACTACTTCCGCCTTTACAAGAAGCTTTCCGGCATGACAGGCACGGCGCTGACCGAGGCCGAGGAATTCGGCAACATCTACGGCCTCGAGGTCACCGAAATCCCGACCAACCTGCCGGTCATCCGCAAGGACGAGGACGACGAGGTCTACCGGACGGTCGAGGAGAAATACAAGGCGATCGTCAAGGAGATCCGCGAAGCCAGCGCCAAGGGCCAGCCGACGCTGGTCGGCACGACATCGATTGAGAAGTCGGAGCAGCTCGCCGAGCGCCTGCGCAAGGAAGGTTTTAAGGATTTCGAGGTGCTGAACGCCCGCCACCACGAGCGTGAAGCGGCGATCGTCGCCCAGGCCGGCAAGCCCGGCGCCATCACCATCGCCACCAACATGGCCGGCCGCGGCACCGACATCAAGCTTGGCGGCAATGCCGAGATGCGCATCGCCGAGGAACTGGGCGACATGCCTGAGGGCCCCGAGCGCGAAGCACGCGAAAGGGAAATCAACGCCGACGTCGAGCGCCTGAAGGAAAAGGCGCTGGCCGCCGGCGGCCTCTACGTTCTCGCCACCGAGCGCCATGAATCGCGCCGTATCGACAACCAATTGCGCGGCCGCTCCGGCCGCCAGGGCGACCCTGGCCGCTCGAAATTCTTCCTGTCGCTGCAGGATGACCTGATGCGCATCTTCGGCTCCGAGCGCATGGACGGCATGCTGCAGAAGCTCGGCCTCAAGGAAGACGAGGCGATCATCCATCCCTGGATCAACAAGGCGCTGGAAAAGGCGCAGAAGAAGGTCGAGGCGCGCAACTTCGACATCCGCAAGAACCTCTTGAAATATGACGACGTCTCGAACGACCAGCGCAAGGTGGTGTTCGAACAGCGCATCGAGCTGATGGACGGCGAAGGCCTGTCGGAAACCATTACCGAGATGCGCGAAGGCGTCATCGAGGAGATCGTCGCCAAGGCCATCCCCGAAAATGCCTATGCCGAGCAGTGGGATGTCGCTGGCCTGAAGGCAGAGGTCGCCGAATTCCTCAATCTCGACTTGCCGGTCGAGGAGTGGGCCAAGGAAGAAGGCATCGCCGAGGACGACATCCGCGAGCGCATTTCCGCTGCCGCCGACGCCGCCTCCAAGGAGCGCGCCGAGCGGTTCGGGCCTGAGGTGATGACCTATGTCGAACGTTCGGTCGTGTTGCAGACGCTCGACCATTTGTGGCGCGAGCACATCGTCAACCTCGACCACCTGCGCTCGGTCGTCGGCTTCCGCGGCTACGCCCAGCGCGATCCGCTGCAGGAATACAAGAGCGAGGCATTCGAGCTGTTCCAGGCGATGCTCGGCAATCTGCGCCAGGCCGTCACCGCGCAGCTGATGCGCGTCGAACTGGTTCGCCAGGCCGCCGAAGCCCCGCCTCCGGAAGCGCCCGACATGTTCGGCACGCATATCGACGGCAGCACCGGCGAGAATGATTTCGACGGCGGTGAGACTGCCCTTCTGGTGCGCCAGGAGACCAGCGCCATCGTCGCCCCGGAAGACCGCGACCCGAAGAACCCCGCCACCTGGGGCAAGGTCGGCCGCAACGAGGCCTGCCCCTGCGGTTCCGGCAAGAAATACAAGCACTGCCACGGCGCCTTCGCATAACGGCGCAGCGCTTTCCTTCTCCCCGTCCCTATACGGGGAGAAGGTGCCCGAAGAGCGGATGAGGGGCGGCGCGAAGTCCCGCGATTATCGCATGTCCCCAACCGGGAGATGACATGCCGGACTGCGCAAGCCGGTTCGTCTATAGCTAATCTAATTCTCCTCACCCGGCCCATCAGTGCAATCTCCGTAGACTAGCGCCGCCCCTCATCCGCCTGCCGGCACCTTCTCCCCGTGGAGTGACGGGGAGAAGGAAGGCTCTCCGCCCACGTTTTCTTAAGGTGTCTCCGCTACACCAAGGTCCGAAAAACAGGCGGAAAACGGAGAGTAATCGGGGTGCGCTTTTCCGCGACCACGACTGCCGGGCGGTTCTTGCCGCAGCGTTTGGCGCTGCGCGTGGGGCCGCTGCTCGACCGCATCGACGCCGTGCTGTTCACCGCCGACGAGCGCGGCGAGGCGGGCCGCATGTCGGTCATCGCCTTCTCGATCCGTATCGTCAGCGCCGTCATCGCTTTCGTCAGCCAGGTGCTGATGGCCCGCTGGATGGGCTCGTTCGAGTACGGCATCTTCGTGCTTGTCTGGGTGACGATGGTCATCGTCGGCAATCTCGCCTGCCTCGGCTTCCACACCTCGGTCATCCGCTTCATCCCCGAGTACCGCGAGCGCGGCCGGATGGACGAACTGCGCGGCATCGTCGTGGCCAGTCGCCTCTTCGTGCTGATTGCCTCGACGATGATCGCCGGGCTCGGCGCGCTCGGCGTCTGGCTGGCCGCGCCCTGGATCGAGAACTACTACGTGATACCGTTCATCCTTGGCGTCATCTGCCTGCCGATGATCGCGCTCTCGGATCTGCTGCAAGGCCAGGCAAGGGCGAACAGCTGGGCGCTGTTTGCCCTGTCGCCGACCTACCTGGTGCGGCCGGTGCTGATCCTGCTGTTCATGGCGCTGATGCTCTTCGCCGGCTACGCCCCTGATGCCAGAACCGCGATCTTCGCCTCGATCGCCGCCACCTACGTCACCACGCTCGCTCAGTTGATCGGCGTCACCCAGCGCATGGAAAGGCAGATCCCGGCCGGGCCGATGAAGGTGCATTTCGCGCAATGGTTCATCGTCTCGCTGCCGATCTTCCTGGTCGAAGGGTTCTTCTTCCTGCTCACCAACGCCGACGTGCTGATGGTCGGCGCCTATATGGATCCCAACGACGTTGCCGTCTATTTCGCCACCGTGAAGACGCTGGCGCTGGTGCATTTCGTCTATTTCGCCGTCAAGGCGGGTGTTGCCCAGCGCTATGCGCAGTTCACCCATGGCGAGCCGGAAAAGCTCGCCGCTTTCGCCCGCGAGACGGTGTCGTGGACCTTCTGGCCTTCGCTGCTGATGGCGCTCTTGGTGCTGGCGCTCGGCGAACCCATGCTGGTGCTGTTCGGCCCCGAATTCACGACAGGCTATCCGCTGCTGTTCCTACTTGTCTTCGGCGTCGTGGCGCGGGCGGCCGTCGGCCCTTGTGAAAGCCTGCTCACCATGAGCGGCAACCAGAATATCTGCGCCGCCGTCTATGCCATGACGCTGGCCTTGAACATCGGCCTCAACGTGGTGCTGATCCCGCTTTTCGGCCTGTGGGGCGCGGCCATGGCCACCGCCTTTGCCATGATCTTCGAGGCCAGCGCGCTGTCCTTCACGGTCTGGCGCAAGCTCGGCATCGTCATGGCGATCTTCGTGCCAGCCGAAGGAGCCACCTGATGGCCGCCATCCCGTTGCTCGAGGAAACCAGCGGCGGCCCCGCCGGCGCCATGGTGTCGGGCCTTGCCGGGCTGGCGCGCGACCCCGACCCAGCCCATATCGAGATCCTTGCCAACAACCGGCCCGAGCGCAAGCTTGCCATCTATCCGGCGTCGGCCGGCTTCGACCTGGTGGAGGAACTGGATTACCTCTGTACCCGTACGATCGAGCCGAACGTCTTCTTCAACCCGCGTTTCCTGGCGCCGGCCATGCCCCGGCTGGAGGACCGCGAGGTGCGCCTGGCGGTGATCCGCGACGGCGACGAATACCGCAACCGGCTGCGCCTTCTGGTGCCGTTCTCGGTGGAACGGCCGGTGGTGCCGCTCGGCGTGCCGGCCATGCGCACCTGGTCGAGCCTGTTCGGCCCGCTCGGCACGCCGCTGATCGACCGCGACGATCCGGTCGGCGTCCTCGAGGATTTCTTCTCGATGCTGTCGCGCCCGCATCTCAAGCTGCCGAAAGTCTTCGTCCTGCCCGACATCAGGCTGGACGGTCCGGTGGCGAGCCTGCTTGGCACGGTGGCCGAGACGCGCGGCCTGACGCTGATCACTACCGGTGAGACCCCACGCCCCGTGCTGGAGAGCGAAGCCGACGGCGACGCCTATCTGAAGACCTCACTGCGCGCGCACCATTATCGCGAGCTCCGCCGCCTGAAGCGACGCCTTGCCGACCTCGGCAGGCTGGAGCACATCGTGGCGCGCGGTCCCGAAGAGATCCGCCACGCAATCGAAAGCTTCCTGACGCTGGAGGCGGCCGGCTGGAAGGGCCGCGAGCGCACCGCCATGGCGATCGACCGCTACCGCGCCGCGTTCGCCCGCGAGGCCGTGCACAGGCTCGCCGAACAGGACATGTGCCGCATTCATTCGCTGACGCTCGACGGCCGCACCATCGCCTGCCTGATCGTCTTCGTCGAGGCCGGCGTCGCCTATACCTGGAAGACGGCCTATGACGAGACGCTTGCCACCTATTCGCCCGGCACGCTGCTGATGATCGAGGTGACCAGGCAGCATCTCGACGACCCCAACATCATGATGACCGATTCCTGCGCCGTGCCCGACCATCCGGTGATGAGCAGGCTGTGGAGCGAGCGCAAGCCGATCGGCACACTGGTGATCGGGCTGACGCCGGACGCCGACCGCCTCGCCCGCCAGGCCGCCTCGCAGCTGCACCTCTACCGCGAGACTCGCAACATGGCGCGTCTGCTGCGCAACCGGATGAAGAGCCTGCTGAGGCGGCGCTGAGCCAATCGAATTCGCCGAAGGCGTGCGAGGGAATTTGGTGCCCCTAGCCGGGATCGAACCAGCACTCCTTGCGGAACTCGATTTTGAGTCGAGCGCGTCTACCAATTCCGCCATAGGGGCTCAGGCCGGGCGGCCTGGATGGGCGCGGACTATACGGTTGGAGGGCTGTTCGTCAACTGTCCAATTTGCAGACCAGCTCACAGCCGCGACCAGACGGCACCTTTCCAATTTGTAAGACCGCGGCCATTGTGCGGCGCGAAAAACCTTTCTAGACAGACGAGCCGTTCCATAGGAGAGCCGATGCTTCGCGGACTGTACGACTGGACGCTGTCACTGGCGGCGCGCAAATCCGCCGAATGGTGGCTGGCCTTCATCGCTTTCGTCGAGAGCTCGGTGTTCCTGGTGCCGGCGGACGTGCTCTATCTGCCGATGGCCCTGTCGCGGCCGGATCGCGCCTATCGCTATGCCTTCGTCGCCACCGTCGCCTCGGTGCTGGGCGGCATTGCCGGTTGGTTCATCGGCCACTACGCCTATGACGCCTTGGCGCGCCCCATCCTTGAATTTTATGGCAAATACGACGAATTCGAGCAGTTGCGGGCGTCGTCGGGCGTAAGCATTGAGTTCATCGCCCTGATGCTGGTCACCTCGGGTGCCGCCCATCTGCCGCCGATCAAGGTGGTGACGATCCTGTCCGGCGCTCTTGGCGTCAACCTGGCCCTGTTCATCGTGCTGGCCATCGTGGCCCGCGGCGGCCGCTTCCTGCTGCTGGCCTGGCTTTTGCGCCGCTATGGCGAACCGATCCGCGAATTCATCGAAAAGCGTCTCGGCCTCATCGCCAGCGCCGCCGCGGTCGCCCTGATTTTGCTTTATATCGTGATCAAGTACGCCCTCTGAACCCTCTCTCTAACGGCGCAATGCTTTTGGAAGAGCGGCGAGCCGACCTGGCCGGCGGCGAACACAATGGACGAAAGACCCATGACAGCGACGATGAATGCCGATACCGGACGCCAGCGCATGCGGACCGCCCTGTTTCTCGCCGTCGCCATGGCCGCCACGGTCGGTTCGGCGCTCTGCTTCCAGTATATTGGCGGCTACATCCCTTGCCACCTCTGCCTGGAACAGCGCACCCCCTACTATATCGGCGCGCCTTTGATGGTGCTGGCAGTGATTGCATCGCTGCTGCGTGCGCCCGCATGGCTGACGCGCGGCCTGCTGGGCATTGCCGGCCTGCTGATGCTCTACGGCTTCTATCTCGGCGTCTACCACTCCGGCGTCGAATGGGCCTGGTGGCAAGGTCCGGCCGATTGCACGGCGGGCGCCGGTCCGGTCGACACTGGCGGCAAGGGCGTGCTCGACGCGCTCGACAAATTCGTGCCGCCTTCCTGCGACAAGGCCGCGCTGCGCATCCTCGGCCTGTCGCTCGCCGGCTGGAACGCCATTGCCAGCCTTATCCTCGCCGCCGTCGCCTTCCGCGGCGCGCTTGCCCGCGATTGAGCACTTAATTGAGCTGCTCGACGCAGAGTTCGAGCAAAAATTCGGCAGGCTGAGTCGGATGGCTCGGCTTTCGAGAACCGGAGCGGAGCGTACTTGAGTACGTGAGCACCGGAAGCGCAGAGAGCCGCGCCAGACGGCCGGCATAGCGGGTTTGTGTCGAACTCTATGGTTCGAGTTCGACATCCCAGTAGAGATAATCCATCCAGCTTTCGTGCAGATGGTTCGGCGGGAACAGGCGGCCGTTATTGTGCAGATCGTGCACCGTCGGCTGATAGGGCTTCTGCAGCGGCCACATCTTGGCTTGCGACGGCATCATGCCGCCCTTCCTCAAATTGCAAGGCGAGCAGGCGGCGACGACATTCTCCCATGTCGTGGCACCGCCACGATGGCGCGGGATGACGTGGTCGAAGGTCAGATCCTCGGGCGTGCCGCAATACTGGCACTGAAAGCGGTCGCGCAGGAACACGTTGAAACGGGTGAAGGCCGGATGCCTGGAGGGCTTCACATAGGCCTTCAGGCTGACCACGCTCGGCAGCTTCATCGAGAAGGTCGGCGAGGAAACCGCATGCTCGTATTCGGCGACGATATTCACCCGATCGAGGAACACCGCCTTGATGGCGTCTTGCCAGGACCAGAGCGACAAGGGGTAATAGCTGAGCGGACGGTAATCCGCATTCAGCACCAGCGCTGGAAGCCCATCCGGAGATACGGCAACCGTCACCTTGTTGACCTCCTAGGTTCGCACATGACCCCGAAAATCGAATTCGACTTTCGGAAAGGGTCACGTGCAGCTTCAAAAGACCCACCGTTCGGCGCGGATACTGTAAGCCCGACATGACAGGGATGTGAAGCGGATTGTCGTTTGCCCGAAGTGCCAAAAATGCGTGATTTTCATGCCTTTTTGCGGATTCAGGCAGGCGGCGTGGCGTCGCGTCCCTTGGTTTCGCGATAATAGGACCAGAAAAGCCGCGATGCGACACCTCGCCACGGGATCCATGATTCGGCCAACGCGATCAGCGTTTTCTCCGGCGGACGCGGGTCGATGCCGAGCGCATGGCCGACAGCAGCCTGCAGGGCGACGTCGCGCGCCGGGAAGATGTCGGGGTGCCCCGCGGCAAACAAAAGGTACACTTCGGCTGTCCAGGGTCCGATGCCAGCCACAGCGGTCATCGTGGTGATCGCCTCGGTTGCGTCGAGCGAACACAGGTGATGGAGGTCGAGACCATCGGCCACCGCCTGGGCGACCGCGATCAGGCCGCGCTGCTTGGGCCGCGACAGGCCGGCCTCGCGAAACATGTCCTCGTCGGCGGCCAGGATCGCCTGCGGCGTCAGCGGATCGACAAGCCTTGTCAGCCGGCCGAAAATCGCATCGGCGCTTGCGCGGGAGACCTGCTGCGAGACGATGATCGAGGCCAGGCTCCTGAACCCCGGCTCGGAAAGCCTGAGCGGTACCTCGCCGGCCATGCCGCGCACCTTTTCCAGGCGCGGGTCGATGATGCAGAGCGCATCCAGCCCGCGCGCAATGTCGTCCAGTGTCGTGATGCGTTGCATGGTATCCTTGTCCGCGAATGTGCCGCAAAGTAGCAATTGCCAAAACCGCCGCACAACCCGATTGCCGCCTGAGACATGACGCTCCTGACATTCCGCTTCGCGCCCAGCCCCAATGGCGACCTGCATCTTGGCCACGCCTATTCGGCGCTGCTCAACCAGAGGCTGGCAAATGCCTCCGGCGGACGCCTGCTGCTGCGCATCGAGGACATCGATACGACGCGCTGCACGCCGCGATTCGAGGCTGGCGTGCTCGCCGATCTGAAGTGGCTGGGCCTTGGCTGGGAGGAGCCGGTGCGCCGCCAGTCCGAACATTTCGCCGAGTACGAGGCGGTGCTCGACCGGCTGATCCGCGAGGAGCTTGTCTATCCCGCCTTCATGAGCCGTGGCGAGATCCGCGCCTTTATCATCGGCTGCGAAAAGCGCGGGCGCGACTGGCCGCGCGATCCCGACGGCGTGCCGCTCTACCCTCCGACCGACAAGGCGCTGCCGATGACAGAGCGCAAGCGGCGCATCGCCGATAACCAACCTTTCGCCTGGCGGCTGGATATCGGCGGCGCCTTGGCGCGTGTCGGCAAGGACCTCGCATGGGCGGAATTCAGCGACGAGACGCTATCGGCGACGCGCTCGGTCGAGGCCCGCCCGCAAGAGTGGGGCGACGTGATCGTGGCGCGCCGCGACATCCCGACCAGCTACCACCTTGCCGTCGTCATGGACGACGCCCTGCAAGGCGTCAGCCATATCGTGCGCGGACAGGACCTGTTCTCCGCGACAGGAGTGCAGCGCCTGCTCCAGGAATTGCTTGGCTTGCCGCAGCCGGCCTATTTCCATCATCGGCTTATCCTCGGGCCGGACGGGCGGAAGCTGTCGAAGAGTCGCGGCGATACCGGCCTTGCCGCGTTGCGCGATGCCGGAGCATCGCCGGACGATATCAGGCGGATGGTTGGTCTCTGAGCCTGCGAAGTACTGGAAAGCCGCATATCGCTCGCACCAGCCGTTGAATTCCGGTGATGCATGGATCAATCGTTTCGTTTTGCGCGCCGGCCTGAACCGGACTAGAGCATCGCCACGGTTCAAGTCTCATCAGCGTGGCGATCCCCGGAACATGCACAGCATCAAGCGGTTCATCCCCGCCACCTTCGTCGTCTTGTGGGCGACCGGCTTCATCGGCGCCCGCTACGCCATGCCTTGGGCGGAACCCTTCACCTTTCTCGCCGTGCGCTTCGTCCTGGCGGCGGTCCTTTTTGCTGTCCTGACGGTCATTCTGGGTTCGAAAAGAGCCACCCGCGAAGAGGCGCTGCATGCGGCCGGCGCCGGCATCCTCATGCATGGCGTCTATCTCGGCGCCGTGTTCTGGGCCATCCACAGGGGTATGCCTGCGGGGCTTTCGGCGCTGATTGTCGGACTGCAGCCGCTGATCACGGCGGTGCTCGCCGGCAAATTCCTGGGCGAGGCCATCCTGCCGCGCCATTGGGCCGGCCTCGCCGTCGGTCTGATCGGCGTCGTCATCGTGCTGTGGCCGAAACTGGGCGCCCTCGGCGGCGGGGTCACGGCCGCGACACTGACCGCCTCGCTCATCTCCGTGCTCGGCATGGCCGCCGGCACCATCTGGCAGAAGCGTTTTGCTTCCGGCGGCAACCTCGTGGCGGCGACGATGTGGCAATATGTCGGCGGCGCGGCGCTGATGATCCTGGCCGCGCTTGCCTTCGAAACGCACACCGTCGTCATCAATGGCGAGTTGATCTTCGCCATGGCCTGGCTGGTGCTGGTGCTGTCGGTCGGCGCCATCTTCCTGTTGATGGTGATGATCCGCGACGGCGAGATGTCGAAAGTGGCCTCGCTGTTCTATCTGGTGCCCGCGGTGACCGCCGTCATCGCGTGGGCCCTGTTCAACGAGCAGCTCAACGCGCTGCAGATTGCCGGCATGGCGATCACCACCTTCGGCGTTGCCCTGGCAACGGCTCGGCAGACCAAGACACAGGTTGAGCCGACCAAGGCATGATCCCGAAAGGTGGGAACCGGTTTTCGGAACAGATCATGCTTGGTTCAGCCGACCCTTGCCCGTGCCTCGAGATAGCGGCTGATGGCGGCATTGAGCTCGCCGCCAAGAATGAAGATCGCCGAGACGATGTAGAGGAAAACCACTGCGATCATGATCGAGGCCAGGCCGGCATAGGTCGTCACATAGGATGAGAAATGATCGAGATAGGTGGCGAACATCGTCGAGCCGATAAGCCACGCGGCCAGCGTGAAGATGATGCCCGGCACCAGCGACACGAAGCGGCGCTTGCCGGCCGGCAGCCAGTAATGCACGGCAAACAGCCCACCGATGATGACGGTCGAGGCAATGACGTAGCGCCATAGCGTGATCGTCCCCGTATAAGGCTTTATCCATTCGAAATGGGCTTCCGCCAGCCGCGCCAGCAAGGGCGCGAACACCAGCAGCACGCTGATCGCAAGAAAACCGGCGGTGGCGATCAGCACGAAGAAGATGCTCTGCACCCGGCGATGGATGATGCCGCGCGTTTCCGTGACGCGGTAGGCCCGGTTGAGCGACGTGCGCAGCGCCTCGATGCCGTTGGACGCAAAGTAGGCGGCAAGCAGCACGCCATAGGTCAACAAATCGCTGCGCCTGACGGTCAGCACGTTCAGCACCTCACGCGCGATCGGCTTGGCGATCTGATCCGGCCAGGTGTCGAAGACCAGATGCACGGCCGTGTCGGCGAAGGCCTGTGCGCCGAGGAAACTGGCCAGCGTCGTGGCGAAGATCAGGAACGGAAACAGCGCCATCAGCGAGGTGATCGCCAGATGGCTGGCCATCGCCCAGCCATCATCGGTGGTGAAATGGCCGATCGCGTCGTAGAGCACGCGGCGCAGGGCGACAATATTCCGCAGCAAGAACGCGCGCTCCCTTCGATTGTCTCGACGCCGCGAATATGGGAAGTGAATGCGGCAAATGGCAACCCTTCTTCAAACCACGAATTCTGCAGCGGCGCAGTTGCGCACCGTCATCGTCACCGGTGCGTCTTCAGGCATAGGCGCCTATTGCGCCCGGGCATTGAAGGCCGAGGGCTGGCGGGTATTTGCCACGGCGCGCAGACCTGAAGACATTGCCGCACTCGAGGCTGACGGCATCGAGGCCTTCTATCTCGACTACAGCGAGCCGGACTCGATCGCCGCCCTGGTGCCAGCGGTGCTCGGCCGCACCGGCGGCCGGCTCGACGCGCTGTTCAACAACGGCGCCTATGCTCAGGCCGGCGCGGTCGAGGACTTGACCGTCGCGGCGCTCAAGGCGCAGTTCGAGGCCAATTTCTTCGGCTGGCACGACTTGACCCGCCGCATCGTGCCGGTGATGCGCCGCCAGGGCCACGGCCGCCTCATTCATTGCTCATCGATTCTCGGCCTGGTGCCGGTGCGCTTTCGTGGCGCCTATTCGGCATCGAAACATGCGCTTGAGGCACTGATGCTTTGCCAGCGTCAGGAACTGACAGGCAGCGGTGTCCATGTCTCGCTGATCGAGCCGGGGCCGGTGAAATCGAAGATCGCCAGCAATGGCCTGCCCTGGTTCCTGAGGAATATCGACTACGAGAATTCCGTGCATCGGCTGGACTATGAGGCGCAGCTGAAGCGGCTGCGCGCCGGCGGCAGCCAATCGGCGCTGAAGCCCGGGCCGGAGATGGTTCACAAGGCTCTGCGTCATGCACTTCTGTCACGGAGCCCGCGCCCGCACTATGTGGTAACGGTGCCGGCCAGGATCGGCGCTGCGCTCAAACGCATCCTGCCGGCATCGATACTCTACCGCCTGATGGCCAAACGCGCCTGAACAACAAGAGAACTGGAAACGCAACAATGGCATCCGTCTTCAACATCCTCGCCATTCTGGTCATGGCCGCCGTGGTGATCGTTCTGATCCGGGGGCTTATCAACATGATGCGCGGCGGTTCCGGCGTCACTTCGAACAAGTTGATGCAGGCACGCGTCATGCTGCAGGCCGTGGCGCTGGCGCTGATTCTGCTGGCCGTCTATTTCACCCGCAAGTGACGGCCTTTCGGGAGGCGACGTGGTCAAGCTCAACAAGATCTACACCCGCACCGGCGACGACGGCACCACGGGGCTCGGCACCGGTGAAAGGCGGCTGAAATCCGATCTGCGGGTGGACGCCTACGGCACGGTCGACGAAGCCAATGCCTGCATCGGCATGGCGCGCGTCCACACCGCCCAGACCCATCCGGCGATCGACGCCATGCTCTCGCGCATCCAGAACGATCTCTTCGACCTCGGCGCGGATCTCGCGGTGCCCGACGATGGCAAGCCGCTCGGCTATGAGGCGTTGCGGATCACCCCCGCGCAGACCGATCGCGTCGAGAAGGACATCGACTTTCTCAACAAGGATCTCCAGCCACTCAAATCCTTCGTGCTGAACGGCGGCACGCCTGCGGCCGCCGCCCTGCATCTCGCCCGCACCGTGGCACGGCGGGCCGAGCGGCTGATGGTCGCGCTCGCCCAGGATCCGGGGGAACATGTCAACCGCGACGGGCTGAAATACGTCAACCGCGTCTCGGATTTCCTGTTTGTCGCCGCCAGGGCGGTCAATGACAATGGAAATGCCGACGTGCTATGGATTCCCGGCAAGAACCGCTAAATATCCGAAAGGCGGGAGGGGACCGGGGACCGATGTTCATCCCGCTTTACGACACCAACAGGCTCCGCCACATCCGCCTGCAATATGTCACGATCGGCCTGATCGTGGCCAATGCGCTGGTCTATTGCGCCACCGCGCTCGGCGGCGAGAACTTCACCAATGCCGCCGTGCTCGGCCTCGGCTTCATTCCCGCCGTGGTTCACGACACGGCTGAGCTCGATCCCCGCTTTGTGGTCATTCCGGAAAGCCTGAGCTATCTCACCTATTCCTTCCTGCATGCCGACATCTTCCACCTCGGTGGTAACATGCTGTTTTTGTGGGTGTTCGGCGACAATGTCGAGGATGCGCTCGGCCACATCCGCTACCTCATCTTCTATCTCCTGTGCGCAGTTGCCGGAGCAGCCTTCCAAAGCCTCGTCGCCTGGGACTCGCAGGTGCCGCTGATTGGTGCCTCGGGCGCCATCGCCGGCGTTGTCGTCGCCTACCTGATCCTCTATCCCAGGGTGAAGGTCTGGGTGCTTGCCTTTGCCCGCATCCCCCTGCGCATTCCGGCCTTTATCCCGCTCATCCTGTGGGTGCTGTTTCAGATCGTCATGTTCGCCGCCGGCGGCGAGGACCAGATTTCCTGGGCCTGCCACATCGGCGGCATCATCGCCGGGGCGATTCTGGTGCTGGTCTTGCGCAGCCGCGGCGTGCCGCTGTTTCACGCCGCCGACGATGATACTGTGGCTCCCCTACCCGACCAGCCGTCGGTTCCCGCTGAGCCAGTGGCGGCCGAACCGCCGGCCACCACGGCGCGCTGGGGCCGAGGAAACCTTTCTGGCCCAAACTGAACCGATTTGAGGCCCTTTCAGCGTATTGACGTCAGGGGTTGCCCCAACTACGGAAACGTCTCCGTCAGAGCCCAAGGCGGTCGGAGACCAGAATTTCCATCCGGAATGTCGGCTTTCGACAACTCAGAAAGGGCGCAGGCTGCTATAGCGCGCCCAACTAGCGTGAAGAGGTGACAGGCAAATGAAGATCCTTGTGCCCGTGAAGCGGGTTGTCGATGCGAATGTGAAGGTTCGCGTCAAGGCTGATGGTTCGGCGGTGGAACTCGCCAACGTCAAGATGGCGATGAACCCGTTCGACGAGATCGCGGTGGAAGAAGCGATCCGCCTGAAGGAAGCCGGCAAGGCCGAAGAAATCATCGTCGTTTCGATCGGCCCGCAGCAGGCGCAGGAAACGCTCCGGACCGCGCTTGCCATGGGCGCCGACCGCGCCATCCTGGTCAAAACCGACGAGCAGACAGAGCCGCTCGGCGTCGCCAAGGTGCTGAAGGGCGTGGTCGAGGCCGAGAAGCCCGGCCTCGTCATCCTCGGCAAGCAGGCGATTGACGACGACTCCAACCAGACCGGCCAGATGCTGGCGGCTCTGCTCGGTTGGGCGCAGGGCACCTTCGCCTCCAAAGTGGTGCTTGAAGGTGACAAGGCCAAGGTGACCCGCGAGGTCGATGGCGGCCTGCAGACCGTGGAGCTGAAGATGCCGGCGATCGTCACCGCCGACCTTCGCCTCAATCAGCCGCGCTATGCCTCGCTGCCCAACATCATGAAGGCCAAGAAGAAGCCGCTCGACGAGAAGAGCCCGGCCGACTACGGCGCCGACGTCAAGCCGCGCCTCAAGGTCATCAAGACCGAGGAGCCGGGCGGCCGTAAGGCGGGCGTCAAGGTCAAGAGCGTCGCCGAACTGGTCGACAAGCTGAAGAACGAAGCCGGCGTGTTGTAAGCGATCGGGAAAGGAACAGATAAAATGGCAATTCTCCTCATCGCCGAACACGACAACGCCACCCTTTCGGACCAGACCGCCAAGGCGCTCTCGGCTGCATTGCAGATCGGCTCGGACGTGCATGTGCTGGTGGCCGGCAAGGGCGCCAATGGCGCGGCGGATGCAGCCGCCAAGCTCAAGGGGGTCAGCAAGGTGCTGCTCGCCGAGGCCGACGAACTCGCCGAGCGCCTCGCCGAACCGACGGCCGCTCTCATTGTGTCGCTCGCGGGCGGCTACGACACCATCATCGCGCCTGCGACTTCCACCGGCAAGAATGTCGCCCCGCGTGTCGCGGCGCTGCTCGATGTCGCGCAGGTGTCCGAGATCATTGAGGTCGTTTCGCCTGATACCTTCAAGCGGCCGATCTATGCCGGCAACGCCATCCAGACCGTGCAGTCGACCGACGCCAAGAAGGTCATCACCGTGCGGACCGCGTCCTTCCAGGCGGCTCCCGAGGGTGGCTCGGCCGCGATCGAGACCGTCAAGGCCGCGGCCAATCCCGGCCTGTCCACCTTCGTCGAGAACAAGCTGTCGGAGACCGACCGTCCGGAACTGACCTCGGCCAAGATCATCATCTCGGGCGGCCGTGCGCTCGGCTCCTCGGAGAAGTTCCAGGAGGTCATCCTGCCGGTCGCCGACAAGCTCGGCGCTGCCGTCGGCGCATCCCGCGCGGCCGTCGATGCCGGCTACGCCCCGAACGACTGGCAGGTCGGCCAGACCGGCAAGGTCGTGGCTCCCGATCTCTACATCGCTGTCGGCATTTCCGGCGCCATCCAGCACCTCGCCGGCATGAAGGACTCCAAGGTCATCGTCGCCATCAACAAGGACGAGGAGGCACCGATCTTCCAGGTTGCCGATTATGGCCTCGTCGGCGATCTCTTCGTTGTCCTGCCGGAGTTGCAGAAGGCGCTTTGACGCTCTCTGCCAAAGCGTATTAAATTGTCAGGGGCGGGGTAGACTAAGTCGCCCCGCCCTTTTAGTTTGCACTGCACAAAAAGCGGGCCAGAAGGGCTTAGTGCAATTCCAGCAAACCCGCAGCGGTTTTGCGTCCGGAATTGCGGAAAAACAAAAGATGGAGCATTTTCGCGATTCAAGCGGAAAGCTCCGGACGGGATCGGGGTCATGAGCAAGATCGAGACGATCGGCATCATTGGCGCGGGCCAGATGGGCGGCGGCATCGCCCACGTCTCCGCGCTTTCGGGCTACAAGGTGCTGATCTACGATATATCGCCTGACCGTATCGAGAAGGGCATCGCCACCATCAGCGGCAACATGGCTCGTCAGGTGGGGTCTGGCAAACTCGACGAAAAGCTGCGCAACCAGGCGATGGCGCGCATTGCGTCGGCACCGGCCATGGCCGATCTTGCCGGCGCCGATCTGGTGATCGAGGCGGCGACCGAGGACGAGACCGTCAAGCGCAAGATCTACGCGCAGCTCTGTCCACAGCTCAATCCCGAGGCCATCCTGGCGACCAACACCTCGTCGATCTCAATCACGCGGCTTGCCGCGCAGACCGACCGGCCGGAGCGTTTCATCGGCATACATTTCATGAACCCGGTGCCGGTGATGAAACTGGTCGAGCTGGTGCGCGGTATCGCCACCGAGGACCAGACCTTCGAGGCCGCCAAGACCTATGTGAAGCAGCTCGACAAGACGATCACCGTCTCGGAGGATTTCCCGGCCTTCATCGTCAACCGCATCCTGCTGCCGATGATCAACGAGGCGATCTACACGCTCTATGAAGGCGTCGGCACGGTCGATGCCATCGACACCGCCATGCGGCTCGGCGCCAACCATCCGATGGGGCCGCTGCAGCTCGCCGATTTCATCGGCCTCGACACCTGCCTGTCGATCATGCAGGTGCTCCATGACGGCCTGTCGGATTCGAAATACCGGCCTTGCCCGCTGCTGGTCAAATATGTCGAGGCCGGCTGGCTCGGCCGCAAGACCGGGCGCGGCTTCTACGACTATCGCGGCGAGCACCCCGTTCCGACGCGCTAGTCAAAGTCGAGAAATGGAAGGGTTCGGCGTTTCGGTGAAACGATGAACCGCTTCGACGCGTCCGCGGCCTACGATGCCACGGCGAGCGGCTTGGGCGGTTCCGACCTGTCGTTCATGAGGTTGCCATCCGGCGCCACGGAAAGGCATCCGCGGCCGGCCGCCTTGGCCGCATAGCAAGCGGCGTCGGCCCTCGCGATGATCTCATCGACCTCGCCGCAATTGGCGCGGATCGCCGCCAGCCCGATACTGGCGCCGATCGCATGCGGCCGACCATCCCAGGTGAAGTTCAGGCCGGCTATCGCATCGATTATGGAGCGCGCCGCGATCCTGGCGCCCGCGATCGAGCCCGATTTCAGGATGACGGCGAATTCGTCGCCGCCCAGGCGTGCGACGATGTCTTCAGGGCCAAGCACGCCGCGCATGGCCTCGGCGACCCGCTTCAGCAGTGCGTCTCCAGCGGCGTGGCCGCCAGTGTCGTTGACCAGCTTGAAATGGTCGAGGTCGATGAACATGAACTGGTGGATGCCCCCAGCCATCGTGCCGTCCTCCTTGCGCGCCTGCTCGACCAGCCCCTCCATGGTGCGGATGAAGCTCGATCGATTGGCAAGGCCGGTCAGCGCGTCATGCGCGGCGGCATGGGCAAGCTGCCGCTGCAACGCACGCGCATCGGTGAAGTCCTGGAAGACAATGACCAGGCCGCAGAATTCATTGCGCTCGTTCATGATCGGCGACACGACCTGACGGATGCTGCAGCGTGTGTCGTCGCGGCGGATCAGCACGGCCCGGCTGTTCTGGTCGGAGGGCGCCTCCGCGCCGATCGCGGGCCGCGTCGCACCAATCCTGTGGCCCGTCTCCTCGTCAACCGCCCGATAGACATGGCCGAGCGTCTTGCCGAGAGCGGCCTCGCCGGAAATACCGGTCAGCTTCTCGGCAACCGGGTTCATGAAGGTCACACGGTTCGCCGCATCGGTGCAGATGACGGCATCGCCGATCGACTGCAGCGTCACCCTGAGCCGCTCCTTCTCGTCGGCCAGCATTGCCGCCGACACCGTCAGGCGCTCTTCGGCCTCCTTGCGCCGGGTGATATCGGTCAGGCTGCCAATCGCCCGGATCGGCCGCCCGTCCTCGTCGCGCTCGATGGCTTTGCCGCGGTCGAGGATCCAGATCCAGTGACCGTCCTTGTGGCGCATCCTGAACTCGGCTTCGAAGAACGGCGTCTGGCCATCAAGATGCGCGCGGTCCGCTTCGGCGACGGCCTGGCGGTCGTCGGGATGGATCATCGTCAGCCAGCGGTCCGGATCGCCGTCGAGTTCGCCTTCCTCGAAACCGAGCATCTTGACCCAGGTCGAGGAATAGGTCGTGCCGCCCTTGCGCTTATCGAAGTCCCAGACACCCTGACCCGCGCCGGCGAGCGCGAAATTCCAGCGCGTTTCGGCTTCGGCAATGCGCGCCTCGGCCTGCTTGCGCGCGTCGATGTCCTCGATCTGCGAGACGAGATAGAGCGGATGTCCGCTTCTCTCATCGCGGATGACGGAGCCGGCAAGACGCGCCCAGACGGGTGTGCCGTCCTTGCGCAGATAACGCTTTTCGAAGTGGAAGGCGTCAACGTTGCCCGCCCTCATGGAGTCCATCGTTTCCCGCCCGATATGCAGATCGTCGGGATGCGTGATCTGGAAAAAGGTCAGCGCCTCGATCTCCTGGCGGCTGTAGCCAAGCATGGCGGCAAAGGCTGGATTGGTCTGAAGGATACGCCCGTCAAGCGCCACGATGGCGATGCCGATCGCCGAGTCCTCCATGGCCCGGCGGAAGCGCTGTTCGCTCTCCGCGATCTGGCGCCGGTCGTCGGAGATGCGAACGATAAACAGGTAAGCGAAGAACAGTGCGCATACTGTCAACGCGACCGATATTTGAAGGCAAACTCTCAGTGCTTCCGCGCCAAGGTTCAGCCTCGACACCACGAACGGCGCCCCCACCACGGCAAGAGCGGCCACAAGCAACGCCAGCGCTGCACGCTTGTGGAGCCTCAGCCCGATCAATCCCCGCAATATCACGACCCGTGCCACCCCCGTGGGCAATCGCTTTTTCCCGTCAAAACCCTGAAGGATCGATTTTAAGGAATGGTTGCGCCGGGGTATTGGCAAGATCGGGAACCGGCAAACAATTGCCGGCATGATTAAGGATCAGTGTGCACGGCTTGCGGTTGCTTGGAGTATGCTACCAGCGCACGAAAAAACGCCCGCCAAGCGCACCAAGCAAAGCGAGAGCCGAGATCGCGATCGTGTACCAGGTGGCGACAAAGAGCGGCGAGTCGTCGAAACAGTGTGCGGCATAGAAGGTCGCCGCCAGCCCGCCGGCAAGCAGCCCCGCCACCGCGCCGGCAAGCACCGGCCGTGTCGGCGCGCCATAGCGCAGCATTCCCAGGAAGATGGCCAGCGGGCCAATGCCGATCAGCGGGATGAAGCTCATGCAGATCATCATGTTGGAGCCGATCATCCTGGTACTCCAATCGGCCTCGGGCACTGCGAACAGTTCCAGAACCACCGCCACCGCGACCAGCAGCGGCGCGGCGATCATCCCCGCCATTGCCCGGCCCGTCGCCGCACCCGGCGTCGACAGGGCGCGGATCGAGGCGAAAGCGCTGATGGCAAGCACGGTGGTGAAAACAAACTTGGACAGGAAGCGCATAGTATGCGCGGCCGCCATGAAATCGGGGCGCGGACCGATCGTCGACAGGAAAACGATCGCGGCGATCACGACGGCCGCGCCGGCGGCCAGCCACCAGGCCGAGCGCAATGGCATCGCCTTGCTGCGGGCATCGGCATCGAGCGCCTTGATGAGATCGTCCGTCCTCATGTCATTCCCGCCCGGATCGCCCCTGACCGAATCGCTTGGCTATCGCGGCGAGCCCACGATGCAGCGACACGCGCACCGCCGTCTCGCTGATGCCGAACTTCGCCGCCGTCTCGCCGATCGAGCGGCCATCCACCGAGATGGAAGACACCACGGACCGTTGGGCTGGCGGCAGCCCGTCCAGCGCCCGATTGATATCGCGCTCGCTGACGGTCTCGGTCTCCGGTTCGGCGAATGTCTCGGCGATTTCGTCGACATCGATCTCGATGCGCCGTCCGCGGCGCCGGAATGCATCGATCAGCTTGAAGCGGGCGATCGCGTAGACCCAGGGCAGCACCGGCGCGTCCTGGCGCCAGGTGTGCCGTTTAACATGAATGGCCAGCAAGGTTTCCTGCACGACATCCTCGGGATCGACCCCGCCCTGCACGATCTTGCGCCTGACAAAGCCGCGCACCAGCGCGGCAATTCGGTGGAGAAAGTCGGCATAGGCCTTTTCATCTCCCGCGATGGCGGCTCGCAACAGCCGGGAAAGCTCGGCCTCGTCCTTGCCGCTCACAAGAGTTCACTCCCCGGTTTTCGCGCCTCGGCGTTGATTTGTTACGTGGCCGGCGAAATAATGTCCAAGCCAAACTACGGGCAAGACACGAAAGTGTGCGGGATGGCCCACCGGAATGCCATGCCGATTTGTCAAACTCCCCGATCGCCACGGCCCGTTGAAGCGTGTAGTCCAGAGGCCCGCCATCGCCCCCCTGTATCGGGTGATACCCGTTACTGACGTCTTGACATGCGAAACCGATCAGCCGGACGCCTTTCAATCTTGACTAGTGCATTCATGATTTGATACTCGGGCGCATCCGCAATGCGGGAAACCCGAGGAGCACCTTATGAAATCTCCCCTTCTAGCCCTTGCCGGCGCCACGGCACTTGCAATCGGCCTGATCGGCGGTCCGGCGATGGCCGAAGATGCCGGCATCGTCGTGTACAACGCCCAGCATGAAAGCCTCGCCAAGGAATGGGCCGAAGGGTTCACCAGGGAAACCGGCATCAACGTCACCTTGCGCAATGGCGGCGACAGCGACTTCTCCAACCAGATCGTCGCCGAGGGTGCTGCTTCGCCCGCCGACGTCTTCCTGACGGAGAATTCGCCGGCCATGGCGCTGGTCGAGAACGCAGGCCTGTTCGCCCCGGTCGATGCCGACACGCTGGCCCAGGTTCCGCAGGACTTCCATCCGGCAAGCGGCAAGTGGGTTGGCGTTGCGGCGCGCAGCACCGTTTTTGCCTACAACAAGACCAAGCTGACCGCCGACCAGCTGCCGAAGTCGATGCTTGATCTCGCCGATCCTAGCTGGAAGGGCCGTTGGGCCGCCTCGCCGTCGGGCGCCGATTTCCAGGCGATCGTCAGCGCGCTTCTGCAGCTCAAGGGTGAGGCCGCTACGGCCGATTGGCTGAAGGCGATGAAGACGAACTTCACGGCCTACAAGGGCAACAGCACGGTAATGAAGGCGGTCAACGCCGGCGAGATCGAAGGCGGCGTGATCTATCACTACTACTACTTTGGCGATCAGGCCAAGACCGGTGAAAACAGCAAGAATGTCCAGCTGCACTATTTCAAGAACCAGGATCCGGGCGCGTTCGTCTCGATTTCCGGTGGTGGCGTGCTCGCCTCGAGCAAGCATCCGAAGGAAGCACAGGCCTTCCTGAAGTGGGTCACCGGCAAGGGCGGCCAGGACGTTCTCAAGAACGGTGACTCCTTCGAATACGCGGTCGGCAAAGGTGCCGAATCCAATCCGAAGCTGGTGCCGCTGGCCGATCTGCAGGCGCCCAAGGTCGATCCGACAACCTTGAACTCGAAGAAGGTCACCGACCTGATGACGGCAGCCGGCTTGCTTTAGTTATCGTTCGTCCTAAAAGGACAACCGACCATGCTCCCGCCGGAATTCATTTTCGGCGGGAGTGCTTTTGTTTTTCGAGATGGCATTCGTCGATGACGACACGCTGTATTCCCGACCGCGATTGCGGTCCTTCGATTGCTGCCACCGGGCGGCAACGGCGCGGTGCCTGACCTGATGCAGTCCGCGATCGATCTCGAACACCCGGGCCTGCCTGCGCGCATGGGCCGAAAGGCTCGGCGGCGGGCGGCGCCGTGGCTCGTCACCGCCGCCATCTTCGTCTCGCTGCTGTCGCTGCTGCCGCTTGCCTTCATCGTGGGGGTCGCGGTGCAGACCGGCTGGGACACGGTCTCGGCATTGGTTTTCCGGCCCCGTGTCGGCGAACTGCTGGTCAACACCGGCCTTCTGGTGCTGCTGGCCGTGCCGATCGCCATCATCCTGTCGGTGGCGCTGGCCTGGCTGACCGAACGCAGCGACCTGCCCGGCGCCCGGTTCTGGGCCTGGCTATGCGTGGCGCCCCTCGCCATTCCCGCTTTCGTCCACTCCTATGCCTGGATCACCATGGTGCCCGGGCTGCACGGTCTGTGGGCCGGCGTGCTGGTGTCCGTGATCGCCTATTTCCCCTTCCTCTATTTGCCGGTCTCGGCGGCGCTGCGCCGCCTCGATCCCGCCCTGGAGGACGCGGCCGCGGCGCTTGGCCTTGGACCCTGGCGGGTGTTCTGGCGTGTCGTGTTGCCGCAGCTCAGGCTCGCCATCTGCGGCGGCTCGCTGCTGGTCGGATTGCACCTGCTGGCCGAATACGGCCTCTACGTCTTCATCCGCTTCGATACTTTCACCACGGCGATCGTCGACCAGTTCCAGTCGACCTTCAACGGACCGGCCGCCAACATGCTGGCCGGCGTTCTGGTGTGTTGCTGCTTTGTGCTCCTGGGCCTCGAAGTGCTGGTGCGCGGCGAGGAGCGTTATGCCCGTGTCGGCTCCGGCGCGGCGCGCTACCAGCAACGCAAGGGCCTCGGCCGCGCCACCATTCCGAGCCTCGCCTTGCTTATGGTCATCACGCTGCTGGCGCTCGGCGTACCTTTCATCACCATCGGCCGCTGGCTCGTCGCCGGCGGCGCCGATGTCTGGCGTCTCGATGAAATTGGCCTGGCGCTTGGCCAGACGCTATTCCTGTCGCTTGCCGGCGCGTTGCTTGCGACGGTCGCCGCCATGCCGATGGCCTGGATCTCGATCCGCGCGCCGGGACCGTTGCAGCGCCTGCTGGAGGGTTGCAACTACATCGTCGGCTCGCTACCGGGTATCGTCATCGCGCTGGCGCTGGTCACCATCACCGTGCGCGTCGCCCTGCCGCTCTACCAGACCCTGTTCACCATCCTGGTGGCCTATGCCCTCATGTTCCTGCCGCGTGCCCTGGTCAGCCTGCGCGCATCAATCGCCCAGGCACCGGTCGAGCTCGAACGCGCCGCGTCCAGCCTTGGCCGGCGTCCGCTCAACGCACTCTGGTCGACGACGATCCGCCTGTCGGCGCCCGGCGCCGCGGCCGGCATGGCGCTGGTGGCGCTCGGCATCATGAACGAACTGACCGCGACCCAGATGTTGGCGCCAAACGGCACCCGCACGCTGGCAATGGCATTCTGGTCCTACAGCGGCGAGATCGACTATGCCTCGGCGGCGCCTTATGCCTTCATCATGGTGGCGATGTCGCTGCCTTTGACCTGGCTGCTCTATGTCCAGTCAAAACGGATGGCCGGACGATGAGCTTTCTCGAAATCAGCGGCCTGAAAAAGCACTACGGCCCGGTCGCGGCCCTCGACGGCGTCGACCTCCATGTCGCCAGCGGCAGCCGCACGGCGATTGTCGGCCCGTCCGGCTGCGGCAAGACCACCCTGCTGCGGCTTATCGCCGGCTTCGAGGCGCCAGACCAGGGCCGCATCGTGCTCGACGGCGAGGTGTTGGCCAATGGTGGTGCGGCCGTCCCGGCGCATCGCCGCGGCATCGGCGTGGTGGCGCAGGACGGCGCCCTCTTCCCGCATCTGACCATATCGGACAATATCGGTTTCGGTATGGACCGCGGCGCGGATAAGCGCGCCGAGCGCATCGTCGAACTCGCCTATATCGTCGGGCTGGACAAGGCCGTGCTCAAGCGCCGCCCGCACGAACTCTCCGGCGGTCAGCAGCAGCGGGTGGCGCTCGCCCGCGCCATGGCGATGAAGCCGCGGCTGATGCTGCTCGACGAGCCGTTCTCGGCGCTCGACACCGGTCTGCGCGCTTCGATGCGCAAGGCGGTGGCCGAGCTTCTGGAAGCGGCCGGCATCACCACCATCCTGGTCACGCACGACCAGGCCGAGGCGCTGTCCTTCGCTGCCCAAGTGGCGGTGATGCGCGAAGGCAAGTTTTCGCAGGTCGGCACGCCGCGTGAGCTCTATTTCAAACCGAAGGACAGGATGATCGCCGAGTTCCTCGGCGACGCCATCATCCTGCCGGCAAAGGTGGCAGGCGGTTTCGCCAACTCACCGCTAGGCCGCATCGCCGTCGACACATCAGATAGACGCGATGTCGCCCGCATCATGCTGCGGCCGGAGCAGATCGGATTGAAGAGGACATCGCGCGAGGGCATGTCGGGCACCCCGGAGATGCTCTTTGGCGAGGTGGTGGAATCCGAATTCGCAGGCTCTATGTGCACCATCGCGGTGCGCCTGATGAACAATCCCGACCCGCCGGACGCCGCCGCCATCGGCAACACGCCGCTGATCCTGCGCAAGCCGGGCATGGATGCACCCGCGGTGGGAGAGATCGTGCGGCTCACCGTGTCGGGAAAGGCGCATGTGCTGGCCTGAACGGCCGAGTGCCTGATGCGCTTGGGCCCCGGCAGGTTCGGTCACCGCTCGCGCGAAGGTTTGGAAATCAGAGTGCCGGCTCGGGAACGGAAGCCTTGAAGACATCGAGGCGGCTTCCCGTCTCCGACGAGAAGAAATGCATGTCCTCTGGCGCAAGCTTCAGGCCGACGGCGCTGCCGGGCTTGGGGTGGACAGCCTCCGATGTCATGACCGAAAACGGTGCGCCGTCGAAATCGACGTAGATGACCCGCCCCGCGCCGAGTTCCTCGACCAGGTCGACGGTGGCCTTGAGCGCGCCGGCGGTGTCTGGCGCCACCAGCCGGACGGCTTCCGGCCGGATGCCCATCGCGACCTTCGTGCCGACCGGCAGACCCGCGCGCGGAACAACGATACGCCGGCTGCCGCCGAGCAGCGACAGCCCATCGAGTTCGACCGTGCCTTCCAGAATGTTCATCGCCGGCGCACCGACGAAGGTGGCGACGAAGCGGCTGGCGGGCCGGCTGTAGATTTCGCCCGGCGTGCCGACCTGTTCGACACGTCCGGCATTCATCACCACCAACCGGTCGGCAAGCGTCATCGCCTCGACCTGGTCGTGGGTAACGAAGACGGAGGTGGCGTTGAGCCGGCGGTGCAGCTTGCGGATTTCCGACCGCATCTGGACGCGCAACTTGGCGTCGAGATTGGACAGCGGTTCGTCGAACAGGAACACTTTCGGTTCGCGGATCATGGCGCGGCCCATGGCGACGCGCTGCCTCTGGCCACCCGAAAGCGCCATAGGTTTGCGGTCGAGCAGATGTTCGAGTTCCAGCGTGCGCGCAACCGCCTGGATGCGCTGGTTGCGTTGCGCGGAAGGAACGCCTGAGACCTTCAGCGAATAGCCGATATTCTGGGCGACGCTCATATGCGGATAGAGCGCGTAGTTCTGGAACACCATGGCGCAGCCGCGCTCACGCGGCTCGAGCTTGTTGACCACGGTGCCGTCGATGGCGATCTCGCCGCCGGAAATCTCCTCCAATCCGGCGATCATCCGCAGAAGCGTGGACTTGCCGCAACCGGACGGCCCCAGGATGACGACGAATTCGCCCGAGGCGAAATCGAGGTCGACCCCGTGCACGACCTGCGTCCTGGCGTAGTTCTTCGTGACGCCGCGTATGGCGATGGAGGCCATCTTCTGTCTCCCGTTATTTCTCGGTGGCGATAAGGCCACGCACGAACCAGCGCTGCATCAGCACCACGACGATCAGCGGCGGCAGCATGACGATCAGCGTGCCCGCCATGGCGATGTGCCATTCCGGCGCGCCGCCGACATTAGGAATGAGCTGCTTCAGCTCGGTAACCGCAGTCGCATGCGACTGATCGGTGGTGATAAGCAGCGGCCAAAGATACTGGTTCCAGGCCCACAGGAACATGATGGTGCCCAAAGCGGCCATGTTGTTGCGCGACAGCGGCAGCAGGACATCAATGAAGAAGCGCAGGGCGCCGGCGCCGTCCATGCGCGCGGCCTCGGTCAGTTCATCGGGCACCGTCAGGAAGAACTGGCGGTAGAGGAACGTGCCGGTGGCCGTGGCGACCAATGGCATGATCAGACCGGTATAGGAATTGAGCAGTCCGAGGCTGAGCGAGACCTGCACGCCCGACACTTTTTCGATCAGCCAGCTTAGGCCCGTCACGTCGAGGATGGCCTGGTAGGGTGACAGCACATTGGCGACGACCGCGTAGGTCGGCACGATGCGGACTTCGAGCGGCAGCATCAGTGTGACGAAGATCAGCCAGAAGATGAACGTGCGCCCGGGGTAGCGGAAATAGACGATCGAAAAGGCGGTGAGCGCCGAGATGATCACTTTGCCCGCCGCCACGCCGGCAGCCATGACGAAACTGTTAAACAGCTTGGGACCGAGATCGGCTGTCGTCCAGGCCGTCTTCATGTTGATCCAGAAGTCGCTGCCCGGCAGCAGCGACATCGGCACATCGTTGACGTCCTTGAGGTTGTGCGACGCGGCGATCGCCACGACCGCGAACGGCGCGATGCAAAAGATGAACCCGACGAACAGGATCAGGTGCGTGAGGAAATTGAGGAACGGGGTGCGCTCGACCATGTCTATCTCACCTGTAATGCACGCGCCGCTCGATGAAGCGGAACTGGAAGATGGTGAGTACGATGATGAGCAGCATCAGGATGATGCTCTGCGCGGCGGCGCCTGAATAATCCAGGCCTTTGAAGCCATCGGAATAGATCTTGTAGACCATCAGATTGGTCGCGTTCGCCGGGCCGCCGGAGGTCATGATGTCGACGATGCCGAAGGAATCCTGAAAGCTTTCCGTGATGTTGATGACCAGCAGAAAGAAGATCGTCGGCGTGATGAGCGGGAACTGGATGTCCCAGAAGCGCCTGACGACACCGGATCCGTCCATCGCCGCCGCCTCGATCAGCGAACGCGGGATGGCCTGGAAGGCGGCGAGGAAGAAGATGAAGTTATAGCCGACATATTTCCAGGAGAAGGCGACGATGATCGAAGCCATGGCATCGGCGCCGTCGAGACCAGGGTCCCAGAAGCCGGGCCAGACTTGGTTGAGGACGGCCATGAAGCCGGCCTCCGGCGCCAGGATGAAGCGGAACGCCATCGCCAGCGCGGGCGCGGCAATACCGTAGGGCCAGATCAGCACCACGCGATAGAGGCGTGAGCCGGCGAGCTGGCGGTCGGTCAAGGCGGCGAGCACCAACGCGATGAACATCGCAAGGCCGGTGCTGATCCCCGCAAAGACAAGGCTGGCGGTGATCGAGTTCCAATAATCGGCGTTGGCCAGGATCGAGCGGAAATTGTCGAGCCCGACCCAGATGTTGCCGCCGCCCCAGGGCTGTTGCAGCGTCAGCGACCAGTACACGGCCTGGCCTGCCGGCCAGTAGAAGAACGTGAAGATCAGAAGGAGCTGCGGCACCGCGAACAGGATGCCGATCGTCGATCTGCTGAAGGTAACGCGTTTTTCCATCGGTCCGCCGATGCCGCTTCACAGCTGGCCTGGAGCAAGGGTGAGATTAATATGCGAAACGGCCGCCCGTCGACCCAAGCATGGTCATGCTCGGAAGAATACGGGCGGCCTTTGGCATTCGGCTATCAGGGCAGGGTCTTGCCCGGATAGGTCTGCTGGAAGCGGTCGAGGATGGCGTCGCCGTTCTTGACCAGCGTGTCGAGGCCTTCCTGGACACTGACCTTGTTGGCGAAGATCGCCTGCATCTGTGTGCCGAACTCGGCGCGGATCTGGGTGAAGTTGCCCAGGCGCACGCCGCGGGTGATTTCGGTCGGCTCCGACGCGGTCAGGCTGGCGATCGCGACTTCACGGCCCTTGTAGGGCGCCTTGTCGTAGAAACCGTCGGCCTTCATGTAGTCAAATCCCGACTTGGTCACCGGGATGTAGCCGGTGTTGGTCGACCAGAACAAAGCGGTCTTGGGGTCGTGGATGAAGTTGAGGAAGGCGGCCGCGCCCTTGTATTCGGCGTCCGACTTGCCGGAGAGCACCCACAGTGAAGCGCCGCCGACAAGCGAATTCTTGCGCTCGGTGCCGGCATAGACCGGCAGTTCGGCGACGTCCCACTTCATGCCTTCCTTCTGGGTCCTGCCGACGGTGCCGTGGTCGCCGACGGAGGTCAGGATCATCTGGCAGGTGCCGGAGGCGAAGGACTGGACCATGTCCTGGCCGAGATCCTTCGACTTGATCTTGATCAGGCCGGCATCATACCACTTCTTGAGGTCGGTGACGTACTGGACGAACTTGGTCTTGTTGACCTCCAGGCGGGCATCGAGCCCGTCATAGCCATTGTTCTTGGTGGCGATCGGCTGATTGTGGATCGCGGAGAACTGCTCCATCAACTGCCAGCTTTCGTTGGCCGAGATGTTGATTGCCATGGGGCATTCGTAGCCGGCGTCCTTCATCGCCTTGAGGTCGGCGCCGACGTCTTCCCAGGTCTTGGGCGCTTCGGTCTTGCCGATTTTTGCGAAGGCGTCCTTGTTCCAGTACATCAGGGCAGTCGAGGAGTTGAACGGGAAGGACAGCATCTCGCCCTTCGAGGTCGCATAGTAGCGCGCAATGCCGGGGAAATAGTCGGCGTAGTCGATCTTGTAGCCGTTTTCCTCCATCAGCTTGTCGGCGGGCTTGTAGGCGCCCGACAGCATCATGGTGGCGGTGCCGACGTCATAGACCTGGACGATGGTCGGCTGCTTGCCGGCACGGAAGGCGGCGATGGTGTTCTGCAGCGTGGCATCGTAATTGCCCTGGCTGGTGCAGACGACTTCGTAGTCCTTCTGCGACTCGTTGAAGTTCTTGCACATCGTGTCGACGACGCGGGCGAGGTCGCCCGAAAGGCCGAACCAGAAATCGAATTTTACCGGTTCTGCAAAGGCAGGCATCGCCAGCGCGCTACCGAGCGCACCGACGGCAAGGGCAGCGAGGCCCCGCTTGATCATGGTCATGGTTTTTCCCTCTTGAGTGGCTGATGACAAGGGTCTTGCGCAAGTCCTTGCCCGCTCTCTTAGAGAAGGTATGTGACAGTTCTGTTGTGGCTCCCAGGCCTTTGCACAGCTGTTCGTTCCTCCTCACGGCGGTTGCGCCAGCATGAAAATGTCGTACCGGCGCCTTAGGTAGCCAGGGTGATCGTCGCCGGCGTAAAGCCCGAGACGGGTCACAATGATTAGCCGGATAAATGGATGAATGCTGCTGGTGCAGCAGCTGACGCACGAACGGCCAGCTCGCGGCAATCGTGCGCGCTGTGCTGGGGCCGGGATGTGGGCTCGGCCTGCCTGTGCTGGCGAAGGGCTTAGAAACGCCTGGCGAGTTGAAGTTCCCGGACGCGGAGGCCTGCGAGATCGGCCAGGGCTACTATCTCGGCAAGCCGACGCCGATCGAGACGTTCGACGACCTGAAGGGCAACGGCAAGCGTACTCCGGTGCGCGCCGCTGACCACCAGGACGACAACCCTATATTGCTCAAGCCAAGCGTGCGCTCAGCCTAGCCTCTTGCTCACGATCCCAGCGCCGTCTCGACGAGCCGCTTGGCGTCAGGCCCCGACCATTCGGCCGGACCGTTCATGTGGGCGATCAGGCAGCCTTCGCCGTCGATCAGCATGGTGACCGGAAGGCCGAGCGCCAGGCCGCGCGCCTTGAGGTCGTTGAAAAGCGTCATGGTCGAATCCCGATAGTAGCCGAGCGTCTCGACACCGGTTTCCTTGAGGAACTTCTTCGGCTTCACATCGTCGCCGGCATCGACATTGACGGCGACGACCTGAAAGGCGTCGCTGCCTTTCTCCTTCTGCAACGCGTCGAGCGCGGGCATTTCTGCACGGCACGGCGCGCACCACGTGGCCCAGAGGTTGAGCAGCACCGTCTTGCCGGCGTGGTCGGCGATGGTCATCGGCTTGCCGTCCGGGCCGTTGAAGGCCAGGCGCTTCATCGATTGCGGCGGATCGGCGGGCAACAGGGCGGCGACCTCGCCGGTGGCGGCAGCCGCGACCTTCTTGGCGCGGTCACTCTTGGCGGCGCAGGCGACGTCGTCGCTGCTGCCGGCGACCGCCGCTTGCGGCGCGGCGTTGTTGCCAGACCGGCTCTCGCTGACATATACCGCGACCGCGCCGGCCAGCACTCCCGCCACCAGGGCGGCGAGGATCAGGCGCGGGGCCGGGAAAAATCTGTTTCCGTCTGCCATTTTTCTCAAACTGCTCCGAAGCACGGGTTTATAGCGATGAGCGACAAGAAGACCAGCAACCAGATGTGGGGCGGACGATTTGCCTCGGGTCCGGCCGCGATCATGGAAGCGATCAACGCGTCGATCTCGTTCGACCGCAAGCTCTACGCGCAGGACATCAGAGGCTCGATCGCTCATAGCGAGATGCTGGCGCAGACGGGCATTATTTCGGCGGCCGATCAAGAAAAAATCGCTCACGGGCTGAACACGATTCTGAAAGAGATCGAGGCTGGCAGCTTCGAGTTCTCGACCAAGCTGGAAGACATCCACATGAATGTCGAGGCTCGCCTCGCCGACCTGATCGGTCCGGCTGCCGGCCGGCTGCACACCGCGCGCTCGCGCAACGACCAGGTGGCGGTGGATCTGAGGCTCTGGGTCAAGGACGAGTGTTTTCGCGTCGCCGAAGCGCTGAAAGGATTGATCAGGGCATTGCTGGCGCGGGCCGAGGAGCATGCGGCGACCGTGATGCCGGGCTTCACCCACATGCAGGCGGCCCAGCCGGTGACATTCGGGCATCACTGCATGGCCTATGTCGAGATGTTTTCGCGCGATCTGTCGCGCGTACGCGACGCCATCGAACGGATGGATGAAAGCCCGCTGGGTGCCGCCGCCCTTGCCGGCACCAGCTTCCCGATCGACCGCCACCAGACCGCCAGGGCGCTTGGCTTCCGCGAGCCGATGCGCAATTCGCTGGACAGCGTTTCCGACCGCGATTTCGCGCTGGAATTCTTAAGCCTGGCGGCGATCTGCGCCACGCATCTGTCGCGGCTGGCCGAAGAGATCATCATCTGGTCGACGCCGCAGTTCGGCTTCATCAGGCTGTCGGATAGTTTCTCCACCGGCTCCTCGATCATGCCGCAGAAGAAGAATCCCGACGCCGCCGAACTGGTGCGCGGCAAGACCGGACGTGTCAACGGCCATCTGGTCGGCCTGCTGACGGTGATGAAGGGCATGCCTTTGACCTATGGCAAGGACATGCAGGAAGACAAGGAATCGGTGTTCGACGCAGCCGAGACGCTCGACCTGATGCTGGCGGCCATGACCGGCATGGTCTCGGACATGACGGTCAACGCAGCGGCGATGAAGAAGGCCGCCGGCTCCGGCCACGCGACCGCCACCGACCTTGCCGACTGGCTGGTGCGCACGCTCGGCCTGCCCTTCCGCGAGGCGCATCATGTCACCGGCCGCGCCGTGGCGCTCGCCGAAGAGAAGAAGGTGAGCTTGGAGAAGCTGTCGCTGGAGGACCTGCAGTCGATCAACTCCGGCATCACATCCGACATCTTCTCGGTGCTGGCGGTGCAGAACTCGGTCAAGAGCCGCACCAGTTTCGGCGGCACGGCGCCTTCGGAGGTGAGGAAGCAGATCCGCGCCTGGAAAAAGCGCATCGCAAAGGCGTGATACCGGATATTGCGACGAGCAATATCCCGATATTGCGATCGCAATATCCGGGGTGCAATGCGCTGAGAACTCGGCTAAAAGCGGCGGCTGGCAAACGTTTCGGACGGATGGATCGATGACCGGAAGCAGGATTTTGGTGACGCTGACGCTTCTGGCGGCTCTTGCCTCCGTGACCGCCTGCGGCCGCAAGGCCGGTCTCGACACCCCGTACGAGGCGGCCGTCCAGGCGCGCAAGGATGCCGAGAGAGCCAAACAGCCCCTGCCGCCGGAGCCGGAAAAACCGGTCCGGGACAAAAAGTTCATTCTCGATCCGCTGATCTAGGGCCGACGGGATCGGGTCAGATCTTCCCAACCCGATGTCGTCGTGCCCCAACTTTCCGGAACCACTCTCGTGAACCATTTCGACTACCGCGACGGCGTGCTCCATGCCGAGGACGTGGCCATCCCCGATATCGCCGCCCAGGTCGGCACGCCATTCTACTGCTATTCGACGGCCACCTTGACCAGGCACTACCGGGTGTTCGCCCAGGCCTTTGCCGGGCTCGACGCGCTTGTCTGCTACGCCATGAAGGCCAACTCCAACCAGGCCGTGCTGCGCACCTTGGCCAAGCTCGGCGCCGGCGCCGACGTGGTCTCGGAAGGCGAATTGCGCCGGGCGTTGGCCGCGGGCATCCCGGCTGGCAAGATCCTGTTCTCCGGCGTCGGCAAGACCGCGCGCGAGATGGATTTCGCCCTCGAAGCCGGTATCCTTTGCTTCAACGTCGAGTCGGAACCCGAGCTCGAATTGCTGTCGGCCCGCGCTACGGCACTCGGAAAGGTGGCGCCGGTCTCGCTGCGCATCAATCCCGATGTCGACGCCAAGACCCACAAGAAGATCTCCACCGGCAAGGCCGAGAACAAGTTCGGCATTCCATGGCAGCGGGCGCGGCAGGTCTATGCGCGCGCGGCAACGCTTCCGGGCATCAAGGTCACCGGCATCGACACCCATATCGGCAGCCAGATCACCGAATTGCAGCCCTTCGACGACGCCTTCGCCCTGCTGGTGGATCTGGTCGGCGCGTTGCGCGCCGATGGCCATGCCATCGAGCATATCGACCTTGGTGGCGGCCTCGGCATTCCCTATCGCGTCGACAACAGCCCGCCGCCTTTGCCCGACGCCTATGCCCAGATCGTCAGAAAGCACGTCACCAAGTTGGGCTTGAGGGTGATGTTCGAGCCGGGCCGGCTGATCGTTGGCAATGCCGGCATCCTCGTCTCGGAAGTGATCTTCGTGAAGGAAGGCGACGCGAAGAACTTCCTCGTCGTCGACGCCGCCATGAACGACCTGATCCGGCCGACGCTCTACGATGCCTTCCACGACGTCAGGCCGGTCGTGCAGCCGCCGGCCGACGTGCCCCGCATGATGGTCGACGTGGTCGGTCAGGTCTGCGAGACCGGTGACTATCTCGGGCTCGACCGCGACCTGCCCAGGCTGAAGGCCGGCGATCTCGTTGCCGTGTCCACTGCCGGCGCTTACGGCGCCGTGCAGGCCGGCACCTACAACACCCGCCTGCTGGTGCCGGAGGTGCTGGTCGACGGCGACCGTTTCCACGTCGTGCGCCCTCGCCTGACCTATGACGACCTGATCGGGCTGGATTCGGTCCCCGACTGGCTGAAGTAGCCGGCCTGTCAAGGGAAACGTCAAGGGAGAACCCATGCCAGACAGCACCGTCACACGCGAGCGCATTGCCGCGATGGAACCGCGCATCCGTCCCTATATCAGGCACACGCCGGTGCTGCGCGTCGACATGGCCGATTTCGATCGCCCGCCCCTGGCGATCGACCTCAAGCTGGAATGCCTGCAGCATTCCGGTTCGTTCAAGGCGCGCGGCGCCTTCACCAACCTGCTGGAAAGACCCGTTCCCAAGGCCGGCGTCGTCGCCGCATCGGGCGGCAACCACGGCGCGGCGGTCGCCTACGCCGCCATGCGGCTCGGACACAAGGCGACCATCTTCGTTCCCGAAGTGAGCCCGCAAGCCAAGCTGGAGCGTATTCGCGGCTATGGCGCCGACCTGGTGGTTGGCGGCGCCCGCTATGCCGAGGCGCTGGCCTCCAGCGAACGCTTCGCCGAGGACACCGGCGCCTTGCAGATCCATGCCTTCAACCAGGAGGAAACGCTGATCGGTCAGGGCACGCTCGGGCTTGAGATCGAGGATGACCTGCCTGAGATCGACACGTTGCTGGTCGCCGTCGGCGGGGGCGGCCTGATCGGCGGCATCGCCGCCTGGTATGCCGGCCGCATCCGCATCGTCGCCGTCGAGCCCGAGGGCGCGCCGACGCTTCATCGCGCCTTCGAGGCCGGCCGGCCCGTCGACGCGCCCGCGGAAGGCATCGCCGCCGATTCCCTGGCGCCCAAGCGCGTCGGCGAAATGATGTTCCCGATCGCCGAAGCCTTCGTCGAGCGCTCCATCCTGGTCAGCGACGACGACATCATTGCCGCTCAAAAGGCGCTGTGGAACCGGGCGCGCATCATTTCCGAACCGGGAGGTGCCGTCGCCTTCGCCGCGATCCTGTCCGGGCGCTATATGCCCGCATCAGGCGAGCGCATCGCCGTTCTGGTCTGTGGCGCCAACGCAAACCCCGCCAATTTTTGATTGCAACCATTTCGGCCGGGTTCACGTTTTTTCAAACTGCCTCGCCTTTGCCGTGTTTGCTGGTATTCTTCGAGTTGTGAGGCTTGGGCTATCGTGCCCGGTCCCACGGCATGATCCCGAAAAGAGGACTCCGGTTTTCGACAACAGATCATGTTTAAAGAGATAGAGCCCCATTCCGGTTCATTCGGAAGGGAACGCTCTTGGAAGGGCCGATGACGGAACGACCCATCTTCAGCAGCGATCGCGGACTGGCCGGACGCCTGGCCTTGAGCCGGCTGGCGACGCGGATCTCGATGGTGGTCGAGCGCGGTTGGCCACTGCTGCTTCCGCTGGTCATTGTCGCCTGCCTGTTCCTCACTGCCTCCTGGTTCGGCATTTTCTCCCGGCTGCCGGATGCGGTACGCATCGGCCTTGTCGCCGCATTCGGCCTGGCAGTGCTTGCCGCACTCTATCCGCTGCGTTTCTTCCGCATGCCCGCCGCGACCGAGATCGACCGCCGCATCGAGGCGGCCAACAAGCTGCTGCACAGCCCCGTTCTGACGCAGGCCGACCGGCCAAGCGGCCGGGAAAGCAGCTTCTCGCAGGCGCTGTGGCGCGAGCACCAGAAGCGCATGGCCGCAAGGCTCGACAGCCTCGGCGCCGACGTGCCGCGCACGCGGGTGCCGGAGCGCGACCCCTGGGCGCTGCGCGCTGTAGTCGCACTTTTGCTCGTCACCGCCTTTGCCTTCTCCTTCGGGCCGACGGGTGGCCGAATAGGCGACGGGTTCAGCGCCCGTGGCATGCACGACGCCGTGCCGCCGCGCATCGACGCCTGGGTGACGCCGCCGGCCTATACAGGCAAGCCGCCGATCTTCCTGACCGCCGACGCCAACCAGGCGACGCCGACCTTTCATGTCCCCGAGGGTAGCGACGTCTCCTTGCGCGTCACCGGTGGCTCGGGCGAGGAAACGCTTGCCTATGCCGACAAGGATGGCAGCGCGCGCAGCATCGATCCGGCCAGCCCTCAGGCCACCTCGGCCAAGCCGGCCGCGGGCCCGGCGGTGCCGTCAAAGGTGCGCCAGTTCACAGGCAAGCTGACGAGCGACGGCACGCTCACGCTGAAATCGGGCGAGGACGAACTCGGCCGCTGGGCCTTCGCCGTGATCCCTGACAAGCCACCGCAGATCCGCTTCGTCAGCGAGCCCAAGCGCGCCGCCAATGGCGCTTTCGAGCTCAACTATCAGATCGACGACGACTATGGCGCCGCCACCGCCAAGGCGGTCTTCGCGCTGGCCGATCCGCAAGCGCCGGGTGCGCATCCGCTCTATGGCCCACCCGATATGCCGCTGACGCTGCCGCGCCGCGGCGGCAAGTCGAATGCCGCCAGGACCACGAAGGACCTGACCGAGCATGTCTGGGCCGGCAGCAGCATCAAGCTGACGCTGGTCGCCACGGACGACGCCGGACACACCGCGTCCAGCGAGACCAAGACGCTGGTGATGCCCGAGCGGCCGTTCACCAACCCGTTGGCGCGGGCGGTGATCGAACAGCGCCGCCTGCTGGCGCTTGACACCAATGCCAAGCCACACGTGCTCGACTTGATCGACGCCATCACGCTGCGGCCTGAAGACACGTTCGACACCATGTCCCACTACCTCGCCATAATGAGCGCGCGCAGCCGGCTGAAGCTGGCCGGGAACGACGATCAGCTGCGCAGCGAGGTCGCCTATCTCTGGGAAATCGCGCTTGGCATCGAGGAGGGCAACCTCTCGGCCGCCGAAAAGCGGCTGCGCCAGGCGCAACAGGCGCTGCAGGACGCCATCAAGAACGGCGCCAGCGACCAGGAAATCGAGAAGGCGATGAAGGAACTGCGCGAGGCGATGAACCAGTTCCTGCAGGAATTCGCCGAACGCGCCAAGCAGAACCCGAACGCACCGCAAATGCAGCAGAACGGCCAGGAACTGCGCCAGAGCGACATCGACCGCATGATGGACCAGATCGAGAACCTGGCGAAGTCGGGTGATCGCGACAAGGCGCAGCAATTGCTGTCGCAGTTGCAGGACATGATGAACAATCTCCAGGCCGGCCGTCAGCAACAGGGCGGCGAGCAGGACAGCCAGATGCGCCAGCAGATGGACAAGCTTGGCGAGATCCTGCGGCGCCAGCAGGAGATGATGAACGATACTTTCCGCATGGACCAGATGCAGCGCGGCGAGCGCCAGCGCGGGCAGAACCCCGACGAGCAGCTTGGACAAGGCAGTGGCGAGAATCAGGACAGGCAGGGTCTGGGCCAAGACCAGGATCCGCGCGCCAGGCAAAAGCCGATGACGCCGCAGGAATTCGCCGATGCGCTGAAGCAGCTGCAGGAGGGCCAGGGGCAGCTGAAAAGCGATCTCGAGCAGTTGAAGAAGGGCCTCGAAGGCATGGGCATGGAGCCCAATGAAGGATTTGGCGAGGCCGGTAAATCCATGGGCAGCGCCGAGCAGGCGCTCGGCGAAGGGCAGGGCGATGAGGCCGTCGGTCATCAGGGCCGGGCGCTCGAGGCGCTGCGCAAGGGCGCCAAGGACATGATGAAGCAGATGCAGGCCATGCAGGGCGACCAGGGCGGCAGCCAGGAAGGCGGCCGCCAGCAGAATGCCGACCGCGATCCGCTCGGCCGGCCACGCGCCAGCCAAGGCCCCGATTTCGGCGATTCGGTGAAAGTGCCCGACGAGATCGACGTCCAGCGCGCGCGCCAGATCCTGGAAGCGATCCGCAAGCGGCTCGGCAATGCGCTGAGCCCCGATATCGAGCGCAGCTATCTCGAACGGCTACTGGAGCTGAAATAGGGCGATACCAGAAAAAGTGTGAGCCGTTTTCCGTCCGGAATTGCGTCAGAAACGCGAAGTGGTCGCCGGTCCATTCGGCAACCGGCTGCATTTCCATCAAGACGTATCCTGAAGCGGAAGAAGCCGTCAGCGGCTGTCGAGCATTCCGGCCGCCTGCGCCATTCCCTTCGCGAATAGCGCTGGAATGCCGGACGGGCGGCAAGACGATCCATATAGGCTCGGAAGACCCGATGCTCGGGCAGCACGCGCAGCACGTTTGTCGCAAAATAGACGCCACTGCCGATTTGCGTGTCTGCCGCCGTAAATTTGTCGCCGGCGATATACGGCCGCGACGAAAGCGTCTTCTCCAGATTGGCAACCATCTCGGAGAAGGACCCGTAGGAATAGCGGCTGCCCATGAATTCTTTGCCATGTGCCTTGGCGGCCACCACTGGATCTAAGACGGAATCCGAATAGACCAGCCAGGTCAGATAAGTGGCCCGCGCACGATCGCCGATGGCGGGCGCGAGGCCGGCTTCGGCGAAGGTATCGGCGAGATAGATGGTTATCGCGGCGCGTTCGGTGATGATGGTGCCGTCGTGGTCGATGGCCGGCACCTTCTTGTTCGGCTGGATTGCCCGGTAGGATTCAGGAACGCCCTCTTTCGCACGGATGTCGACGCGCGAGAATTCGAACGGCACACCGAGTTCCTCGAGCAGCCAATGGACGCCGGAGGCACGTGACCAGGGATTGTGGTAGAAGATGATCATTCATCATTCTCCAGTTGGCGACGGGCCTTTCTATCATGCGGCTCCTGACAGCTTTCCGTCAGGACGGACAACAGAGGACGCGAAGCGGCGGCGATCAGCCGAAGCATTCAGACGCCTTGCCTGAACGCTTCCCGGATCGCCTCTTGCATGCCGTCGATCGCCTCGCCGGATGCGTTCGGGTTGCGATGCATCACCACATTCGAGGAATCGATGGCGCCGAACCCATCGACGGATGACAACTCACGGCAGCCGTCCGGAATGTTGCTGCGCGAAATCGGCGCGATCGCCAACCCCGAGGTGACGGCAAGCTTCAGCCCGCCATTGGTGTCGCTCATATAGGCGACGCGGTAGGCAAGGCCGCGCTGCTCCAGCGATTTGATGGCGAAATCCTTGCACCAGCCTGCCCGGTTGTAGAGGGCGATCGGCACCGGACGTTCTTCATGCATGTGATGCAGGTTCGAGGTCACCCAGACGGTCGGATCGTGCATCAGCACCTCGCCGCCGGACGGATCCTGCCATTCGAACACCACGCACAGATCGAGTTCACCGGCGGCGAGGGCCGCGATCTGTGCCCCCGAATGCGCGTAGCGAACGGTAACCTCGACCTGGGCGTGGCGTTTCGAAAACGCGCCGAGCGCGCGTGACAAGATGGCGAGGCCATATTCCTCGGGAATGCCGATGCGCACCGGCCCGCCCAGCGGCGCCGCGGTGATCGATGCCGCTGTCTCGTCGAGCAGCGAGACGATGCGGCGGGCATTGACGATGAGTTCGCCGCCCCGCCGCGTCAGCACGACGCCACGTGAACCGCGCTCGAACAGGCTGTCGCCGACCAGTCCTTCAAGCTTTTTCATCTGCATCGACACGGCCGACTGGGTGCGGCCCGCCTGCTCCGCCGCCTTGGTGAAATTGCCGGTCTCGGCAATGGCCACGAAGGTGCGCAGGAGATCGCTGTCGAGGGTCGGCCGCATGGAAATCCGCCATAAGAAAACTTGATTGCTGGCATCATTCCAATTCGTTTGCAACATGTCAAACGCCGAACGATAGTCGCCAGACCCATTGGATATGCGGCTGCGAAATCAGCCGTGGACCAATCAAAGAGTCCTCACTCGTGCCCGCTACCCGAAACGGTGGCGGGTTCTTTTTGATCCGAAGTCGGACGCTTCGGGTCGTACGCGCAGGAGCCTGAACGCAGATGCACAATAGGATGGTGCGCGGCATCCTGAGCCTGTGTCTGGGTGTGCTGGTCTTCTCGCTGCAGGACCCGCTGGTCAAATCCGTGTCGAGCGGTTATCCGGTGACCGAGGTGATGGCGATCCGTTCCGTCATCGCCTTGCCGATCCTGATCGTTCTCGTCCACGCCGATGTCGGCCTGCGGGCGATCCTGTCGAAACGGTTCGGCCTGCTGACGGTGCGTGCCTTCATCCAGTTCACCTCCTACACGGTGTACTATCTGGCCATCGCCGCCCTGCCGCTGGCCGACGCCGTTGCGCTCTATTTCATGGCGCCGCTGTTCATCATGGCGCTGGCCGGACCCTATCTTGGCGAGCGCGTCTCCTGGCAGACGCTGGCGACCGTACTGATCGGGCTGCTCGGTGTTGTCGTGATGGTGCGGCCCGGCGCCGGGCTGTTCGACGGGGCAGCGCTGTTGTCGTTGGGCTCGGCGGCGCTCTACGGCTTCTCGCAGCTGATGACGCGCAAGATCGGCGACACCGAATCGTCCACCGTCATGGCCTTCTATCAGAACGGCGCTTATCTGGTCGGCGCCGCCGCGGTCGCCGCCACGTTTCACCTTGCCGGCGTAACCCACGCCGTTCACCCGAGCCTGGAGTTTCTGGTGCGGCCGTGGATATGGCCGACGCTGCCGGATTTCCTCAAGATGGCCTCCTGCGGTTTCGTCGCCTCGGCCGGCATGATTCTCTTATCGCAGGGCTACCGGCTGGCGCCGGCCAACCGCGTTGCCACCTTCGAATACACCGGCATCCTGTGGTCGCCGCTCTGGGGTTTTCTGTTCTTCGCCGAAGTGCCGCGGCCGACCACCGTGATCGGTGCCTCTCTCATCATCGGCGCCGGCCTGCTGGCGCTCAACGCAGGGCGGCGCCGGAGCACGGCGCCGGCGCTCGCCGCCACCGATCCAGCCTGATCAGGCGAAGCAGATCAGCGCCTTATCCACGCGTGAACGGATCTCGGCCAGTGTGAACGGCTTCTGCACGACATCGAGGATGATGCCGTTCAGTTCCTCGGCGCGCTCGCGCTGGTCGGCATAGCCGGTCATCAGCATGATCTTCATCGCCGGAAAAAGAGCGGCCGCCGCGATTGCCATCTCAATACCGTCCATCTCCGGCATACGGATATCGGAAACGACGAGGTCGTAACCGCCATTCGCGGCCCGGATCAGCGAAAGGCCTTGCGCGCCATCCGCGGCGATATCGATTGTGTGGCCGGCGCGTTCGAGCGCGCGGGCTGCGAGGGTGCGGACGGACTCATCGTCCTCGACGATCAGAAGCTTTGCCATGGCCGGCATATTTGGCGGGCAAAAGTTGACTTTTCCTGAACCGGAAACGCAGCAGCCGCGAAATCCATCACCGCCGCATCGAACAATTACCACGACGATTTTTGAGCACGCCTACAGGTTCGCGATAATGCTCCCACAAATCCTAAGCATCGCCTTTCACAACACCGACGAACGGCAGTTCGCGAAAGGCGTGGGCGACATCCATGCCGTAGCCGACGACGAAATAATCGGGGCAGTCGAAGCCGACATAATCGGCATTGAGCGCGGTCTGGCGGCGCATGCGCTTGTCGAGCAGCACCGCTATGGAACAACTCCTGGCGCCACGCGACAGCATCAGGTCGCGCGTGAAGGTCAGCGTCTTGCCCGATTCCAGAATGTCGTCGATCAACAGCACGTCGCGGCCGGCAACCTCGTTGTCGATGTCGCGCAGCACCCTCACCTCGCCACTGGTGGTGCCGGCGCCGTAACTGGAAATGAAGATGAATTCGACCTCGGGCGACAGGCCGACATCGTGCATGGCGCGGATCAGGTCGGCCGCGAAGACGAACGAGCCTTTCAGCACCGAGATCACCAGCAGATCATGGTAATCGTGCTCGGCGATCTCCTTGGCGAGCTCGAGATTGCGCCGCGCGATCGCCGATGCCGAAAACAGGACTTCGATGTCCTTGTTGCGTACGATGGGCATTGATGGCCTTCCCGATGATCGCCTACTCGGCGAAAGTGACCAAAACGGTTCTTACGCCGTTCTTAGGCACGCCGAGCCGGCTGGCAAAGCCGAATCTTTCGCCCGAGGCCAGCGCGTGGCCGGATGTCCCCAACGTATAGCGGGTTGTGCGCCCGTCATTGCCCGTCACCCGGATTTCGAGCGGCGGCAGGGTCGCCGGGCCCGTGCCGTCATTGGCGGCCTCGCCATCGACGAACAGCACAGGATTCGCGCCGGAGGCGTCGACGCGCGAGGTGACGCCTGAAATGGTCAATGCCGAAGCTTGCACGCCGGTCAGTAACGGCGCCTGGCGCACCAACGCATGTCCGCCGGAGATCCAGAAGGCGGCAAGGGCGGCGCCGATGCCGACGATCCAGAAGATCGGTCCGCCGCGCGAGGCCGGCGGCCGCTCCGCCGGCGCCTCTGGCTTACGCAGCATATCCATGCCCTCTACGGGCGGCGTGATAATCGGGCGCGGCTGCGGTGGTTTGGCTTGCGTGGCCGCGGCTGTCCGCGGCATCACGACATAATCGGCATCGACGATATCGGGCGCCGGACCGCGCCAGATCCGGTGCGCCACGGCAATTGCCGGCGGATCGGTCATGATTTCGCCGGAAACCGGGCGCGCGGTTCGCTCGTCAGCCATCATGGCCCAGTATTGCACCTGTTCGCTTTTCGTTTCTTTTGCGTAAACACAAATGGTTAACGTTTCACCACCGGAGCCCTCGTGACGCGCCGAAAGAGCATAGAAATTAACCGCCGGTTAACCATGCCGGCCGATGGTCTTTTCCCAGAACGGGCCGGCTCGCCGGTTCTAAATCAAAGAGGTGGAGCATGATGTCGTCCGAAAGCCGCTTCACACTTTTCGGCATCATGCTCTAGGAATTTCAGGTCGCCGAAATTGATTCGCTTCGAAAATGTCGGCCTCCGCTATGGCATGGGTCCGGAGATACTCCGCGACATTTCCCTGCACATACCGGAGCGCTCCTTCCAGTTCCTGAGCGGCCCTTCGGGCGCCGGCAAGACGACATTGCTGCGCCTGCTCTTCATGTCGTTGAAACCGACGCGCGGCCTGATCACCATCTTCGGCAAGGACCGCTCGCGCATCTCTCGCACCGAATTGCCGCATCTCAGGCGCCGCATCGGCGTGGTGTTCCAGGATTTTCGCCTGCTCGACCACATGACCACCTACGAAAATGTCGCGCTGCCGCTGCGCGTGCGCGGGCGCGAGGAAGCGAGCTACCGCACCGATGTCACCGAGCTGTTGAAATGGGTTGGGCTGGGCGAGCGCATGCATGTGCTGCCGCCGGTCCTGTCGGGCGGCGAGAAGCAGCGCGCCGCGATCGCCCGCGCCCTGATCGAACAGCCCGAGATCCTGCTGGCGGACGAGCCGACCGGCAATGTCGATCCGCCCCTGGCGCGGCGCCTGCTGCGGCTGTTCATCGAGCTCAACCGGCTCGGCACCGCCGTGGTCATCGCCACCCACGATCTTGGCCTGATGGAACAGGTCGACGCACGCCGCATGATCCTGGCTGGCGGAAGGCTGGATGTCTATGACTGAGCTGTCCGCAGAACACCTGGAAGACCGTGACGCCGAGTTGGCCGAGGCAAGGCCGCGCGCCCAGCGCCGGATGGCGCCGATCGTGCCGGCGCAAAACATCGCCGGCCGTGCGCTGGTCCTGGTCATCGCCATCATGACCTTCCTGTCCTGCCTCACCTTCGGCGCGGTGACGCTGGTGCGCGACACCGCCTCGGTCTGGGAGAACCAGATCTCGCGCGAGGCGACGATCCAGATCAAACCGGTCGATGGTCTCGACATGGAAGCAGCGCTTGCCCAGGCTTCGCGGATCGCCGGCGAATTCCCCGGCGTGCAGTCGACAAAGATCATCGACCGTGAAGCCACGGCAAGGCTTCTCGAACCGTGGCTGGGTTCGGGCCTCAACATCGACGACCTGCCGGTGCCGCGCCTGATCATCGTCACCATTGACGAGAACAGCCCACCCGACTTCGCCGCCATGCGCGCCGCGATCGCCCCGAAGCTGCCGAGCGCATCGCTCGACGATCACCGCACCTGGGTCGACCGGCTGGTGGCTATGGCCCGCACCACGGTGACCATCGGCATCGCCGTGCTGGTCTTGATGCTGTCGGCGACCGTGCTGACCGTGGTGTTCGCAACCCGCGGCGCCATGGCCGGCAATGGTCACATCATCGAGGTGCTGCATTTCGTCGGTGCCGAGGCGCGGTTCATCGCGCGCGAATTCCGCCGGCATTTCCTGGTCACCGGCATGAGGGGCGCGGCCGCCGGCGGCGCGGCGGCGGTGCTGGTCTTCGTCGTCTTTTCCTGGTGGTCGTCGCGCAACATGGCGACGCCCCAAGCCGATCAGGCAACCGCCCTGTTCGGCAATTTCGCCATCGGCTCGGCAGGCTATCTCGGGGTGCTCATGATGGTGCTGGTGATCGGCGCGCTGACGGCGGCGACCTCGCATGCCACGGTCGTAGCCTATCTCAGTGACATCGACGTTCGCCAACCCGATGCATGAAAAAAGGGGACGCGCTTTTGGGTCGACGGCCGGGATGAACGCAGAACGATCACGGATGGAGAATTTGCGTAACGCAAAGTGCGACTTTTACCTACCAAAGGCCCCATTTCGGGATTAACCATATGGCTATGGACGTGCGGGATTCGACCGGGACGGTTGGACAGATGCCGTTGGTGGCTCGTTCGCGCGCCCACGGCAGGGTCAGCCGTTTACGGAGCGCCCTGCGTTTCTCCGCCCTCTCCCTCCTAATCCTCGCAACATTGTTTGCCGGCGGCTTCGGCTGGTTTGCCAACAAGGTCAGCCACTTGACCACGCCAGCCAACCCGGCCAAGGCCGATGCCATTATCGTGCTGACCGGCGGCCAGTCCCGCCTCGACGCCGCGATGGACCTGCTGGCGTCCGGCAAGGGCGAGCGTCTCCTGATCAGTGGCGTGCACCCGTCCGCCAGCCGTCGCCAGCTGCAGGCCGCGACCGGTGGCGACAAGAAGCTGTTTTCCTGCTGCGTCGACATCGACCGCGCCGCGCTCGACACGATCGGCAATGCCGAGGAAAGCGCCAAATGGGTCGAAAGCCATGCCTACAACACGGTGATCCTCGTCACCAACAACTACCATATGCCGCGCAGCCTCCTGGAAATGGGCCGGCTGCTGCATGGCGCCAAGCTGGAACCCTACCCGGTGGTCAATTCCAATCTCGACAATGGTGGCTGGCTGACCAAGCCGCAGGCCCTGCGCGTGCTGTTCACCGAGTACAACAAATATCTGCTGGCGCTGGCACGCGGCATCGTGCCGGTGAAGCAGACGCCCGACGGCCTCGCACTGGCCGAGACCGCGGCTGGCGGCTAAGCCCTCGGCGCTGCATCATCACGCTTCGTCTCTCCCTTTCGACGCCTTCAGGCGCATAATCTCCTGCTCGAGCTGTTGAATACGCCTGTCCCGTTCACCGAGGGCCGCCGTCACATCCGCTGCCTCGAAACGCTGCGGAATATGTTGCGGGCAATTGGCGTCCCAGGCCGAAACCGTGAACAGGATGACCTGCTCGGGACGCGCCCTGTAATCCTGCGGCATCAGTCTCGCCGTCAGCTCGGCATCGTTTTCGACGACGCGCGCCGTGCCCCAAACCTTGATACGCTGGCGCAGCATGTAGTCGATTAGGAACAGGAAGGCGCGCGGGTTATCGGCCAGGTTGCCCTGCGTGATGAACTGCCTGTTGCCCGAAAAATCGGCGAAGCCGATCGTCTTCTCGTCCAGCACCTTGAGAAAACCGGCCGGCCCGCCGCGATGCTGGATGTAGGGCTGGCCATCGCCGTTGGCCGTCGACAGAAACACGCTGGTCTGCGCTTCGATGAAGGCGGCAAGGTCCGGCGTGATATTAGCCTGCCAGCTGCCGCGCTCCTCAACTCGGGCGTAAGACTGGCGCGAGCCTTTGCGCGCCTGGATCGCCTTGACGGTCGGCGTAAAGGCGACGTCGCTGGTGAATGCATGCGCGTTCATCGAAAGCCTCCTTGCCCGCAACGGGACCTATGGCAGTTGACGCGACTCCGGACCGAAACCGTTTCAAACTTTTCCTGGAGTTGCTCTAAAGCCCGAGCTCAGACAATGCTGGATGGTCGTCCGGGCGGCGCCCGAGCGGCCAGTGATACTTGCGGTCGGCCTCGCTGATCGGCAGGTCGTTGATGCTGGCGATGCGCAGGCGCATCAGCCCATGTTCGTCGAACTCCCAGTTCTCATTGCCATAGCTGCGGAACCAGGAGCCGCTGTCGTCGTGCCATTCATAGGCGAAGCGCACGGCGATGCGGTTGCCATGGAAAGCCCAGACCTCCTTGATCAGCCGGTAGTCGAGTTCACGTGTCCATTTGCGTGTCAGGAAAGCCTGGATCGCATCGCGCCCCTGCAGGAACTCGGAGCGGTTGCGCCAGCGGCTGTCGGTCGTATAGGCGAGCGCGACACGTGCCGGGTCACGCGAATTCCAGGCATCCTCCGCCATGCGCGCCTTCTGTGCTGCCGTTTCGGCGGTGAAAGGGGGAAGCGGAGGACGGCTCTCGGACATCGCGGTTCCTTCATTGACAGGGCCGCCATGTGCGAGCCGTTTCATCAGATGTAAGGTCTTCCACGATTTAAATGCAGATGGCATATTCGCAATCCATCCTTCCATTTTCTGGAAGCCGCAATGGATCGTCTCGAGGCCATGTCACTCTTTGTAGCCGTGGTGGAGGCAGGCAGCCTTTCCGCCGCGGCCCGCCGCTTCGGCATTCCGCTTGCGACCGTCAGCCGCAAGGTTTCAGATCTGGAGCGCCATCTGAACACCCGTCTACTGAACCGCTCGCCTCGCCGGCTGACACCGACCAATGCCGGCGAAGCCTATCTTGCGGCCTGCCGACGTATCCTCGACGATATCGATGAGGCGGAACGCACGGCGGCGGGCGAGTACAGCGCCCCGACCGGTGAGCTTGCCATCACCGCCCCGGTCGTCTTCGGCCGCCTTCATGTGCTGCCGGTCGTCACCGGCTTTCTCGCCGCTTATCCCGACGTCAACATCCGGCTCACCCTGGCCGACCGCGTAACCCAGCTGGTCGAGGACCATTTCGATCTGGCGCTTCGCATCGGACAATTGCCAGACTCGAGCCTTGTTGCCCTTGGGGTCGGCGCGATCCGCCGCGTCGTCTGTGCCAGCCCTGCCTATCTGGCCGAGCACGGCACGCCCATGAGCTTGGATGACCTGGACGCGCACAGTTGCGTCACCTTCGAGGGGCTTGCCTCCGCCGCCCAATGGACCTTCGCAAGCGGCAAGAGGGAAGTCGCGGTGCAGGTCCGTTCGCGGCTTCAGGTCAACACCGCCGAAGCGGCGATCGACGCCGCGATTGCCGGCGTTGGGCCGACGAAGGTGCTCTCCTATCAGGTCGATGCCGCGGTGCGGTCAGGCATGTTGCGTATCCTGCTGCGGGAATTCGAGCCGGAACCGTGGCCCGTCAGCCTGGTGCATGCGGGCCACGGCCTGTTGCCGGTCAAGCTGCGTGCCTTTCTCGACTTCGCCGCCCCGCGTCTGAAGGAGCGACTGGCCCGATTGGGATAGCGTGACCGGATCAAGGCCGCGTTTGCGGACCTTGCTTCAGCATCGGTCGGGACAGGCCTGGGCCATTTCCTTTTTCCCCGCGCTTGGTGTAACCAACGCACACTTCCTCACCGGACCTCCCCGATGCTCTATGTCAGATCGCTGGCGTTCAACTTCGCTTTCTACGTCAATCTGATCGTCCAGATGATCCTCTGGACGCCCTACTATTTCCTGTCCCCCCGTCACCGTGCCTGGTTCGTACCAAAATTCTGGTCGCGCAGCTGCATGTGGCTCTATGACAAGATCGCCGGCACCAAAAACGACATCACCGGGCAGGAAAACCTGCCTGAGGGCTCTTTTATCCTGGCACCCAAGCACCAGTCGTTCTGGGACGCGATCGCCTTCTTCCCTTTCCTTCAGGACCCGCTCTACATTCTCAAGCGCGAGTTGACCTGGATCCCCTTCTTCGGCTGGTACATCATGAAGATGCGCATGATCCCGGTTGATCGCGGCAGCCGCTCCAAAGCCTTGAAGGCGGTGGTCGCGGCGACCAAGGAAGAGATGGCGCGCAACCCACGCCAGCTGATCATCTATCCCGAGGGCACGCGCCGGGCGCCGGGCGACGAGCCGGCCTACAAATACGGCATCGTCGAAATCTATACGCAGCTTGGCGTTCCGGTGGTACCGGTCGCCCATGTCGCCGGCCTCTATTGGCCGCGCCGCAAGTTCCTGCGCTATCCCGGCACCATCAAGGCGCGTTTCCTGCCGCCCATACCGCCGGGCCTGGCCAAGGATGAGTTCATGGCGCGGCTGATCGGCGAGACCGAAGCCGCCTGCGACCAGCTTCTTGTCGACGCATCGCGCGCTCCAAACCCTCCGGCCCTGCCGCCTGCGGCGATCAAGCGGCTGGGGGAACTTGGCGTCAAGGCTTAAGCGAACGCCCCGGCTGGCAATCAGCCGTAAACCGCCAGCGCCGTGGTCAGCACCAGCGTCGCGGCAAAGACCAGATTGATGATCCGCGAGGCCGCCGGCCTGCGCAACATGCCGGCGAACGCCGCCCCGGCGGCAAGCCAGAGGGCGTGGATGGCAACGATCATCAAGGCGAGAACACCGAGCTTTGTCCAGAGGCCAAGCCCGGCATCGCCCTCGCTCGAAGAAGCACCGGCGAACACGGCGGCGATCGCCACATAGGCCTTCGGGTTGGCGATCGCCAGCAGAAACCCGGCCAGCCATGTCGGGCGCGACACCTTGGCAGTGCGTGCCGCGAGCGGCGGCGCCGTGGCGATCCTGAAAGCGAGATAGAGAATGTAGGCCGCCGACGCGGCAGCCAGCAACGGCGCCAGCCCCGGCATCGAAGCAAGCGCCGCCATGAACCCGGTCGCCACGACCAGCAGCACGGCGATCGTGCCAAGCACGATCCCGCAGGTGTAGCGCAGCGAGTGGCGCAGGCCGAAGGCGGCGCCAGCGGCGGTGACGCTTATCGTTGCCGGCCCCGGGCTGCCCATGACGACGGTCGATGCAAGCACAAGCGCCAGAAGCGGGCGCCAAGGGGCCGGCTGCGAAAGAAGCGGTTCGAACATTTGCACCTCATCCTGCCCTGTGTGCGAAGGACGGTATGGCAAGACTTGAGGGTGGTCTTGGACGTTCGTGCGCGGCGGCGCGGGAAGCTTCAGCCGCTGGCCTTGTCGAGTTCGGCGATATCGTCGGCGGTCAGTTTCAGCGACGCAGCCTTGATCAGACTGTCCATCTGGCTCGGCTTGGTGGCGCTGGCGATCGGCGCGGTGACGCCTGGCCGCGCGATAACCCAGGCAAGCGCGACTTCCGCTTGCTTGGCCGAATGCCTGGCCGATACCGCGTCGAGTGCCGCAAGGATGCGCATGCCACGCGGGTTGAGGTAGTCCTTCACTCCGCCGCCACGGGGGCTTTGGCCAAGATCAGCCTCGCTGCGGTACTTGCCGCTCAGGAAACCCTTGGCGAGGCTGAAATAGGTGATGACGCCGATATCCTCGGCCACGCACAAATCGCGTAGCGGCCCATCGAACGAGGAGCGATCGTAGAGATTGTATTCCGGCTGCAGCACCTCATAGCGCGGCAGACCGCGCAGGCTCGCCACATCGAGTGCCGCCCGCAACTGGCCGCCATCGAGGTTGGAGCAGCCGATATGGCGGACCTTGCCCTTGGCGAGCAGCTTCTCATAGGCACCGAGGGTTTCCTCATAGGGCGTGGTCGGATCCGGCCAGTGCGACAGATAAAGATCGATGACATCGGTCTGCAGGCGTTCCAGCGACGCCTCGACGGCCTTTTCGATATAGGCGGCGGAGAGGTCCTTGTGGCCCTGCCCCATATCCGAGCCGACCTTGGTCACCACCACGACCTTGTCACGGTTGCCGCGGTCTTTCATCCAGTTGCCGATGATGGTTTCGGACTCGCCGCCCTTGTGGCCCGGAACCCAGCGCGAATAGGCGTCCGCCGTATCGACGGCGTTGAGTCCGGCCCCGACGAAGCGGTCGAGCAGGTCGAAAGAGGTTTTCTCGTCGGCGGTCCAGCCGAAGACATTGCCGCCCAGGACAAGCGGCGCGATGGAAAGGTCGGTGCGACCGAGACGGCGTTTCTGCAAGACGGATCTCCGTGATGTTGGGGACGGGGCGGATGTCGCCCGCGGGCCGAGGGTTCGGAGCCTAACCTAGGTCTTGACCCATCGAGGTCAAAGGCCTGGCGGCCTTTTTCCGCCAAGCCAAGGCTCACAAAGGCGCTACCTGATGCGCAACATCCTCCAGCCAATGATCGCGGATGCCCAGCGCTTCCAGATGCTTCAGCGTACTGAAGACATAATCCTCGTTGTTGCCGGATTGACCGACCGCGCCGCGCACCACGGCCGCCGCATCGGCGGCTGCCAGCGCACCGGCATATTGCTCGTGCTTGCGGTCGACGATGTAGGTAACCGCTTCGACCATATCGCCGCCGTCGAGCCGAATCTTGAGCGTACGCTCGAGATAGACGCTGGTGACGAGTTCGCGCTCGCGCAGATAGGCAATGACCTCGTCGCGCAAATCGCCGGGCACACGGTATGCAAGGCCGACGCAGGAACCGCCATGGTCGAGACCGAGCACCAGTCCGGGCCGCTGGCGCGTGCCGCGATGGACGAAGGAGTAGACACAGAGCGAGCGGCGATAGCCATGCAGCTGCGCGCGCCGCGTCTCGACATGCGCGAAACCCGGTCGCCAGATCAGCGAACCGTAGCCAAACACCCAAAAATCGCCCATATCGCCGCGCCTGATCGCAAAAAGAATGGCAATGCCGCACCGGAACACGGTGTTTTTTCCGACCGTCTCCGTCTACCTATTCGTCTCTGTCTGGTGTTGTCGGAATCGAAGGTCCGTCCACCCATACCCATGCGTTAACGAGAGCCAAAGCATGACGTCAAGTGACGACCGCCGACCAAAGTCCCGCCGCGGCCTGTTCTGGCTCGTGGCGTTCATCTTTGTGCTGTTCGCCATCTACAGCGCCGGCTGGTTCTATTTGGCCAACAGGGTCAGGACCGAAGCCGACAAGGCGGTCGCCACGCTCAACAAGAGCGGCATCCAGGCCGGCTGCGCCAACCTCCAGGTCAGTGGCTATCCGCTGAGCTTTGCCGTCTCTTGCGACAATCTGGCCTATGAGGACGACGCCAAGAACATCGCGGCCTCGTCTGGCTCCTTCAATGCCGCCGCGCAGATCATCCAGCCCCTATCGCCGAGCGCCGATCTGCGCGGTCCGCTCAGGACCTCTGTCCCCGGCATGGTGCCGCTGTGGATCGACTGGGACAATCTGCAGGCCAACGTCAGACTGTCATGGCCGCTGCCACGGCGCGTCGCATTGCAGGCGGAGGGCCTGTCCGGTCAAACCGATCCGGCCGACGACACCGATCCGGTGGAACTGTTCAGCGCCGGCAAGGCGTCAGGCCAGCTGCAGCCGAACGGTCAGGACGTCGACTATGTCGGCAGCTTCACCGATCTCGAGATCGACCCCGACGCGATTGGCGGGCGCGTGCTGCCGGCGCTCGATGCCAGCGGCGACGCCACGCTGAAGAATGGTGTCGCGCTGATCGGAACGCAGGTGAAGAGCCTGCGCGGTCAGAGGGTCGAGATCCGCAGCCTCGACCTGTCGTCAGGCACGGCGCGGGTTACCGTGTCGGGGCCGCTGTCGGTGGATGCCGAAGGCCTGGTCGACGCCGATCTGATGATCAGGATCAAGGATCCGAAAGCCGTGGCGACCATTCTTGCCGGCGCCATACCCGAACAGAAGAACGCCATCGAACAGGGCTTTGCCGCTCTCGCTCTGCTCGGCAAGGAACCGTCGATGCCGCTGAAGGTGGTCAAGGGCAAGGCCGCTCTCGGCTTCATCCCGCTCGGCAAGATCAAGCCGGTGCAATAGCTTCGATGGCAAGACCCGTGAAGCTCCTGAGTGTCGGCGCTCTGACGCTGGACACGATCCTGCGTGTCGAGGCGCTGCCCGTGCATCAGGGAAAGTTCATCGCTTCGGATGGCGTCCAGATCGCCTCCGGCATGGCCACGAGCGCTGCCTGTGCCGCACAGCGCCTCGGCGCCGAGGTGTCGTTGTGGGCGAGCACCGGCGACGATCCGATCGGCGATCAGCTGATTGCGGGGATCGAGGCGGAAGGTGTCGATTGCAGCCATGTGCGCCGCGTCAGGGGCGCCCGCTCGGCACTGGCATCGATCCTTGTCGACGCGCATGGCGAGCGCATCATCGTGCCGTTCTATGACAGCCGGGCCCAAGCCGATCCATTGGCCCTGCCGTTCGCGGACGTCACGGCATTCGATGCCGTGCTGGTCGACGTACGCTGGCCGGGTGCGGCGGCACTTGCCCTTGCGGCGGCGCGCGCTGCCGGCCTCCCGGCAATTCTCGACGCCGATACAGCACCGCTGGCGGTGCTGGAGCAGATGCTGCCGCTGGCTTCGCATATCGTCGCCTCCGAGCCGGCGGCGCGCATCGTCTGCGGGCACGCGCTCGACCCTGAGACCGCCTGCGCCGACTTGGCCTCGCGTACCGATGCTTTTGTCGCCGTCACCGGCGGCGCGGCAGGCACCTGGTGGTTCGACCGCTCGACCCGAACTGTTCGCCATGTCGCGACGCCAAAGGTCAAAGTGGTGGATACACTGGCAGCTGGTGACGTTTTTCACGGTGCCTTTGCGGTGGGACTGGCGGAAGTCATGCCGATAGAGAACGCCCTGCGCTTTGCCAGCGCGGCCGCCGCGCTCAAATGCCAGCGCTTCGGCGGCAGGCTGGGCGCACCGGAGCGAACCGAGACGCTGGCAATGATGGCGGCCCACTGGCCCGCCCAAGCCTGAGAACCTGCTAGGTTTTCGCCGGGTGCTCGACCGCCTGACGCCCGAAGTCGGGCGCGTCGATATCCTGGCCGGCCTCGATGATCGAGCGGCGCACGGCACGGGTTCGGGTGAACAGGTCGAACAGCTTGTCGCCGTCGCCCCAGCGGATCGCCCGCTGCAGGAACGCCAGATCTTCCGAGAACCGCGCCAGCATTTCGAGGATGGCATCCTTGTTGTGAAGGCACACGTCCCGCCACATGGTCGGGTCGGAGGCGGCCAGACGCGTGAAATCGCGAAAGCCGGAGGCGGAATATTTGATCACTTCCGTCTTGGTCACCGATTCCAGATCGTCGGCAGTGCCGACGATGTTGTAGGCGATGATGTGCGGCAAATGCGAGACAATAGCCAGCGTCATGTCATGATGCTGCGGGTCCATCGTGTCGATGTTGGCGCCGCAACGGCGCCAGAATTCCGACAGCCGTTCCAGCGCATCCGCATCGGTGCCCGGCAGGGGCGTGAAGATGCACCAGCGGTTGTCGAACAGATCGGCGAAACCGGCATCCGGCCCGGATTTTTCGGTACCCGCCAACGGATGGCCGGGGATGAAATGGACGCCGTCAGGGATATGCGGCTGCATCTGCGCGATGACGGAGGCCTTGGTCGAGCCGACATCGGTGAGGATCGCACCCGCCTTCAGGGCCGGTGCGATTTCCTGCGCCACCGCGCCGGATGAGCCGACCGGCACCGAGACGATGACCAGATCGGCGTCGCGGACCGCTTCCTTCGCGTCGGTGGTGTAGGAATCGCCGAGGCCCAGTTCCTCGGCCCTCTTGAGCGTGGCCACGCTGCGCGTCGAGATGGCGACATGGCGAGCCAGCCCCTCGCGGCGGATGACGCGGGCCAGCGACGAGCCGATCAGGCCGATGCCGACCAGCGCGATCTTCTCAAACATCGGTGATGTCATGGTGCTCTAGCTTTTCAGAAATGTCGTGAGCGCGGCGACGACGCCGCGATTGGCCTCTTCGGTGCCGACAGTCATGCGCAGCGCGTTGGGGAAGCCGTAGCCGGAAACGCGCCGCAATATATAGCCGCGCGCGGTCAGGTAATCGTCCGCCGCCGCCGCAGAATGCTTCTGGTCGTCCGGGAAATGAATGAGGAGGAAATTGCCGACGCTGGGCGTCACCCGCAGCCCAAGCGCGGTCATCTCTTCGGTCAACCAGGCGAGCCAGGTCTCGTTGTGCGCAACGCTGCGCTCGATATGGGCGCGGTCGCGGATCGCGGCGATGCCGGCCTCGATCGCGGTGGTGTTGACATTGAAGGGACCGCGCACGAGATTGATGGCGTCGACGATGTGCATGGGGCCATACATCCAGCCGATCCGTGCTCCACCCAGGCCGATCTTGGAGAAGGTGCGGGTCATCACCACGTTCTCGGCGCTGCCGACCAGCTCGATGCCGGCTTCATAATCGTTGCGGCGAACATATTCGGCATAGGCCGCGTCGAGCACCAGCAGCACATGCCTTGGCAGGCCGGCATGCAAGCGGCGCACCTCCTGGAACGGCACATAGGTACCGGTCGGGTTGTTGGGATTGGCGAGGAACACGATTTTGGTATGCGGCGTGACCGCGGCCAGCATCGCATCGATGTCGGCGCGCTCGTCGGTTTCCTTGACCACGACCGGCGTGGCGCCGGCCGATTGGATGTAGATCTTGTAGACCATGAACGCGTGTTCGGTGAAAATGGCCTCGTCGCCTGGCGCCAGATAGGTCTGCGCCAGCAGGCCGAGGATCTCGTCGGAGCCGTTGGAACAGATGATGTTCTGGGGGTTGAGCCCATGCACCTCGGCGATCGCCTCGCGCAGCCGCCTCGCGGTGCCGTCCGGATAAATATCGAGCCTGGCGGCCACCTCGCGCGCGGCCTCGATCGCCTTCGGCGACGGACCGAGCGGGTTCTCGTTCGACGACAGCTTGTGGACCTTGGCGACACCGGCGGGTGCGGTACTCTTGCCGGGCACATAGGCATCGATGTCCATGATGCCCGCGCGCGGGGTTGGACGTGCCTGATCCGGTGTCTGGTTCATTTTTTGCAAAATCCGTCGAAATGCCTCCACCCGGAAGCCGCAGCGGAAATACAAGCCATGGGCCGCAATGTCGAGAGGTGGCAGTGGGGCCAGCGGCCGGCATTGACGGCAAGGCGGGCGAGTTCTAGAAGAGCAGCGAACTTCCGTGGTGATTTGGCCGGTCGGCTTGCAGCCACGTTAAACAATTCGCTAAAGGGCCGTTTGCGTGATGTAACCGGCTTGCGAAGGCAATGCCGGTTTTTTGTTGTCCGTGACCGGCCGGACGAACGTATCGGCGGCGGGCGGATCGGCAGCGATTTCCGCAAACGCACGATGCAGCAAGAGAGACGTGATGGCCGCTCAGCGCGCAGGAAAGACCAACAACGAGGCCGATCAGCCGTCGAGCCCGGTGTTGCGTTTCGGGCCCGACAAGCCGCTCAAGCTCGACGCCGGCACGCTGCTGTCGCCGTTCCAGATCGCCTATCAGACCTATGGCAAGCTGAACGATGCCCGCTCCAATGCCATCCTCGTCTGCCACGCGCTGACCGGCGACCAGCATGTCGCCAACACCAATCCGGTGACCGGCAAGCCTGGCTGGTGGGAAGTGCTGATCGGCCCCGGCAAGATCATCGACACCAACCGTTTCTTCGTCATCTGCTCCAACGTCATCGGCGGCTGCCTGGGCTCCACCGGCCCGGCTTCGACCAATCCCGCCACCGGGAAACCCTATGGGCTCGACCTGCCGGTCATCACCATTCGCGACATGGTGCGTGCGCAGCAGATGCTGATCGACCATTTCGGCATCGAGAAACTGTTCTGCGTGCTCGGCGGCTCTATGGGCGGCATGCAGGTGCTGGAATGGGCGTCGAGCTATCCCGAGCGCGTCTTTGCAGCGCTGCCGATCGCCACCGGCGCCCGCCATTCCTCGCAGAACATCGCCTTTCACGAGGTTGGCCGCCAGGCCGTCATGGCCGATCCGGAGTGGCATGGCGGCAAGTATTTCGACTATGGCAAACGCCCGGAAAAGGGGCTGGCGGTGGCGCGCATGGCCGCCCACATCACCTATCTCTCGAAAGCCGCCCTGCACCGAAAATTCGGCCGCAACCTGCAGGACCGCGAAGCGTTGACCTTCGGCTTCGATGCCGACTTCCAGATCGAAAGCTATCTGCGCCACCAGGGCATGACCTTCGTCGATCGCTTCGATGCCAATTCCTATCTCTACATGACCCGGTCGATGGATTATTTCGATATCGCCGCCGACCATGGCGGTAGGCTGGCGGACGCTTTCGCCGGCACCAAGACTCGCTTCTGCCTGGTGTCCTTCACGTCTGACTGGCTGTTTCCGACCGAGGAAAGCCGCTCCATCGTGCATGCGCTCAACGCCGCCGGCGCCTCGGTGTCCTTCGTCGAGATCGAGACCGATCGCGGCCATGACGCCTTCCTGCTCGACGAGCCGGAACTGTTCGCGGCCATCAACGGCTTTATCGGCTCGGCGGCGCGCGCCAGGGGGCTCAATCCATGACTGTCAACGGTACGCAGCGCGTTGACCTCGAGGTCGTCGCAAATCTCATTCCCCCGCAATCGCGGGTGCTCGATGTTGGCTCCGGCGACGGCTCGCTGCTCGAACTCCTGCAGGACACCAAACAGATCGACGGCCGCGGGCTGGAACTGTCGCAGCGTGGTGTCAACGAATGCGTGGCGCGAGGCCTCTCCGTCATCCAGGGCGATGCCGACAAGGATCTCGAATTCTACCCGGACAAGGGTTTTGATTTCGTCGTCCTGTCGCAGACGTTGCAGGCCACCCGTAACCCGAAGCTGGTGCTCGACGAACTGCTCAGGATCGGCAACCGGGCGATCGTCTCCTTCCCCAATTTCGGCCACTGGCGGGTGCGCCTGTCGCTGTTCGTCAAGGGCCGCATGCCGGTGACCAAGGACCTGCCCTATTCCTGGTACGACACGCCCAACATCCATTTCTGCACCATCCGTGACTTCGTCAATCTATGCGAGGAACTCGGCGCGACGGTGGAAAAGGCAACCGCGCTCGACGCCAACGGCCAGAGGATCGGCCTGTCGATGCCCTGGTGGTTCTGGAATTTCTTCGGCCAGCAGGCAATATTTTTGCTGAAACGATAATGGTTGATATCTGGATTTCTTCGTGCTCCTAAGAGGTTGCTTGAATTCTTGACGCTGTAATGGGATCTCTTGGAACGTGCCGCTAAATTCCCTGAGCTATTGCCTGGTCCTGGAAATGGAGAACGCCAGGTCGGTCGATCTCGAAGAGGTCAGCGTCGGGCTGACTGCCTTGGCGCGCGAAATCGGCGCTGTTTCTTCGCTGGGTTTTGCTAGGCCACAGGTCGTTTTCTCCCACGGCGGAGACGATGCGGACACACTTTTGCTGAGAAGCAATATCGCATCCGCGGCATCGCAGCTGGAGCAGGTTGCCGACTTGATCTTCGCCGCATGCCCAGGCCGACGGTACTACGATCTTAAGAACAACGGCATTCCAGCAACCGACAGCGATGTCGTCATTTTTACAGACTCCGATACGGTTGTGGAATCTGGATGGCTCTCGGCCATGCTCGGTCCATTTCAAGATCCAGCGACCGTCGCCGTAAATGGTTACACCTACCTTTACTACGACGACTTCATGTCGCGAACGTTTGCGCTGATCTGGTTTTTCCCAATGGCGCAAAAGGACACGCGTTTTGCTTTGAAACGGGCGATAAACGCCAACAACGTGGCTTTTCGCCGTGACCGGATTTTTCCCGAAAACAATGGTTTCAAGGTTTCCTGTACGCTCCTGATGCGTGCGCTTGAGCGCGACGGCCACAAACTCGTCAGCGCCAATGCACGCGTCTATCATCACCCGCCGCGCGGCTGGCGATTCTTCCGCTGGCGCGCATTGGTGACCGGCCGCGATGCCGACCGGAAATTTAGAGAACTGGGGAGTTCCCATCGTGGCCGCCGGATCGCAAAGTCGCTCAGCCGGTGGCTGACCATGTCGTGGCGTACAGCACGGCGCGTCGTACGGCATGCCCGGCAGACGGGAATGCCGGTCTGGCAAATTCCAATGTCTCTGCTTGTCGGCCTGGCATTCTACAGTTTGGCATTTTGGGGCCAGTTCAGCTTGGCCGTGGGTCTCGTCCATGACGAGATTGAAGTTCTGCCCGACTTTGCGGGTGAATGAATGCATTCACGCCCAAAACCGACGGCACCAAACAGCAACCGCAATCGTTCCTATCCCAGGACATCCGTGGCCCTGTGCGGATGTTCGACGCCGTTGGCGAACACCACGTCGGATTGAGAATTGTTGGTGCGCAGCGACAGTATCGCCTGGTAGGCGGGCGAGTCGTACCAGCCGCGCGCATGTTGCCTGTCGGGAAACTCGATGATGATGAGGTTGCCCGGCCAGTCGTTCTCGACCACCTCCACATCGCCGTCATGCATGAGGAACCGGCCGCCGAAAGGCTCCAGCGTGGCATCGATCCTGTGCAGATACTCGGCGATCTGCGGCCCCATCTTGACTTGGCGCATATGGGCAACAGCATAGGCGGTCATGACATAACTCCCTCTGGTCGAGGCCAGCGACCGGCCTCGCAAGGACCAATCTGCCCCAACATCGACGGCGAAGCGATTACCTCTGACGTCATGGAGAATAGAGGCGATCCGCGACAGGCAGCGACATCTTCGTATCGGCGGTTCGCAAACATGCCGGGCGGCGATGGTGTTGCACTTGAAGCGCTCGGCACGGAATTCATCACTCCTCATGGGTTGAGCCTCGGTGCGATGGGGTGACATGGGCGGCTGGTTTTTGTACCCTTCGAACGAATACGATGAAGGTCACGGAAGGGGACATCCGATCCATTCGACCATCCTGAAGATCGAAGGAACAGACAGGACGCGCATTTTTGCGCTGGAACCGGCTGACGCGGCATGACCGGGAAGATGGAGTGCTCTCCCCTCATCACGGTCATCACGCCGACCCACAACCGGCGCGACACGGTGTTGCGTGCCGTGGAGAGCGTGCTTTCCCAGAGCATGCCGAAGCTTGAGCATATCGTCGTCGACGATAGTTCCACCGATGGCACGGAGGAGGCGCTGGCCCGCATCAGCGATCCGCGGCTGATCTATGTCGGCGCGAAATGGCGAGGCGCCAACGCCGAGGAATGCTGGAATCGAGCGTGCGCGGGCACCGGTGGTGACATTCCTTGATTCCGACGACGTCTACCTGCCGCATCGGCTTGCGCGCACCCTGGCCCGATTCGATGAAGATCCGGCGCTCGAAGTGCTGATCAGCTCATATGTTTCCGTGAAGAGCGGCCGCGCCACCAACTGCGTCAACCCCGAGGCCTTCGTGAGCCCCATGATGCTCGAGCGGACGCTCGTGGCGCAGACGATCTTCCTCGCCGGTTCCGCGATAACCGCCCGCCGCGAGGCCTTGCTGGCAATCGGCGGCTATGACAGCGACATCACCAGGATGCAGGACCGGGAGTTGCTGCTGCGCTTGGCGCGGCGGTGCGGCGCGCAATTGTCCGGGGATATCGACTGGACGAAATACAATTCGCAGAATTCGATTTCGCGCCGTCGCGGCGGCTATGTCGAAGCCTATGCGAACCTGATGGACAAGCATCCGTATATCGCCCACGCCTATCCGCATATCCCGCCCTACATGGTTTCGCGGCAGATCATTGCCGATATTCTCAGGGGCCGGATACCGGAGGCATTCGAGGGCTACATGGCCAACCGCTCGTCGAAGGCGCTTGGCTATTCGCTGCCGGAACTAGTCAACGGTTATGTCTGTGGCCGGCGCTGGCGCCGCGATCTCTACAACGAGTTTCGCGACACCTTTGGCGCCCGACCTGCCTGATTGCCTCTCGCCCAAAACGACCAGCGGACTTTGGGGCAACGACATGTACAAGGCGTCTCCGCGAACCTACCGGTCAAGGTCCGAAAGCAGTCTACTTCTTGCGGCGGGTGGCGACAGGCGGCGGTTCGATGGCGCCAGCCCTGACGCGGGCAGGCTTCAGCGCAGGCGCGCCGGAATCCTTCACAATTGCCAAGCCGCGCGGAAAGAACTGATTGTTGTGCTGGCCGCGCCCGATGTTAAGGATGGCCGCTTCCGGCAAATGCTTTTCCAGCACCGACAACACCCGCCTCAGCGTGGGGCCATCGAACGCGTCCATCGCTTCGTCAATGATGACCCATTTCGGTTTGCGCAAGGCGAGCCTTGCGAAGGCAAGCGAACGCTGTTCGTCATCGCCTAGCTCACGCTCCCAGCGGGCCGACCGATCCAGCGAAGACGACAGTCGTCCGAGACCGACTTCGGCAAGCACCGCCGAAATTTCGGCATCGCTGGCCGGAGCAACCCCGTTCGGATGATCGAGGACCTCGCGCAGCGTGCCGGCCGGAAAATACGGGACGCGCGGCACAAAGATGGGGGCTTCTCCCGCCGGCATGCCGATCTTCCCGCTTCCCCAAGGCCACAGGCCGGCAATGGCACGGAAGAACAGCGTCTTGCCGGCGCCCGGCTCGCCGGTGATCATCACACGTTCGCCGGTACGGATTTCGACATGCTGGTCGGCAAGCTTGGCGCATCCTTCCGGCGAGGCCACCTGGAGATTCTCGAAAGTCATGCTGCCATTCGCGTTCTCACTGAAGGTGATGCGTTTTTCCGTGCCATGCAGCGCATCGGTCTCGACGAGCGCGATGCGGAAGTCGGCGACACGCATCAGCGTGGCGCGCCAATCCGCGATGCTGCCGATGTTGTTGATGAACCAGCGCAATGAGGAGTGGACCTGGTTGAAGGCGCCTACCGCCATCATCAGCCCGCCGAAGCTGATATCGCCCGAAAAATATACCGGTGAGGCGACGAGGATCGGCGCCACCAAGGTAATCCAGCCATAGGTGTCGGTCACCCAGGACAGGTTGATCTGGGCGGTATAGATGCGCCGCATGGCGCCCAGCACCGTGCCAAGGTCGAGTTCGAGCCGCCGCTTGGCGTCGGCCTCGCCATGGTACAGCGCAATGGCATCGACATTCTCGTTGACTCGCACCATCGAGGAGCGCAGCTCCGCTTCCCTTGTGTACCGGTCGCTGTTGAGATGGATCAGCGGTCGCCCGACCAGCCAGCTCAGCCAGGAGGCGGTGCCGGCATAGAGGAACGCGGCCCAGACCATGTAGCCCGGTATGGCCAGCGACCAGCCGTTGACGTGAAACACAAAGCCCGAAGATAGCTCCCACAGCACGCCAACGAAAGACACGAGCAGGATGAGCGACTGCAGCAGGCCGACGCCGAGATCCGTCGACAGGTCGGAAAGATGCGCCGCATCCTGCTGCATGCGCTGGTCGGGATTGACCCCGATGGCGCCGGCATTGGCCAGCCGGAAGGCGCGCGCCGGCCGCATCCACTGATCGATCAGGTCCAGCGTCAACGCCTCGCGCAGCCTCAGCCGGATCATCTGGTTAAGCCACGTCTGGCCGATATTGAACACCAGAAGTCCGCCAGCGATCATTGCGAAGACAAGAAGCTGGTGCAGAAAGGCCGCCATGTCCCTGCGCGCCAGCGCGTCGTAGAAGGGCTGGTTCCAGCGGTTGAGCAGGACCTGGCCAACCGACGTCGCGATGATGACGGCCATGATGCCGACCGAAGTCCACAGCAGCCACTTGCGAACCGGCGATCCCACCAGCGCCTGCTTGATCGTCATCACCTGGTCTCGCAGGCTGCTGGTTTCGACGGCCGCAACCACCGGCCGGGAGTGGACAGCGTTGTCTGGTTGATCAGCCATACCCAATGTCCTTGCGTTCAGAAGCGACGCTGAAACCAGATGAAGAAAACCGAAGGCATCCGAATATCAACCAGGCTGCGCATTGACCACGACAGATAGGCCGGGAAAGGTCGCGCGGCGCGCGTTTCTACCATGATCACGAGGGTTTCACCCGGCGAGCCGGCGAGGCTGCACCCTCCGCGCCGGCCCGGCGGCCAAGCCGCGTCGCACCATGCGGCGACAGCACCGGCACGAAGACGCGGCGAGATGCGCGCTGGACCACCGGGACACCCTGATAGAGCCGCTTCTGCGCCTCGACGACGATGACGCCGGAAAAGATCGGCCACAGCCGCCGGCCGACGCGCTCCAGCACATTGTGGAAGCGCATCATGAAGTGCCGCCGCGACGGCGGGAAGAACAGCGCATCCGACCAGGCCGCGGGCGTGAAATTCGCCTCGCGCAGCAATTCCGTCAGCTGTCCGCGTGAGAAAGGCCGTCCATTGCCGAACGGCGTATGCTCGAAGCGCGCCCAGACGCCGCGCCGGTTGGGTACGACGATGACGACGCGGCCGGCCGGCGACAGCACCCGCCAGATCTCATTCAGCGTCTCGCGCGGATTTTCGACATGTTCGAGCGAATGGACGAGCAGCATGCGGTCGATGCAGGAATCGACCAGCGGCAGTTCCTCGTCGAAGACCAGGGCCGTCGCCGTCGGCCCCGTCGCCGGCCAGACCACTGCGCCCTGCGTCGCCGGCATGAAGGCGAAGACCCGTTCAGCATCGACGCCGAAACGCTCCAGCCAGGGCAAAGTATAGCCGAGGCCGACCAGCCGTTCATTGGGCACGGCGGCCCATATGGACGACAGCGCCATGGTGATCGAGCGCTCGGCGAACCGGCCGAGCGTTGTCGAATAGAAGGAGCGAAGATCGACGATGTCGGAATGCATTTCAGGGATGTAGCCGTGATATCGGCCGGATTCAACAAAAGGTCCCGAGGCGTCTGGGATCGCGGATTTTGTTCGGTGCTTCCCACATGACATCGGCGCGCCGGCGCCCTATGTCTGCGGCAACAAAATGGAGAGATGCGATGGCGGTCGAAATCGAACAGTTCATGTGCCGCACCGACAATTTTGGCGTTCTGGTGCATGATCCCGAAAGCGGACAGACAGCGATCATCGACGCGCCCGAAGAAGCGCCGATCCTGGCAGCGATCAAGCGCACCGGCTGGACGCCGACCATGATCCTGACCACGCATCATCATCTCGACCACGTCGAGGCCAATCTGGCGCTGAAGGAGCGCTTCAAGCTGCGCATCGTCGGCCCGGAGGCGGAAAAAGCCAAGATTCCCGGCATCGACGAAACGGTCGAAGAGGGTTCCGTGATTCATCTCGGCGATGAACGCATCGACGTGATCGCCACCCCCGGCCACACCGCCGGCCACGTCTCCTATTATCTGCCGGCATCGACGGTGGCGTTCACAGCCGACACGCTGTTTGCGCTGGGTTGCGGGCGGTTGTTCGAATGCAAGCCGCCGGTAATGTACGAATCGCTAAAGAAACTTGCCGCACTTCCTGCTGCCACAACAATCTATTGCGGCCACGAATACACGCTCGCCAACGCCCGTTTCGCGCTGACCGTCGACCCGACCAATTCGGCTTTGAAGGAGCGCGCCGCCAGGATCGAGGCGCTGCGCGTCGACAACAAGCCGACGCTGCCGACCACGATCGGCGAGGAATTGTCGACCAATCCTTTCCTGCGCTGGCACGATCCGGCGATTCGCAAGCATCTCGGTATGGAAAGGGCTGGAGATGCCGAGGTGTTCGCCGAGATCCGCAAGCGCAAGGACAATTTCTGAGCGCCGTGCTATGCATGCCGCCCAAAAGTGACCTGGTTTTGGGAAACGACATACTAAAAAAACAAGGACCTAAAACGCGCCGCATCGATCCGTTTCAACGCGACGCGCTTTAGCCTTCGATGAACAGCTCAGCGGAAATCATCGCGACGCTCGGACTGAAGCCGCATCCCGAGGGTGGCTGGTATACGCAGACCTTTCGCGATGAAGCCGGCGGCACGCGCGGCCATTCGACCGCCATTTATTTCCTGCTGGAGCAGCGTCAGGTTTCGGCTTGGCACCGGGTCAAGGACGCCGCCGAGGTCTGGCATTTCCATGCCGGTGCGCCGCTAGCATTGTCGATGTGGGAAGAAGGCAGTGCCCTGATCGAGCAGGTTCTCGGCATCGACCTCGCGGCGGGCGAACGGCCGCAGATCGTCGTGCCGGCGGGCTGGTGGCAATCGGCGCGCAGCTTGGGCGAATGGACCCTGGTCGGCTGCACGGTCGCGCCGGGCTTTGATTTCGCCGCCTTCGAACTGGCTGAACCGGGCTGGCAGCCGACGCGCCTTTAGCCCAGCAGGAACCCGAGTGTGATTGCGAGTTGGGCGGCATAGTACAAGGCCCACACCGCAAAACGCATCCACGCCCGATGCGGCGAGACGGCCGCCACCAGGAATTTTTCCGTGGCGAGCAGCCCGTCCGATGCCATGAACAGCACGGCGCCGCCAATCACCCAGGCGTTGCCTGTCGTCAGCGCCGCCATGCCCATCGCCAGGATTGCCACGACATAGACGGCGATCGGAAGACGCAGGCCGGGACCGACGCGGCGCCAGAGCGCGGCCAGCATGACGATCGCGAACACCGCCATTGCCAGTGCGGTCGCGCCCCGCCAGGATTCGGCGCCAAGCACATCCAGCCCGCCGCCGCTGCGCAGGAACAGCACGATGTAGATGATGTGGGCGACGAGAAAACTCGCCAACCCGCCGAGAAACGGCTTTTCGCCATCGCGCGACAGGAAGGCATCGCCCACCGCGCTGAGCGCAAGGGCGGCGACCAGCATCAGCGGGCCGCCCTGCATTGCGGCGAGCACGGCAAGCATGGCGACGGCGAGCGTCTTTGCCGCCGAGCGGGCGAGCGTCGGCGACGTGCCTGATGTGAAGGCGTAGATCACCGCCGCCACCAGTGAGAAGATCAGCGTCGCATTGGCATTGGCGTCGATGCCGCCGGCAAACGGCATCGTCATGCCCGGGCTCCGCCTTCGGATACCCCGGTTCCGCTCTCGGATGCCTTGGCTCCGCTCTCGGCCGCCGCCGGCTTGCGCAGGAACAGCGATTTTGCCGCCAGGGCCGCGCCACCGGTGATGAGCACGCAGGCGGCGAGGATGCGCAGCGACGGCTCGGCGACGCCGGCCGCGATCAGCACCAGCGTCGACAGCAGCGGCGCCGCATAGCTTGCCGCACCCAGCACCTGGATGTTGCCGCGCTTGACGCCGATGTCCCAGGCGTAGAAGGCCGCGCCCACCGGCATCAGGCCGAGCCCAAGAACGGCCAGCCACTGGCCGGCGCCATCAGGCAGCACCGTCTGTTCCAGCGCCAGATGGCAGACGAGCGACAGTACGGCGGTCGCCGCGCAGAACCAGGTGACGATGCTGGTCGGCACCGAGGGAAAGCGCCGCGACAGGAGCGAATAGGACGACCACAGCACCGCGCAGACGGCGGCCATGGCATAGCCGAAGCTGTAGCGCGCATCGAAGGCGAGGCCGCCGCCCTTGGTGACGATGAGCACCGTGCCGGCAAGACCGAGAAACGCGCCGACGACATGGTTCCAGGCCAGTTTCTCGCCCGGCATCAGCGCCGAACCGAGCACGATAAGCAGCGGCCACAGATAGGCGATCAGGCTTGCCTCCACCGCTGGCGCGTTACGCAGCGCCGTGAAATAGAAAAAATGGTAGCCGAACAGGCCGGCAATGCCGACCAGCCAGACCTGCGGCGGGATCTTCCGGCTCTTGTCGGCGGATGGCATGAACAGCCGAGCGACAAGCCCGACCCCGGTGCCGATGGAGAATGTGATTGCCGACAGAAGAAACGGCGGCACCTTGCCGGACGCGTCCGTGAGCAGTGCCAGCAGGGCCCACATGGCGACCGCCGAAAAGCCGATCAGTGTAGCGCGCGCCATTCCGTCTCCCGTGGCGCGCCCTCTTCTATCCTGAGAGCGTGCCTATTGTACCGCTTCGAAACGCCTGGCGCTGATGGTCAAGGTGCCGATCTGCGTTCCAACCGTGGCGTGGATCGGCGCATATACCCCGGTTTGGCCGAGTGGCGCAAACGTCACCATCATCCGGCTCTTATCCTTGAGATAGTTGAGCGCCTTACGCCCCTTGCGGTAACCTGCCACCGGCTGGAAACCCATTCGGCAGGTGACGGTATCGCCCTTGTAGCCCGGCACCGAGATCGTTCCTTTCGAAGCATAGCTCAGCGTCAGGTTGGCGCGCATCTCGCCGTCGTAAAGCCTCACGGTGCGGCCGCAGACCTTGTCGAGACTGTCGGCATGGATGACGGTCGCGGCCATCGGATCAAGCACCGATGCCAGATCGCCGGCGCCGAGCGGCACCCAGTTGTTGGGGTCGCGCTTGCCCGGCGGCGGGATGACCTGCGTCGAGGTCACATTGCCATTGGCGAAGCGGATGTCGATAGCGGACGCCTTCTTGCCGGAGGTGTAGTCGGCGCGAAACGCCTGCGGCACCATTTTCTGGCCTGAAATCGTGCCTTTGGACGAGATTGTGCCGCGCGTGTCGTCGAACAGCCTGGCGAGACCCGCCGCCGAGACGCTGCCGTTGATCGAATAGACGCCGTTCTCATAGCGGCTGGAAAAGGTCGATTTCGCAATCGACAGGCCGAGGAACGAGACCGTGTACTCGCCCTTGAAAGACTGCGGCGAAGCGGCGGACGCAGCCGATGGCAAGGCGATGGCAAGCATGGCGGCAAGGGCGGAAGACGAACGAAGCATGGCGGGATCGGTCCTCGATCTTTTCGGCCGGAGGCGGGCAACTCCGGCTTGGCATGTCCCTATGGGACCGCTTATAGGACGAATTCCGGCCTTAATGTGAAATGCATGCTACATGCGCGCAGGACCGGAGCTTGACGCATTGGCGAAATGCAACTATGGAACGCCAACTTTTTCCATAAGGCCGCCTGACCAGAACCGCGCGCCACCCGGCGTGGGCACAAAGGTTTGGCAGGTCACGAGAGAACTGAAGGTTAAAACCATGTCCCGCACCTGCGAACTCACTGCCAAGGCAGTCCAGACCGGCAACAATGTGAGCCACGCCAACAACAAGACCAAGCGTCGCTTCCTACCGAACCTCGTCAACGTGACGCTGATCTCGGAAGCGCTGAACCAGAATGTGCGCCTGCGCATCTCGGCCAATGCGCTGCGTTCGGTCGAACATCGCGGCGGCCTCGATGCCTTCCTGGCCAAGGCCGACGTCAAGGAACTCTCGCAGCGCGCGCGCCTCTTGAAGAAGCAGATCGCCAAGAAGATCGCCGAGCAGGCTGCTGCTTAATTCGTCTTTCAGGCGGGGGACGACCGCCCGGCCAACCACTCGTTGGCCTTGAGCATCGGATCGCAACCGCGAAGCGGTTGACGGATTCGATGCTCGAACAAAGCGAGCGTGATCCGGTCTTTCGGCAAAACGCTCCGCTGGTTCCATTACCCAGGATAAAAAAATGCCTTCCTTTTCGCGATACCTGCCCTTCGTGGCCGCCATGGCGCTTGTCGTCGTGGCGTCCAACATCCTTGTGCAGTTCCCCATGCAGGGCCGGATCGGCGGCCTGTCGCTGGCCGATCTGCTCACCTGGGGTGCTTTCACCTATCCCTTCTCCTTCCTGGTCACCGACCTTGCCAACCGCCGCTACGGACCCGCCGTGGCGCGCAGGATCGTCTTTGTCGGCTTCATGACGGCGGTGGTCTGCTCCATCCTCGTGCCGCCCTTCCTGTTCCGCCACGGCTTCATCGAATTCGAGACCGCCGCCGACCGGCTGGTGCGCATCGCGGCGGCTTCGGGCGCGGCGTTCCTGTCCGCGCAATTGCTCGATGTCACTGTGTTCAACCGGCTGCGCCGGCAGAGCTGGTGGCGGGCGCCAACCGTCGGCACGCTGGTCGGCTCGGTGTTCGACACCATGGTCTTCTTCACCGTCGCGTTCTCGGCCGCTTTCGCTTTTACCGGCCCCAACGACAGCTTTGCGCTCGAAACGGCGCCGCTGATGGGTGTCTTCCATGTCGAGGCCATGCGCTGGGTTTCCTGGGCGCTCGGCGACCTCAGCGTGAAGCTGATCATCGCCGTGGTCGCGCTCATCCCCTACCGGCTGCTCGCCGCCCGCTGGAGCCAGCCGGCCGTCGCGGTGGTCTAGGCCGTGATCCCCTGGGTCCAGCTCGATTCGGCAAAAACGCCGGACGGCGGACAGGAATTGCGGCTGAAACGGCGCGGTTCCGAATTCTCGATCATGCTCGGCACCAACGAGCTGATGAACAGCCGGCTGAGCGGCTCCGAGGAGGCGTTGGCAAAACTCTCCTGCTCCAGGATTGCCGGTCATCGGCGGCCGCGAATCCTGATCGGCGGGCTCGGCATGGGATTTACCTTGCGCGCCGCGCTTGCCGAACTGCCCGATGATGCCGTAATCGTCGTCGCGGAGCTGGTGCCGGCTGTCGTCGCCTGGGCGCGCGGCCCGATGGCAGGAATTTTCGCCGGCTGCCTCGACGATCCCCGCGTGACCATCCGCGAGTGCGATGTCGGGCAGGAGATACGATCCGGCGCCTGGGATGCCATCCTGCTCGATGTCGACAATGGCCCGGAAGGCATCGCCTACAAGGGCAATGATAGTCTCTATGGCGCGGCCGGCCTTGGAGCGGCACGCGCGGCGCTCAAGTCAGGCGGCGTGCTGGCAGTCTGGTCGCAAGGCCCCGACAGCGGTTTCACACGCCGGCTGAAGCAGGCCGGCTTCGCCGTCGACGAGGTCAAGACGCGCGCCAACGGGAAGCGCGGCGCGCGCCATGTCATCTGGATAGCCACCAACGGGCAGTGACCTGACAGGGCGCGTCCGTAACTCTCTGATGAACCGTCGCTCCCCACTCCGTCGAGCTACGCTCGACACCTCTCCCCAGATCGACGGGGGAGAGGAAAGGTGCGCCGCTCAATTCTGGTACAGGATGAATTCCAGGTAGAGGTTGCGCTGCAGGATCGAGTGGTTGTCGTCGGAGATCAGCGACACCATCAACGCGCCGTCATCGCGGGTCCAGACATCGAGCCCTTCCATATTGTCGATCTGGTAGCCCATGTCGGCCTCCAGCAGCACCGGCCCGTCGGCGACGGCACCCTTCTCGACGCTCTCGCCGTGGATGCGTCGCAGATGCATCCTGAGGCCGCCCTCCATCGTGAAACTGCGCTCCAGCAGCAAAAGGTCGCCATCCGGCAGGAAGGCGCCATCGGTGATGTCGAAATCACCATTGCGCGTGACGGTGAAGACGCCTTTGAGCGGTCCTTCGATGATGGCGGCATAGATATTGCCTGCCTTGTCGAGGCTCTTTTCCGAGACCACGACCAGACTGCCTTGATGCCGACCGCCGGCATTGGCATGGGTGACGGTCTCGAAGCCGCGGTTCTGCCGCAACTCCTGCACCGGAACCAGGAAGTCCAGCTGTTTGAATGACGCCTTCATATTGCTGGGATCGACGTTGAACTGGGCGATCCGGTGATTGCGCTCGAAACCGACCGTAGCGACGCCGTCCTTGACCGCGAGACCTTCGGCATCGACTTCCGATTTCTCGTCGACAGGCTGGCCGTTCTGGTCGACCATCTGCTGCATGCGGAAGTTCTGGATGCCCACGGGCCGCCTGTCGGCGTCGCGGGCCACCGTACCGAAGAACCAGTAGCCGGTATCGGCCACGCCGATGAAATCGCCGCCCGCTTTCAGGAAACGAAGAGCCGACAGCCCTCCGAAATCGCGCGATGGCGAGGTCATCTCCAGTCCGCCGACGAATTCGAGCGGACCGAACTGTTTCTCGTCATGTCCTATTCTGAACTGGCTTATTGGTCTTGCCGAGACCTCGACCGAAGCCGGCCCGCTGGCATTGGCCGGCGAAAAGACCACACTGGCGAGCGCGCAAGCGGCGAAAACCGTTTGCCGAAAGCCGCCCTGCGAAAGGATCATCCGGCGCGCCGGATGCCGCCGCGCCGCGTGTCGCGCGCGCTTTCCTCGGCAAACAGCGAGGCCAGTTGCTCGGTCATGGCGCCGGCGAGTTCCTCGGCATCGACGATGGTGACGGCGCGCCTGTAATAGCGCGTGACGTCATGGCCGATGCCGATGGCCAAAAGCTCCACCGGGGAGCGCGTCTCGATCAGTTCAATGACGGCGCGCAGATGGCGTTCGAGATAATTGCCCGGATTGACCGACAGCGTCGAATCGTCGACCGGCGCGCCATCCGAGATCATCATCAGGATCTTGCGCTGTTCGGGCCGGGCGATCAGGCGGTTGTGTGCCCACAGCAGCGCCTCGCCGTCGATGTTTTCCTTGAGCAGGCCTTCGCGCATCATCAGGCCGAGATTGCGCCGCGCCCGCCGCCACGGATGGTCGGCGGATTTGTAGATGATGTGGCGCAGATCGTTAAGCCGGCCCGGGTTGGGGGGCTTGCCGTCCTTCAGCCATTTCTCGCGCGCCTGTCCGCCCTTCCAGGCCCTTGTGGTGAAGCCGAGGATCTCGACCGAGACGCCGCAACGTTCCAGCGTGCGCGCCAGGATGTCGGCGCAGGTCGCGGCGACAGTGATCGGCCGGCCGCGCATGGACCCCGAATTGTCGAGCACCAGCGTCACCACCGTGTCGCGGAACTTGGTGTCGCGCTCCTGCTTGAAGGACAGCGGCTGCATCGGATCGATGACGATGCGCACCAGCCGCGCCGGGTCGAGATAGCCTTCTTCCAGGTCGAAATCCCACGACCGGTTCTGCTGCGCCATCAGGCGGCGTTGCAGGCGGTTGGCGAGCCGGCCGACGACGCCGGACAGATTGGCGAGCTGCTTGTCGAGGAATGCGCGCAACCGGTCGAGCTCTTCCTCTTCGCAAAGCTCCTCGGCGCCGACCGTCTCGTCGAAAGCGGTGGTGAAGACCTTGTAGTCTATTTCCTTCGGCAGGTTGGTGAAGGGATTGTCGTTGCGCCGCGCCTCGCCAGGCGTCTCGGCATCGGCATCGTCATCGTCCGACAGATCGTCGGCGGTGGCATCGGAGGCTTCCGTCTCTGCCGACTGCTCGTCGTCGGCGGACGCCTCGGCGTCCTCGGATTGCGACTGCTCGGAGCCGGAATCGTCCTCGCCGCCCTCCTCGCTCTGCTCCTCGCCTTGCGGCTGGTTGTCGTCATTGTCCTCGGAGTCTTCCGTCTCCTGGTCGTCGCCGAGTTCCTCCGCCATTTCCATGGAGGCGAGCATGTCGCGCACGACGCGGGCAAAGGCCTGCTGGTCGTCGAGCTTGGCCGAAAGCCCGTCGAGATCGGCGCTTGCCTTCTCCTCGACCCAGGGCCGCCAGAGTTCGACCAGCCGCTCGCCGCTCTTCGGAATGGCGCGGCCGGTCAGCTTCTCGCGCACCATGAGCGCGAGCGCTTCCTCGATCGGCGCGTCGGCCTTGTCCTTGACGTCGACGAGGTTGGCCTTGGCGTATTTGTCTTCCAACATTGAGCCGATATTGTCGGCGACGCCCTGCATGGCGCGGCTGCCGATCGCCTCGACGCGGGCCTGTTCGACCGCGTCATAGACGGCACGGGCTGCCTTGCCTTCCGGCGCCAGCTTGGTGTGGATGCGGACATCATGGCAGGCGCGCTTCAGCGCCATGGAATCACCGAGCCCGCGGGTGATGGCGATATCGGTCTTTGACGCCTTCTTCGGCAGCTCTGGCAAACGCGCGCGGCTGCCGGCCAGCGCCGGCCTGTCCTTGGCGAAGCCGACTTCCATGTCCTTGTCGCCGGCAATGGCGCGCATGCAGACGGTGACGGCGCGCTTGAAGCTGTCGGCTTCAGACCCCGTCTTCGACTTGTTGCGCGTGTTGTCGCCTGGACCCGCCATCGAGGCTCTGCTTAGCCCAGCACCACGTTGGCGGCGCTCTCCGGTAGATCCTCGCCAAAGGCGCGCTGGTAGAACTCGGCAACCACCGAGCGCTCGAGCTCATCGCACTTGTTGAGGAAGGTCAACCGGAACGCCATGCCGATATTGCCGAAGATCTCGGCATTTTCGGCCCAGGTGATCACGGTGCGCGGGCTCATCACGGTCGACAAATCGCCATTGATGAAGGCCGAGCGCGTCATGTCGGCGACGCGCACCATCTTGTTGACGATGTCCTTGCCCTTGCCGTCGCGATAGTGCTTGGCCTTGGCCAGCACGATGTTCACTTCATTGTCGTGCGGCAGGTAGTTGAGCGTGGTGACGATCGACCAACGGTCCATCTGTGCCTGGTTGATCTGCTGCGTGCCGTGATAGAGGCCGGTGGTGTCGCCTAGGCCGACCGTATTGGCGGTCGAAAACAGCCGGAACGCCGGATGGGGACGGATGACCCGGCTCTGGTCGAGCAGCGTCAGCCGGCCCGACGATTCCAGCACGCGCTGGATGACGAACATCACGTCCGGACGGCCGGCGTCATATTCGTCGAAGCAGAGCGCGACATTGTGCTGATAGGCCCAGGGCAGGATGCCGTCGCGGAACTCGGTGACCTGCAGCCCGTCCTTGACGACGATCGCGTCCTTGCCGACAAGATCGATACGGCTGACGTGGCTGTCGAGGTTGACGCGCACGCAGGGCCAGTTGAGGCGCGCCGCGACCTGCTCGATATGGGTCGACTTGCCGGTGCCGTGATAGCCCGAGACCATGACGCGGCGGTTATAGGCAAAGCCGGCGAGGATCGCCAACGTCGTCGCCTTGTCGAACAGATAGTCGGGATCGACATCGGGCACATGCTCGCTGGTGACCGAATAGGCCGGTACCACCATCTTGGAGTCGAAGCCGAATTTCTCCTTCACCGACACCGTCGTGTCGGGCAGGTTGGCAATGTCGCGATCGACCTTGTTCATATCTCTCAACGTCTCCCACGGGCGAAACGTCCCGTTTCGCCGGCAATCGATTTTGTTCGGGGGCGGTCTTAGAGCCTTTTCCACCCTTATGAAAGTTGGAAAACGACACAAACCATAGGGTCGCTCAGCACAGGCCCGCCTGTTTGAGCACGCGATAGGCTTGCAGCACATCGCGGAACCGGTCTTCCGAACCTCTGTCGCCGCCATTCGCATCCGGATGGTGACGCTTCACCAGTTCCTTATAGCGCGCCTTGATATCCTTGCCAGTCGCCTTTGTATCAAGGCCAAGCGTTTCCAGCGCCTTGGCCTCAAGCGGCTTGGCCTTGCGCTCGCGCGCCTCGCGCGGGTCCTTCGGTCCCTTGAACAGGTCGAACGGGTCGCGCATGCGGTTGTAGTAGCCGGCGCGGCCGGAGCGCATCTGCGCCATATCGGGCGACGAACGCGTCGAGGCGCCGTTGATGCCCATCTTCCAGGTAGGCCGGTGGCCGGTCATCGCCTCCTTCTGGAAGCGCGCCACCTCGGTGTCCGGCACACCGGAGAAGTAGTTGAAGCCCTTGTTGTACTCGCGCACATGGTCGAAGCAGAAGCGGAAATACTCGCCCTCCTTCATGCGCCCGACCGGCGCGCGATGGGTACCCGGCTCCTTGCAGCCATCCCATTGGCAGATCGGCGAGTGCGACTTCACCTCCGCGTCCTTCTCCGGGCGGATGCGAATCTTCTCGAAATATTTGGGATACGGCTTCATCTCACCCATTTATGGGGCGTTCGCAGATGCGAAACAAGAATTGACATTTTCGCGATCATCGCCCTAACCGCTGAATCGCGGCTTAAAAGCGGACGAACGATCCATTTTGTTCGAACGATCTATTTGTTGAAGCGTTGCAGCGGCCCCAGGCTGACGCACCAGCCATATGTGGTGAAGGGAGATGGCGATGTCCATACAGGCGATCATGGAAGACAAGCTCAACAAGGCATTTTCGCCCGAGCGGCTGATCATCATCAACGAAAGCCACCTCCATGCCGGCCATCACCATCATGGCTCCGACCATCACGGTGCCTATGACGGTACCGGCGAGACGCATTTTCGCGTCCGCGTCGTCGCGTCCGCCTTTGCCGGCATGAGCCGCATCGACCGCCACCGCGCCGTCAACGAACTGCTTGCCGACGAATTGAAGGCCGGTGTGCATGCGCTGGCGATTGAACCGGCGGCTCCCGGCGAAAAGACCCGCTGGTAGGTCGTTCAGCCGGCGACCTACGGCTCGCCTTTCGCAAACGGTCAGATCAGCGCTTCGATGAGGAACGGACCGCGCCGAGACAAGGCGCTGTCCAGGAGCGCATCGAACCGCTCGCATGTGTCGGCGCGCGCCGCCTCCACGCCCATACCTTTGGCCAGCGAAACCCAGTCCAGCGCGGGCTGGTCGAGGTCGAGCATGCGCCTGGCATTCTCGCCGATGGCATTCACGCCGACATTGCGCATCTCGCCATGCAGAATTGCGTAGGTCCGGTTCGAAAAGACGATCGTTACCACGTCGAGATTTTCCCGCGCCTGCGTCCACAGGCCCTGCACCGTATACATGCCGCTGCCATCGGCTTCGAGATTGATCACCTTGCGGTCGGGACAGGCGATTGCCGCCCCGGTCGCCATCGGAATGCCGCCGCCGATCGATCCGCCCGTGCCCATCATGTAATCGTGTGGCGCCGCGAATGCCGACAGCGCGAAGAAACGGCGCGCCGAGGTAACCGCCTCATCGCAGACGATCGCGTTGTCCGGCAGCTTGCGCGCCACCGACAGCGCGATGGCATCGTCCGTCAGGTTGCCGCTCGGGGTTGCCTCCTCTGGAAGGGCGGTCGCGGACATCATCTGCCGCGACGGCTTGACACCGAGCTCATCGCGGAGCGCCTCCAGCGCCGCGTGCAGGTCATCGCCATGGGCGGCGAGTGTCATCACCTGGCAGTCTTCCCTGACAAGCCGTCCGGGTTTTCCCGGATAGGCGAAGAAGGCGACCGGCTCTCGCGCGCCGACCAGCACCAGCACGTCGATATCCCTGAGCAACCCCGTCGCCGCATCGATTGGATAAGGAATGCGTGTCGGCGCCACGCGCCCGCGCCCACGTTGCATCCGCGCGATCAGCACCTCGCTGAACAGACGGACATCGCTGGCGGCTGATATCTGGCCGGCGATCTCGAGCCCATCGGCCCGTGCGGCCCGCCCGCGAACGACCATGCCGACGCGGCCTGGAGCGCTCCGGATCGCAGCGGCGACCTTGCGCACGGCGTCCATGCCGACGGCAGGCGGCGGCGGAAGGACGACCTTGCCCGACGAGGCCATCGCAGCGTCGCCCCAGGCAGCATCAGCCGGCAGGATCAGCGTCGTGACGCCCGGCGGCGTGAGCGAGGCGCGAAAGGCCGCCTCCGTCGCCGGCTGAACATCGGCCGGCCCCTCGATGCGGCGAACCCATTTGGACATCGGCGCCGCAAGGCCTTCGATATCACTGGTGAGCGGTGCGTCGAGCGGCAGGTGATAGGAGGCATGGTCACCGACGATGTTGATCATCGGGCTGAACGCACGCCGGGCATTGTGCATATTGGCCAGCCCATTGGCGAGACCCGGGCCGGTGTGCAGCAGCGTCGCGGCGGGACGATCGGTCATGCGCGCATAGCCGTCGGCGGCACCGGTCACGACGCCCTCGAACAGGCCGAGCACGCAGCGCATTTCAGGCTTGCGGTCGAGCGCGGCCACAAAATGCATCTCGGAGGTGCCGGGATTGGCGAAGCAGACCGTCACATCATTGGCCAGCAGCACATCGCACAGGACATCGGCACCGTTCATGCAATTTTCTCCCGCTCACGATCGAGGAGCAATTCCGGGAAAAGCGTGAAGCGGTTTTCCGTCCGGAGTTGCGTCAAGACAAACAGATAGCGCAATTGCACCCACGGACGTCCGCGCGGCAATATCCCGCCGCCGCTTTTGGCATGATCCAGTGACAGGGGGGGCGGACGGAAATCGGCAGGGATCAGCCGACCGTCGATTTCAGGAACGCCAGCGCGGCGGCGGTCAACGCGTCGCCGTCTTCGCCGAAATCGCGGTTGATCGACATATGCGTATAGGCGCTGCCGTCGAACAGCGTCACTTGCGTGCCCGTGGCGCGCAGGCGCTCGGCGAAAGCCTTGGAGTCCTGGCGACGACCCTCGGCGCGGGAATAGGCGATGAAGGTCGGCGGATGCTTGCGGCCATCGATATAGCTGGCCGGCGACAATGCCGCCCATTGCGAAGGATCGGAAAAGACCCGGGCATAGGCCCGCACCATGCCGCCGTTTTTCTGGAGCGCCGCAAGATCATAGGCCCTGGTGTCGTCGAGGATGAGCGCCGCCACGCCAGGCAATCCGCCGCGCATGCCGGTCAACGCAATCAGATGGCAGCCGGCCGAATGACCCATGCCGACAATACGGCTGGGATCGCCGCCAAACCGGGCGATGTTGGCCCTGACATAGGCATAGGCCCTTTCGACGTCGCCGGCCTGGGTCGCGACATCGGCTTGCGGCAGCATGCGGTAGTCGATCGAGACGAAGCAGAACCCATTGGCGAGCAGGAAGGCCGGCTTGGCGTTCACCTGCGTACGTTTGCCGAACTGCCAGGTGCCGCCATGGACGAAAAAGACGACCGGCAAGCCCCTGGCGCCATCGGGCGCATAGATGTCGAGCTTGGCCGGCCCGTAGTCGAAGGTCCTTGGCACCGGGCCGCGCAAGGCGGCCGACCCGCGCCGTGGCAGCATCGTCGCCATCGAAGCCAGGACAAATCTTCGTCGGTCAATCATTGTGCTCCCGCCATCTCTCCTGTTCCATGGCGAGCGTCCAACGCATGGGCAGCATCCCCGGTTTCATGTTCAGTGCACGTACTCCCGTTGATGTGAAGGGAACAACAATGCGTTCCGACAGTTGAATAGGTAAGTGGCCGTTCGACAGCCAAAAACGGCTCTGAGGGTAAGCATCATGGGTGAGAACCAGTCTGACGTCTTCAATCTGTTCTCAGAGATTTATACCAAGGCGGCTCAGGAGGAGATCAGTCTCCAGCAATATCTCCTGGCCTGCCGCGAAGACAAGTCGATGTACGCCTCGGCCCCCGAGCGCATGGTCGAGGCGATTGGCGAGCCGAACCTCGTCGATACCAGCAAGGATGAGCGGCTCGGGCGCATCTTCTCCAACCGCACCGTCAAGATCTATCCCTCCTTCTCCGACTTCTATGGAATGGAAGATACGATCGAGCGGATCGCCGGATATTTCCGCTATGCCTCCCAGGGACTGGAGGAGCGCAAGCAGATCCTTTACCTTCTCGGCCCTGTCGGCGGCGGCAAATCCTCTCTTGCCGAAAGGCTGAAGAAACTGATGGAAGAGCGACCGATCTACACGCTCAAGGTCGGCAACCAGATCAGTCCGATTTTCGAATCCCCGCTTGGCCTTTTCCATCCTGATCGCATGGGCGACCTGCTGGAGGATAAATACGGGATAGCCCGGCGCCGCCTCAACGGACTTATCTCGCCTTGGGCGGCCAAGCGGCTGGACGAACTGTCCGGTGACATTTCCAAATTCAGCGTCGTCAAGCTGATGCCGTCGAGGCTGCGCCAGATCGCGATCGCCAAGACCGAGCCCGGCGACGAGAACAACCAGGACGTCTCGGCTCTGGTCGGCAAGGTCGACATCAGACAGTTGGAAAATTTCAGCCAGTCCGATCCGGACGCCTATTCCTACAGCGGCGGCCTGAACCGGACCACGCAAGGCCTGCTCGAATTCGTCGAGATGTTCAAGGCGCCCATCAAGGTCCTGCATCCGCTGCTCACCGCGACCCAGGAAGGCAGCTACAATGGCACCGAGAATTTCGGCTCCTTCCCCTATCAGGGCATCATCATTGCCCATTCGAACGAATCGGAGTGGCAGCAGTTCAAAAACAACAAGAACAACGAGGCGTTTCTCGACCGCATTCTGGTGGTCAAGGTGCCTTACTGCCTGCGCATCACCGAAGAACGGCATATCTACGAGAAGCTGTTGCGCGAGAGCGAACTGGCTGGCAGCCCCTGCGCGCCTGAGGTGCTGGACATTCTCAGCCGGTTCACGGTCTCGACCCGTCTTGCGGCGCATGAAAATTCGCCGCTCTACACCAAGATGCGCGCCTATGACGGCGAAAACCTCAAGGAGGTCGATCCCAGGGCCAAGTCGGTTCAGGAATATCGCGACGCCGCAGGGGTCGACGAGGGCATGACCGGCGTAAGCACACGTTTTGCCTTCAAGATACTGTCGCAGACTTTCAACTACGACACCAACGAGGTCGCGGCGGACCCTGTGCATCTGATGTATATTCTTGAAGAGGCGATCAAGCGCGAGCAGTTCCCGAAGGAGACGGAAGCTGCCTATCTCGAATTCATCAAGTCGGAACTCGCGGCGCGCTATGCCGAGTTCATCGGCCATGAAATCCAGAAGGCTTATCTGGAATCATACAGCGAGTATGGCCAGAACCTTTTCGACCGCTACATCGCCTATGCCGACGCCTGGATCGAGGACCAGGACTACAAGGATCCCGACACGGGACAGATCCTCAACCGTGAGATTCTGGACAAGGAATTGTCGCAGGTCGAGAAGCCGGCCGGCATCGCCAATCCCAAGGACTTCCGCAACGAAGTGGTCAAGTTCACGCTACGGGCACGGGCGCGCAATCATGGCCGCAACCCGTCCTGGACAAGCTACGAAAAGCTGCGCGAAGTCATCGAAAAGCGCATGTTCGGCCAGGTCGAGGACCTGCTGCCGGTGATCAGCTTCGGCTCCAAGCAGGACAGTGTCACGGAAAAGCGCCACAATGAATTCGTGCAGCGCATGGTGGAACGCGGCTATACGGAGCGGCAGGTGCGCCGGCTTGTCGACTGGTACATGCGCGTGAACAAGGCGGGTTGAGGCAAGCCCGAACGCTTCCATGCCGATCTTCATCGACCGCCGCCTGAATCCGAAGGACAAGAGCCTGGGCAATCGCCAGCGCTTCCTCAAGCGCGCGCGCGAGGAACTCAAGCGAAGCATCCGCGACAAGGTCCGCGAGGGCCGCATCGCTGAGGTCGGCCGCGAGCATGCCGTGCCCATGCCGCATAAGGACACCAGCGAGCCGGTGTTCAGCGATGCCGGAAACAGCGGCCGACGCCAGCACGTCCTGCCCGGAAACAGGACTTACATTTCCGGGGATCTGATCCCCAAGCCCGGGCGGGGAGGCATGGGCTCCTCCGCTCCCGGAAACAAGGAATCCGAAGACGATTTTCGTTTCGTGCTGTCGCGCGAGGAGGTTCTCGACCTCTTCTTCGAGGATCTGGAACTGCCAGATCTGGTCAAGCTCAATCTCAAGCAGATACTCACGTTCAAGCCGAAGCGGGCGGGCTTCGCGTCCAGCGGCTCGCCGACCAACATCAATGTCGGTCGCACCATGCGCAACAGCCATGGCCGCCGCATCGCGCTTCGGCGTCCCAAACAGGCGCAGTTGGACGCGATCGCCATGCAGATCGCCATACTGGAAGCACAACCGCCCGACACGGCAAGGCGCGAGCGGATCGCGGCCTTGCGCGAGGAATTCGACCGGCTGGAACGTCGCCGCAGGCGAGTTGCCTATGTCGATCCGGTCGACATCCGCTTCAATCGTTTCGACCCGCGGCCACAGCCCAATGCCAGCGCCGTCATGTTTTGCTTGATGGATGTGTCCGGGTCCATGGGAGAGCGCGAAAAAGATCTGGCCAAACGCTTCTTCGTGCTGCTGCACCTGTTCCTGACGCGCCGTTATGAGAGGACGGACATCGTGTTCATTCGACACACTCATGAGGCCCAGGAGGTGGACGAACAGACGTTCTTCTATCACACCCAGAGCGGCGGCACCGTCGTTTCCACGGCACTTGAGGAAATGCATCGCATCATCGAACAGCGCTACCCGGCCAAGGAGTGGAACATCTATGCAGCCCAGGCGTCCGACGGCGACAATTTCGCCACCGACTCCGAGCGCTGCATAGAGCTTCTCGGCGGCAAGCTCATGCGCCTGTGCCAGTATTTCGCCTATGTGGAGATCATCGACGAACGCGAGAGCCATATTTTCGGTTCGACCGAAAACGGGACCTCGCTCTGGCGCGCCTACAGCACTGTCGATGGAAAATGGCCAAATTTCCAGATGAAGCGCATTGCTGCTCCAGCCGATATCTATCCGGTCTTTCGTGAACTCTTCGCCAGGCAGCCGGCACTGCGCAAAAGCGCATGAGGACAAGGCGGATGGGCACTCCAGCGCGCAAATCCGAATTGCTCTTTTCCGGGGCGGACTGGGACTTCAAGAAACTGTCGCGGGTCTACGACGAGATCGAAGCGCTTGGGATGGAAGAGCTTCGCCTAGACGTTTACCCCGTGCAGATGGAGGTCATTTCCTCCGAGCAGATGCTCGACGCCTATTCCTCGGTAGGTATGCCGCTGATGTATCAGCATTGGTCGTTCGGCAAGCATTTCCTCTACAACGAGCTTCTCTACCGCAAAGGCAGACGTGGGCTGGCCTATGAATTGGTCATCAACTCGAATCCCTGCATCGTCTACCTCATGGAGGAAAACACCATGGCGTTGCAGGCCCTGGTGACGGCCCATGCCGCGCTTGGACACAATCACTTCTTCAAGAACAATCATCTCTTCCGGCAATGGACGGACGCAGGGGGGATTCTGAGCTATCTGAACTTCGCCAAGAGCTATATCTCCCGATGCGAGGAACGACATGGCCTCGCCGCCGTGGAGGCGATCCTCGATTCCGCCCACGCGTTGATGGACCAGGGCGTCTTCCGATATCATCGGCCACCGAAGCCGTCAGGGGAACAGCAGCGCGAAGAGCTTCGAGAGCGCCTCGAATACGAGGAACGCTCCTACAACGATTTGTGGCGTACGCTGCCTCCTTCGCAAGAGGACGACAAGACCGAAACCAGCGAAGACGGCGTGTCGGAGCGGAAGAAATCGCTCCATCTGCCGGAGGAAAACCTGCTTTATTTCCTTGAGAAAACCAGCCTTGTCCTTGAGCCCTGGCAGCGTGAGATTGTCAGGATCGTCCGCGTCATTGCCCAGTATTTTTATCCGCAGCGGCAAACCCAGGTGATGAACGAGGGTTGCGCCACCTTCGTGCACTACACGCTCATGAACACGCTTTTCGACCGTGGCCGCATCAGCGAAGGCGCCATGCTCGAAATCCTGCGCAACCATTCGAATGTGATCTTCCAGCCGTCCTTCGACGACCCGCGGTTTTCCGGCATTAATCCCTATGCTCTGGGTCTGGACATGATGCAGGACATCCAGCGCATCTCGACCGAACCCACAGCGGAGGATCGCGATTGGTTCCCCGACATTGCCGGCCGTGGCGACTGGCTTGAAACCTTGCTCGACGCCTGGGCCAATCACCGCGACGAATCCTTCATCCGCCAATATCTCAGTCCGACCCTGATCCGGAAATGGCGGTTCTTCGTGCTGGGCGACGGAGCCGACCAACCGCACTACGAGGTCGCTTCGATCCACAACGAGCGCGGCTACAACAGGATAAGGGCCGCGCTGGCCCAGAGCTATGATTTGGGTGCAAGCCGGCCGGATATCCAGGTCGTGGACGTGGCCCTGCTCGGGGACAGGCATTTGCGGCTGCAGCACAAGGTGAAGAATGGCATCATGCTCGAGAATGAAAGCCGCGACGCAACCCTTCGCCACATCCGAAATCTCTGGGGTTACGAAGTCAGCCTGGTGGCGATCGACGCCGAAACGGGGGCGACGCTCAGCGAACGCTGGACCAAGGACTGCTGAGCGTAAGCATGATCCTAATCCGACAATCCTGGTCTAAGCGTCGGCCGCGGGTCTGATTCTGAGCCTTGCGATCCGGTTCTTGTCGCGCTTCATGACGATGAAGCGCTTGCCGTGGAAGGTGAAAGCCTGCTTTTCCTCGGGGATAGATTGCGTCTCGTGGATGACTAGGCCGGCAATCGTGGTCGCCTCCTCGTCCGGCAGGTTCCAGTCGAGCGCCCGGTTAAGGTCGCGGATCGGCACCGTGCCGTCGACGACGACCGAGCCGTCGGCCTCCTGCTTGACACCCTGGATGTCGACATCGTGCTCGTCGGCGATCTCGCCGACGATCTCCTCGATGATATCTTCCAGCGTCACCAGTCCCTCGACCTCGCCATACTCGTCGACGACGACGGCGAAATGCGCCTTGCGGCGCAGGAAGGCGTTGAGCTGTTCCTGCAAGGTCGTGGTGTCGGGCACGAACCACGGTTTCGAGGCGATCTTCATCACGTCGATTTGCGAAAAATCATTGCCGACTTCGTTCAGCGCACGCAGCAGATCCTTGGCGTGCAGCACACCTACAATGTTGTCGAGCGAGCCTTTCCACAAAGGCATGCGGGTGTGCGGGCTTTGCAGGATCTCGCGCACCACCGCTTCCGGCGCATTGTCGGCATTGACCGAGCGCATGTTGGTGCGATGCACCATGATGTCGGAGACTTCGAGCTCTGCGAGATCGAACAGGCCGCCCACGCGGTCGCGATCCTCGCGCACAACCTGGCCGTCGCGGCGGAAATCATCGACCGCGCCGCGCAATTCGGCCTCACTCGAGCGCTGCGGCTCGATGCGCGACAACTCATAGCCGAGCACGGCCAGCAGGCTCTTGCGCAACGCAAGGGCCAACAGGACGAGGACGGCAAGGACAGCGGCAACGATCCAGCCGGTCTCCATCTCAGCCGGCCTTCCTGCTGACCGGATGGTTTTCCCTGAGGAATGACAGCACTTCCGAAGCCGGCACGTCCTTGGCGATGAAGGCCTGGCCGATGCCGCGCGTCAGGATGAAGGTTAGCGCGCCCCGCGACACCTTCTTGTCCTGGGTGATGAAGGCAAGCAGCGCCTCGGCATTGGGCAAGTCGCCCGGAATGTCGGCCATCCGCCACGGCAGGCCGACGGCGCGCAGATGCGTCTCGACGCGCGCCGCGTCATCGGGGCTCGCCAGGTTGAGCCGCGACGAGAACCGATGCGCCAGCGCCATGCCAATGGCGACGCCTTCACCATGGACAAGGCGGGTTCCGTCATACTGCGTGGCGGCCTCCAGCGCATGGCCGAACGTGTGGCCGAGGTTGAGCAGCGCCCGGTCACCGGTCTCGAACTCGTCGCGGGCGACGACATCGGCCTTGGCGCGGCAGGCCTCGGCAATCGCCTGCGCCCTCTCCGGACCGCCGGCGAACACCTTGGCCCAGTTCGCTTCCAGCCAGGCGAAGAATTCCGGCCGGTCGATCAGCCCGTATTTGGCAAGCTCGGCATAGCCGGCGCGGAATTCGCGGACCGGCAGCGTGTCGAGCGTTTCGGTGTCGGCCAGCACCAGCTTGGGCTGGAGGAAGACGCCGACAAGATTCTTGCCGCGCGGGCTGTTGATGCCGGTCTTGCCGCCGACCGAGGAATCGACCTGCGCCAGCAGCGAGGTCGGGATCTGCACGAAATTCATGCCGCGCCGCACAATGCCGGCGGCAAAACCGGTGAGATCGCCGATGACGCCGCCGCCAAGCGCGACGACCACGTCGCCGCGCTCCAGCCTGGCGGCCAGAACGCCATCGACCACCTCCTCGAGATGGGCGAAGCTCTTGGTCTTCTCGCCGGGCGGCATCGTGATGACAACGGGCTGGATGCCGCCCTTCTCGAGCCCGGCCTTCAGCGTATCGAGATGCGCGGCGGCGACATTCTCGTCGGTAACGACAGCGGCGCGCGTGCCCGGCAGGCGGCGCGCGATCTCGGTGCCGGCGCGCGAAAGCAGGCCGGAGCCGATCAATATGTCGTAGGCCCGGTCGCCGAGCCCGACTTCGACGGTGACTGGCTGATCCGCGCTCATGATTCGACCTCGCCCGTCGCGACGATCGCATCGATGCCGAAATGCCGGCACAGCGCCTCCACCACCTCGGCCGCGATGACCTCCTTGCGGTCGTCGCGGGTGGGCACGGTGACATCCGATGTCGCATAGACCGGATAGCGCTCCCCCATCAGTCGCTCCAGCACGGCGCGCGGATCGGCGCTTTTCAGGAGCGGCCGGTTCTGCTTCTTGGAAACACGGTCCATCAGAAGGTCGAGCTCCGCTTTCAGCCACACCGACACGCCACGGGCGGCGATGGCCTCGCGCGTCTGCGCGTTCATGTAGGCGCCGCCACCGGTGGACAGAACCTGCGGGCCGTTCTCCAGCACGCGCAGGATGACACGCTGCTCCAGGGCCCTGAACTCGGTCTCGCCGTAGCGCTCGAATAGTTCAGGGACGGTCATGCGCGAAACGCTTTCGATCTCATGGTCGCTGTCCATGAACGGCAACGCCAGCATCGTCGCCACCTTGCGGCCGATCGCCGTCTTGCCGGCGCCCATCAGCCCGACAAACACGATGGACCGGTTGCCCAACTGGCCAAGCAGCGCGGCATGGGTCTCGCCTGGAGGATTTGCCTGTGCGTTCATCGGCGTTTCTTGGGCCCTCTTTGCCGGCGTATCGACATGAAAAGCCGGTTTGCGTCAAGCGCCGAGTGCCCTGAGCCCGATATGGGCAGACGGACGCATCAGAAGTTGCGAACAGGCCTCCGCTTGTTCTTGAATTGGCCGGATTGGCGTCCCATAAGGGCACAGGGTTTGGAAACGCAGAACAAGAAGACGAGCGAAAATTGATGCCGACATTGTTTCGCTTTGTCGTGACCCTCGCGATTCTGGCCGGCATTGCCTATGGTACGATGTTCGCGCTTGTGATGTTCGTCGAGCCGAAAAAAGCGGAGATGAGCGTGCGCATCCCCCAGGAAAAGCTGAATCCCCGGAAAAACTGAGCTCCAGGAAAAACTGAGCTCCAAGAAGAAACCGATCTCGGAACCGCCTGAAGGAAATGAACAGCGCCGCCCGCATCGAAGCCTTCCTGGAAATGATGAGCGCCGAGCGCGGCGCTGCCGAGAATACGCTTTCCTCCTACCGCCGCGACCTCGAGGACGCTTCGACCGAAATCGATGGCGGGCTCGCCGGTGCGGCCGCGGCCGATATCCGCGCCTATCTCGACGAGATCGCCGCGCGCGGCTTCGCGCCAACATCGCAGGCGCGCAAACTGTCCGCGATCCGTCAGTTCTTCAAGTTCCTCTATGCCGAGGGTCTGCGCGGCGACGACCCGACCGGCACGCTGGACAGCCCGAAAAAGGGCCGCCCGCTGCCCAAGACGATGAGCGAGGCCGAGACCGGCCGCCTGATCGACCGCGCAGCACTCGAGGCCGGCGATGCCGCGCTCGGCCATGGTGACAGGCTGGCGGCGCTGCGCCTGCATGCCTTGGTCGAAGTGCTCTACGCCACCGGACTGCGCGTTTCCGAGCTTGTCGGCTTGCCTGTAACGGTGGCGCAGCGGGACGACCGTTTCTTCATAGTGCGCGGCAAGGGCGACAAGGAGCGCATGGTGCCGCTGTCGGGCAAGGCGCGCACCGCAATGCGTGCCTGGCTTGCCGCCCGGGCCGGGGTGCCCGCCTTCGTCGAAAGCCCGTTCCTGTTTCCGGCAGCATCCGACAGCGGCTATCTCTCGCGCCAGGTCTTTGCCCGCGACCTCAAGGGGCTGGCGGCGCGCGCCGGCATCGCCTCGGCCAAGATATCGCCGCATGTGCTGCGCCATGCTTTCGCCAGCCATCTCCTGCAGAACGGCGCCGACCTCAGGGCTGTGCAACAGCTGCTTGGCCATGCCGACATATCGACGACACAGATTTACACCCATGTGCTGGAAGAGCGACTGGTGCGGCTGGTCAACGATCATCACCCGCTTGCCGACTAGGCCTCATATCGCTATGTGAGGACGACATTTCACTGCCCGGGGCCTTGGTTTCAACGGTTCCGCGGTCCTTGCCTTCCGACGTATCGGTCCGCTCAAGCATGTACAATTACCTCGATTTCGAAAAGCCGGTGCAGGATCTTGAGCTCAAGATCCTCGAGCTGAAGAAGCTTGCCGAGAACGGCGAGGCGGTCGATGTCGCCGATGAGATCACCCGGTTGGAAAAGCGGTCGCGCGATGCCTTGCGCGATCTCTACAAGGCGCTGACGCCGTGGCAGAAGGTGCAGGTGGCGCGCCACTCCGACAGGCCGCATTGCGTCGACTACATCAAGGGCCTGTTCAGTGACTTCACGCCGCTCGCCGGCGACCGCAATTTCGGCGAGGACCAGGCGATCGTCGGCGGTTTCGCCCGTTTCCGCGGCGAGCCGGTGGCGATCATCGGCCAGGAAAAGGGTTCGGACACGACAAGCCGCCTGAAGCACAATTTCGGTTCTGTGCGCCCCGAGGGTTATCGCAAGGCCGTGCGGCTGATGGAGCTTGCCGACCGCTTCAAGATTCCGCTCCTGACGCTGGTCGACACCGCGGGCGCCTATCCCGGCGTCGGTGCCGAAGAGCGCGGCCAGGCCGAAGCCATTGCCCGCTCGACCTCGGCCTGCCTTGCGCTCAAGGTACCTTCGATCTCCGTGGTCATCGGCGAAGGCGGCTCGGGCGGCGCCATCGCCATCGCCACCGCCAATCGCGTCTATATGCTCGAACATGCCATCTATTCGGTGATTTCGCCGGAGGGTGCGGCTTCGATCCTGTGGCGCGACACCACGCGCTCCAAGGACGCGGCGACCAACATGAAGATCACCGCGCAGGATCTTTTGGAACTGAAGATCATCGACGCCATCATCCCCGAGCCGATGGGCGGCGCCCAGCGTGCGCCCGAGAAGGTGATTGCCGCGACTGGCGACCTCATCGCCAAGACGATGAAGGAATTCGCCGGCGCCAACACCGATTTCCGCGAACAGCGCCGCGAGAAATACCTGGCGATGGGCCGCAGCCTCTGACCGCCTGACAGCGCAAAGAGGCCATCGGAAGCTGCCTGCCCACCGCAATGTGGCGGCAATGAGCGCTTTCGCCACAAAAATGCCGCCGGATTCGGTTCAATGAAATTGCCGTGAGGGGTTGGTCGAAGCTTGCGGTAAGGAATTTTCAAGGTTAACGGGCTTACGGTCCGTCGATGTTCAGCATGCGGGCTTGGCTGTGCGAAGCCATTGGCCCGAGGAAAAAAGACATAGCCCTATCCATGTTTGCCAAGCTCGCCCGCACTGGAGTCCTCGCCGCCTCGATAGCCATCGCCGGCTGCAATGATTCGTCGATGAAGGATTTTGCGCCTGAGGCCAACAAGCCGCTGCCCGACAAGATCCTGGCCGACATGAGGGCCAAGGGCATGGTGCGCACCTCTTCGGTGATGGCGCGTATCTTCAAGGAAGAGGGCAAGCTGGAGATCTGGAAGGCCAAGACCAACGGCCGCTACGACATGGTGGCGAGCTACGACATCTGCAAATGGTCGGGCAAGCTCGGACCGAAATACACCGAAGGCGACCGCCAGGCGCCGGAAGGCTTCTACACGGTCCGTCCGGCGCAGATGAATCCGCGCTCGAACTACCATCTGTCCTTCAACATCGGCTTTCCCAACGCCTATGACCGCGCCAACGGCCGCACTGGCCAGAATCTGATGGTGCACGGCGCCTGTTCGTCGTCGGGCTGCTATTCGATGACGGACGCGCAGATCGAGCAGATCTATGCCTTCGGCCGCGACGCCTTCCAGGGTGGCCAGACCGAATTCCAGGTTCAGGCCTACCCGTTCCGCATGACCGCCGCCAACATGGCGCGCTACCGCAACGACCCGAACTATGAATTCTGGAAGATGCTGAAGGTCGGCTACGACAATTTCGAGATCACCAAGGTGCCGCCGAAGGTTGATGTCTGCGAGAAACGCTATGTCTTCAACCAGGTCGCCCCCGAAGGCACGACCTTCAATCCAACCGGCCCCTGCCCGGCGATGTCGCAGCCGGATTCTCTCAAGACGGCCTACGCCGATTATGAGAAAAGCTATGACGCGGCATTCGGCAGCGCGCTGAAATCCAGTACGCCCGCCCCCAAGCCGACCATCGCCGGCGTCAAGGAAGCCAGCATCGTCTCCGACTGGTCCAAGCGCCGGGCGCGCGGCGAGCGCGTGCCGATCGACCCGCCGTCACTCAACGCCGACGGCTCGGTGACCGAGACGACCCGCATGGGCCGCATCGATTCGCCCGCTGGCCGCAAGATGGCGGCACTTGATGCCGAAAAAGCCGCCAAGCAGAAGGCCGAGGAACAGAGGCTGGCCGCCATAGAGGCCGCCAAGCAAGCCAAGGAAGCCGCTAAGGCACAGGCTCTGGCCGAAAAGGAAGCCGCCAAGGCGCAAGCTGTGGCTGCAAAGGAAGCCGCCAAGCAAGCCCCTGTCGCCACGGCGACCATCGCCGCCCCCACCCAGGCGCCACCGGCCGAAACGCAGGCGGCGAGCGCCGAGGAGAGCCGGGTTACCAAGCTGAAGAACAAGCTGCTCGGCATGTTCGGCGGCTGAGGTTGTCACCTTGGCCGAAGTGACAGCCATCTACGACCTCAAGGGGCTGAACTGCCCCCTGCCCGTGTTGAAAGCGAAAAAGCGTCTGGCTGGGATGCAGCCGGGCGGCCGGCTCTGGCTTGAAACCACCGATCCGCTGGCTGTCATCGACATCCCGGCATTCTGCGCCGATAGCGGCCATCAACTGATCGAGACTTCAGCCATTTCCGGAGGCCACCGCTTTCTGGTCGAGCGCGGCGAGACGATCTGAGAGCGCTTTCTGCTGGGTTGGCGCTGCCCCTCATTACCCCGCCGGGCATTTCTCCCGTAGAGTAACGGGGAAAAAGACGCTGCCGCCGACCGCTTCGCCAACCGCCAGCGTTGTAGAAGCACCGGCGTTGCGGCCATCTCCCTTCTCCCCGTCACTATACGCGGAGAAGGTGGCGGCAGCCGGATGAGGCGCGGCGCGACGTTACGAGAATTGATTGGACCCGAAAGCGTTACCGCCCGGCGATCGCCAGCGGATTGTTTTCCAACGCCGCGCGGTCGGGCGTGTCGATCGATGGCTGGTTGGTGAAGGCGGCGAACAGCCGGCGCACATAGTCTTCCGGCATGTCGAGCGTGATCAGCACCAGCCGCGTGCCACGCTGGCCGTCCGGCCAGGAAGGCAGCCGCGCCGGCGGATGCAGGATTTTCTGCACGCCATGTACGACCAGCGGCCGCGACGGATCTTCCTTGAGTTCGATGACCCCCTTCATGCGCAGCAGGCGCTCGCCATGCGCGGAACGCAAAAGGTCGAGGAACATCTCGATCGCCGAGAATGGCACCGGACCGTCATGCACCAGCGAGTAGGAGCGCACGCGCTGATCGTGCCGGTGGCCATGATGGTGACCATGATCATGACCATGACCGTGATCATGGTCGCCATGGTGGTGATGGTCGTGATCGTGCGCCGCCTCCTCGCCGAGCCAGCGCCGCACGTCGGCGGATTTGGTGGCGGGATTGTAAAGGCCGCAGTCAAACAGCGCCGCGACGCCTGTCCCGGTATCGGCGGCATCAAGCAGTTCGGCACCCGGGTTGATCTGCCACAGGCGTGCCCGCAACCTGTCGAGGTCGGCGGGATCGGTCGCCAGCTCGGCCTTGCTCAAGACGATGCGGTCGGCGACCGCGACCTGCTTGACCGCCTCGACATGGGCGTCGAGTGTGGCATTGCCATTGACGGCATCGACCAAAGTGATGACGCCGTCGAGCCGGAAGGCCTGGACCAGCGCCGGATGCGCCATGATCGACTGCAGCACCGGCGCCGGATCGGCAAGCCCCGTGGTCTCGACGATGACGCGCGCGAGCCGGGCGATGCGGCCGGTCTGCAGCCGGTCGACCAGGTCGGCCAGCGTGTCGACCAGTTCGCCGCGCACCGTGCAGCACAGGCAGCCGTCCGAAAGCTGGATGATGCCGTCGGACGCCTGCTCCACCAGCAGATGGTCGATCGCCACCTCGCCATATTCATTGATGATGACCGCCGTGTCGGCCAGCGCCGGATCCTTCAGGAGCCGGTTGAGCAGCGTCGTCTTGCCGGCGCCGAGGAAGCCGGTCAGCACCGAGACGGGAACGGGGAAGCCGCTCATTGGCTAATTCGCGGCTTTGACCGGCTGGTCGCCCTGGGCAGCCGAACCCGCCATGGTCGGACCGGCGCCGGCCGGCACCGGCATGTCAGGCCGCCAGCTTGGGATCGGCACGTCGGCATACTGCTGCTCGCCCTCGTCGAGCATCGCCTTCGGTGCCGGACCGGTGGCGCCGCCGAGGCCGACGGCAACCAGCGTCGGCACATGATCGAGCTTCTCCCGATAAGGCGATTTCGACCCGTCCTTGGCGGCCGCTGGCGGCGCCTCGGACTGCTCCTCCCGCTTCCTCTTCTTGCAGATCTCGTCATGCATGTCGTTGGGAGAGACGGTGTCGCCGTAAGGCGCCAGCGTCGTGATTGTCGTAGAGCCGGCGTCCGGCGTGTCAAAACCCTGGTCGAGCAGCCTGGCCGCGGCTTGGGCACGGCTGACCGCCGATTTCTCGCCGAGCACAACCGCCACCAGCGTGCGGCCGTTGCGGGTCGCCGAGCCGATCATGTTGAATCCGGAAGAGCAGACAAAGCCTGTCTTCATGCCATCGGCGCCGGGATAGCGGCCGATCAGGAGATTGTAGTTCGGGATCGCCTTCTTGCCGACCGCAAGCCCCTCGATAGAGAACCACGGCGCATATTGCGGAAACTCGCGGCGGATCGCCATCACCAGGATCGAAAGGTCGCGCGCCGTCGTGTACTGGTCGGGCGAGTAGAGGCCGTTCGGATTGACGAAATGGGTGCCGTTCATACCGAGCCGGGCCGCTTCGGCGTTCATGCGTTCGGCGAAGGCGGCTTGCGAGCCGCCGACATTCTCGCCGACAGCCATGGCGATGTCGTTGGCCGACTTGACCAGCATCATCTTCAGCGCATTGTCGAGCCGCATCACCGAACCCGGCTTGAAGCCCATCTTGCTCGGCGGCTCGGCGGCGGAATGTTTCGTCACCTTGATCGGCGAATCAAGCTGGACTTCACCGGCCGCGATCGCCCGGAAGGTCACGTAAGCGGTCATCAGCTTGCTGAGCGAGGCCGGATACCAGCGCTTGAACGCATCCTGCTGCTGCAGGATCTGGCCGCTTTTCAGGTCGAAGACAACCACCGGATTGGCCAGCGCCGGCCCGGCCAGGACCGACAGCACGATTGCGCCGGCCGAGAATAGTCTGAGGAAATGCCTGTGCCGCATGATCTAATCCGAAATCGCCTCTTGCCCTGATTGCCCCTGGCTCCGTAAGATTTCGTTACGTGACCGCCAGCATAATGGGTCCGCCCCTCAAAAACGGACCGCATCGTCGCGGTGCTATTTACCCTATGTGACGCCAACATGGCAAAGTGCCTGACAATCACAATTGCAGAACACCGGGCACAATTGCAAAATACCCGGCTGAAACCGGCCGCTCCAACAACGAAATGGAACCATCATGCCAATCCTGAACCGCGCCGCCGAAATGCAGGACGAAGTTGCCGGCTGGCGCCGGCATCTGCACCAGACGCCAGAGCTGAACTTCGATGTCTTCAAGACGGCGGCCTTCGTCGCCGAAAAGCTGAAGGAGTTCGGTTGCGACGACGTGGTGACCGGCCTTGGCAAGACCGGCGTCGTCGGCATCATCCGCGGCCGTCAGGGCGAAGGCACCACAATCGGCCTGCGCGCCGACATGGATGCGCTCCCGCTCAACGAGATACCGGGCAAACCCTACGCTTCGACCGTTCCCGGCAAGATGCATGCCTGCGGCCATGACGGCCATACCGCGATGCTGCTCGGTGCCGCGAAATACCTTGCCGAGACACGCAATTTCGCCGGCTCGGTGGCGGTGATCTTCCAGCCGGCGGAGGAAGGCGGCGGCGGCGGCCACGAGATGGTCAAGGACGGCATGATGGAGCGCTTCGACATCTCCAGGGTGTTCGGCATGCACAACATGCCGGGCCTGCCTGTCGGACAGTTCGCCATCCGCCCAGGCCCGATCATGGCGGCGACGGCCGAATTCACCATCACCGTGAAGGGCCGGGGCGGTCATGCCGCGATGCCGCATGGCACGATCGATCCGATCGTCATCGCCAGCCAGTTGGTCGGCGCGCTGCAGACGATCGCCTCGCGCAGCACCGATCCAGTCGAAGCCGTGGTTGTCTCGGTGACCAAGTTCCATGCCGGCGACGCCTACAACATCATCCCCGAATCGGCCGAGATCGCCGGCACCGTGCGCACCTTGCGCAAGGAGGTCGCCAGGAAGTCGGAAGAGCGCATCCGTGCCATCTGCGAGGGACTGGCGACCGCCTTCGGCGCCAGGATCGAAGTCGACTACGATGCTAACTACCCGGTGACGTTCAACCACGCGGAAGAGACCGTCTTCGCCAGCGACGTTGCGGCCGACGTGGCGGGCGACGCCCATGTCCACCGGGGCATCCAGCCGGTAATGGGCGGCGAGGATTTCTCCTACATGCTGGAAGCCCGGCCCGGCGCCTTCATCTTCATCGGCAATGGCGACACGGCCGGCCTCCACAACCCGGCCTACGACTTCAACGACGAAGCCATCCCGCACGGCATGAGCTACTGGGTGAAGCTGGCGGAAACGGCGCTGGCCGCCTGACGGCTGGCCTGCGGGTGCCGGCCGAATTGCCTTCGGCCGGCCTCTTGGCGAAACGGTCCGAAGCGGCTATGTGTCGGGCCGCGTGGTCCCGTAGCTCAGTAGGATAGAGCGGCAGATTCCTAATCTGTAGGTCACAGGTTCGATTCCTGTCGGGATCACCATGCAATTTCAGCTGCTTGTTAAGTGCTGCCGTACTTTTCCGCGAGTTGGTACGGCGAATTCTGCCGTCAGTCGGCGAGCTATGCTCGTCAAGAAACTCCTCGGAAGACGGCAATCAGGACCACTCACCCGACATTTCCGCATGATGGGTTTCGTTTCGCGGAAAACCTCGGTCTCGCCAACAAGGCGAGCTTTGCCTGATCCCAACGGCGATTCAGCAGCGGCCAACGAACCGAACGGCGATCACTGAATTTTGCCTCCAGCTGTCGCAGGAGAGTCAGTTGAGCCCCGCCGCTCCAGAACTTGTGGCGCGATGATCCAGGCGTCGACAGCCTTTCGTGCCAAGGGAATCCCCCAGACCTGGCCGCAGCGACATTCAATTTATCGACACCATGGAACTTTGGCGAGAAAGCGGGGTTCAGAAGCGTGGCGATGGCGACCGGGCCTGTCGTTATCTCGGAAAATGAGGACAATCTGGCTCAACAGGAGCTTGACCATGAAACACCAGACACTCGAACAACTGAACGTTATCGCAGAGGTGAACGCGGAATTTCCAACAATGACGCGCAGACAGCGCCTGGAGCGCTGGGCAAATCTCCTCGAGCGCCAACCGGAACGATGCCTGAGCGCGCTTCCCGGCACCGAATACATGAGTGCCAGGGAGCGCAACGAAGCGCATTGCCTGGCATCGCCGATCAGCATTGCGTTCGAAGATCCGATCCTGCGGGCGCAGGGCCTTGAAGACGACACCTATGGCGCGGCGCGGCGTTTTTTTGAACTGTCCAACTGGCAATTGCATCGCATCGTTTGCCATTGTCATGTCGGTGCGACGATGAAGGCCGGATGGGTCGCACTTGGTGTGCGAGCCGCCATGAATGACGGCGTCTTTGCCAAGCTTAGAGCCCTGTTTAGGAGTTGAGACAAAGCAGGTCGACAGATCGGTCTCATGGCCCCAACAACCAGCGCCATAGTCCCTTCAGTTGACTTGCTAGGATCGCTCGACCGAGCGTTTACTTGTTGCGTAAGGTGGTCCGCCGCGGCGGCGCATCCTCATGTCTGCTCGCGGCCTCCGAATGCAGTCCGTTCTTCCTGAACCACGGAAACGGAGGAAGCGTAATCAACCTACTGAACGCGACCAGGAGTCAGACTTGGCTTCAACGCGAGCATCCGGTCGTTGAACGGGGGTACCGAAGCAACCTCTCGAAACGAATGAGGCAAAGAAAAAGCCCGCCATGGCAAACCATGACGGGCTTCTTCATGTCTCGAATGCGATCGGGCCGCCTCAGCCGACCCTAACCACGAAATGCTTGGTCACCGGCTCGATGATCTTCCAGGTACCCTTGAAATCGGCCTCCACGACGAAGGCGTCGCCGGGGCCGACCTCGACCGGCGTGCCGCCGTCGGGGGTGATGATGATGCGGCCGGCGATCATATGCACGAACTCATAGTCGGTATAGGTCGCATGATATGTGCCGGGCGTCGCCCGCCAGGTTCCCGACATCACCTTGCCGTCCTCTGTCGTGTGCTGGACGGCGGTTTGCATGGTCGGTCTGCCTTCGACCACGATCCAGCCGGGTAGATCGCCAGCGTCCGCGTGCTCCACCGCGCCAAATTTAAGGATCGTCTTGTTCGTCATGCCGGGCTCCGTTTGCTTCATCTGTCCGAGAGGTCGGATAGCCGATGCACATGACGGGAGCAATGCGTGCACCGCGAAAACTGGGGTTAACGAATCCAGACAGCACAGCTGGGCCTGGCTGGACTGCACCTCGGCTCCTCAGCTTTCGCTGACCGCCTCGAGCATGCGCCGCGCGCTTTCCTCATCGGTAATCAGGATCGTCGGTGCGATCAGGTTCATGGCGCCGAGCAGAGCTTCGATCTTCTCCTCGCCGCCGGAGGTCAGGATACGGATCGGCGCCTTGCGCAGCCGGTCGACATCCACCGACATCACCAGGCTGTTGATCGGATGATCGACCAGGTCACCATTGCGGTCGAAGAAATGGAACAGGAGATCGCCGACAGCCCCGCGCGACACCAGCGCCTCGCGCTCGGCCTCCTTCAGGAAGCCGCCGCGATAGAAGGTGGTCGCCGAAGCAATGCCGCCGATCGAGAGCAGCACGGCGTCGAGCGCATCGGCCATTTCGAAGATTTCCTGCAGGCCGCATCGTTCGACAAGCGCGATCTTGGTTTCGACACTGTCGACGACGGCGGGCGTGGGTATCAGGTAGCCGTCGCCCTGGAAGACCTGGGCGAAACGCCAGGCGAACTCCGCCGGGTTGTAACGCCGCGCGACGCCGACGCCGCCCAGCAGCGAAATGACCTTGAAATCGGCAAGCGATTTGGCGCTGATGAACGGCAGGCTTGACAACAATGTCCGGCCCCAGCCGACGCCGACGCGCATGCCGGACTTCATCGCATCGGACAGGAAAATGCCGGTCCTAGCGCTGATCGCGGGGATCGGATCGGCATTGGGGGCAGTGAGCGGCGCCACCAGCGCCTGCTGCAGGCCGAACGTGCGCTCCAGCGCGCGCTCCAGCCGTACGATCTCCGACAATTCGCTCTCGATGGTGATCTTCACCTCGTTGCGCAAGCGCGCCTCCGCCAGCATGCGCACGATGGTGACGCGGCCGACGCCGAGTACGTCGGCGATCTCGTTCTGCGTCATCTGCTCGACGAAATACATCCAGGCGGCCCGAATCCTGAGGCGATCCGTCCGGCTTTCATTGACGACCTGCTCGGTCGCTTCGGCCCCTGCCCGCCCCTCGTCGGTTTGTCGTCGCCTGCCCAAATGAACCCTCCCGCGCGGCACCGGGCGCATGCGCCGTCGCCGATTCTGCATGCTGGTCTACTATCGCCTATTGATCTACCAATCGATAGGAACAATGTAGAGTGTGTGGCCGGCCCTTGCTGGCGGCTCTCCACTGCACTTTCGAGGCAAACCGCGATGTTGCGCCAAATCTCCGAAGACGTCCGCGTCAACCTGAAGGACCGGTTGCGGGAAGTCCGCGACATCATCCGCCAGAGCCGTCATGACGGCAGCGGCGACGCCAGCATCCTGCGCGAGGCCACCAGCCATTTGCCGCCGTTTCCGGGCAAGGGCATCGAAGGCCTGCTCAGCCATGCCGCGAGTGCCTTCGACGAAGCGCTGTCGATCGCCGAATCCTTTGTCCCGCATGAGCGTCCGATCAATGTGGACGGCACGACCGTAAAGGGCCTTGGCACCTATTTCCCGGCCGGGAACGAAGAGCGGCAGCTGGGCGCCGAGCGCATGTTCCGGCGCGATATGTACTATCTGACCAAGGCGGTGCTCGCCGGGTTGAAAATAGACCATGCCCGCATCCATGAAGCCGATTTTGCCGCTGCCCACGCCGCCATGCGCAAACGCCATGGCGATCTGTTGACCGCCCTGGCCGCCCCGGGTGCGGGACTGCAAGCAATTGCATCGACCTGCGCTGCGCTGCTGGTCGCGTTGCTCAACCAGCATCCGGTCCACTTTGGCGAAGCCGCGCCGGAAACGGCTGCGGTCGGCGGCCGGGCACTCGAGATCAGCTGCCTGGCGCCGGTCGTTCTGGCCTGCGGCCTGGCGACAACCGGCCGCGACGGCGCGCCGGAGCCGGACATGCTGGAGATCGCGATCCTGGCCGCCGATATCCGCCACGACCGCATCGTCCAGGCCTGCGCCAAGGCAAACCCGGTCGAGGAACTGACACCTGTCTTCGCCACCTTGCTTGCCCACTTGCCGTAAGCTCCAGCAGCGGTTCCGGAACTCTATTCCCCGGCCACCATGGCAGTGATCGTTTTCTTGGCGCGCTGGATCGAGGCCGGGCTCATCGAAAGCTCGGTCAGGCCCATCTTGATGAAGGCCGGGATCAGATCGGGCCGGCCCGCCGCCTCGCCGCACATGCCCACCATGATGCCTGCCGAAATACCGGCTTTTGCCGTCAACTCGATCGCCGACATGACAGCCGGATTGGTGATGTCGTTGAGCTTCGCCACTGTCGGGTTGAGCCGGTCGGCGGCCATGATATATTGGGTCAGGTCATTGGTGCCGATCGAGAAGAAAGCCACCTCCTTGGCCAGCGCCGGCGCGATCAGCACCGCCGCCGGGGTCTCGATCATCACGCCGAGATCGAACGTCGCATATGGCACGCCTTCCGCCTTCAGTTCGGCGGCGCATTCATCGACCAGCACCCTTGTCCGCCTCACCTCGTCAATGTCGGCGACCATCGGCAACATCACCTTGACGTTGCCATGCACGGCTGCCCGCAGCAGCGCCCTGAGCTGGCGCTTGAAGATATCGGGCCGGTCGAGGCACATGCGGATGCCGCGCCAGCCGAGGAAAGGGTTTTCCTCGTCGGGAAATTCGATGCCGGCGATCGGCTTGTCGCCGCCGATATCGAGCGTGCGCACGATGACCGGATAGGGCGCGAACGCCTTGGCCAGCGCCGCATAGGTTTCGGCCTGCATGTCTTCCGAGGGCAGGTGCATATGGCGCATGAACAGAAGCTCGGTGCGGAACAGGCCGACACCCATGGCGCCGGCCTCCTGCGCCGCCTCGATTTCCTCGAGCGAGCCGATATTGGCCGCGACCTCGATAACCCTTCCGTCGGCGCGTTTCGGCGTCACCGTCTTGAAGGCGGTCAGGCCGGCACGCTCCTTTGCAGCCGCTTCGACGCGGGCGGCGAAGTCGGCGCGCGCCGCCGCGTCGGGATCGATGATCACATGCCCGGTGTTGCCGTCGAGCGCCACTTCATGTGCCGAACGCAAGGCATTGACCTGGTCGCCAAGGCCCAGCACCGCCGGGATGCCGTGTGAGCGGGCGATGATGGCGATATGCGAGGTGGCGCCGCCATGGCCGCACACCACGCCGCCGATGCGTTTCAAGGGAGCGCGCGCCAGGTCCCAGGCGCCGATGTCGTCGGCGATGAGAATGGCGCCCTCGGGGATGTTTTCCAGGCTGACATCGTCCTGCCCGAGCAGCACCAGGCAGATCTGCCGTCCGACCGCATGGACATCGTTCGCCCGCGCATTGAGATAGTGATCGTCGACGGCGCTGAAATCGGCGGCGATGGTGGAGGCGGCGGTGATAACGGCCGAGACCGCGTCATTACCGCCCTTGATCGCCTTCTCGGCCTCGCCGGTCAGGCTGTCGTCGGCGGCGATGTCGCGAAGCGCCGCGACGATGCCTCGGTCGCCGGCCGACAGGCTGTCCTGCGCCAGGGCCCGGTCCATACGCGCCTGGACGGCGGCGACGGCGGCGCGGAACCTGTCGATCTCGCCGGCGATCTCGTCGGTCTGCAGCATGCGGCCCTGCCCGGCGATCTCCGGCGGGAAATGCGCGAAGGCCGGGCCGATCGCGACGCCCTCGCTTGCCGCGACACCGCGCAAGCCGTTCGCTTGGCTGGGTGCGGGAGATACGGATTGGGGCGCTGGCGCGGGTGCCGCTTCCTGTCCGGCATCATTCGCCGGGCTCTGCGTTTCTGCTTCATCGTCAAGACCCGCCTTGGGGTTCTCGAGATAACCGATCAGCGCCTCGATGGCTTCGATGGCGTCGGCGCCGTTCGCCCGCACGGTGACTTCCTGGTTTTCCTTGACCGCCAGCAGCATCAGCTTGACCGAACTCTTGGCGCTGACCGCCTTGCCGTCCTTGACCAGTTCGACATCGGATTCGAAACCCTTGGCGAGCTTGACGAACCGCGTGGCGGGACGGGCGTGCAAACCTTCATGCACTCTGACGATGGTCGAGCGTTCCATGGCAAATACTCTGCTTTTCCAGAGCAATTTCGGCGTTTCAAGGGAACGTCGAACTGCTCTAACTCTTTGTTTTGACGCGATTCCGGACGGAAAACCTTTTCACACTTTTCCTGGAATTGCTCTGGCGCCGTGACCAGACACGTCGCGGCGCGAGCTGTCAGGCTGCGATGGTGATGATCGCGCCTGTCTTCAGGGCGGCCACGAGCGCTTGGGCATCGACCTGCGATGCGCAGATCTCGCCCGGCCTCTCGGCCTCGGTGGCGCCGTTGAACGAGATGACGACGTGGCCCATTTCGAGCACCTTGCTCCAGGCGCTGGAGCCAACCGCTGTTATAACGGCTGAAACCGGACCGACGGTGATCGAAGCGCCCTTGGGAGGCGCCCCGTCACTTGGTTCCTGCTCCGTCTTGTGCAGGACGGAGACTTCGGCAAGCTCCGGCGGCGAGCCATCCGCGAACAGGATGACCACGCCCCCTTCGGCAAGGTCCGCCACTTCGGGCCCGATGGAAGTGACCCGTGTTCTCAACAGAACCGTCATGTGGCGAACCTCATTTCCTTACTCTCTTTAAAACACGATCAGGCTGACGACCCAGGCAATCAACACCGAGACCGGGCCCATGATCTGGCGGCTGATGAGCACCGCCGGCACGCCGATTTCGATCGTCTTCGGCTTGGCTTCACCGAGCGCCAGGCCGACGGGCACGAAGTCGCAGCCCACCTGGGTGTTGTAGGCAAACAGCGCCGGCAGGGCCATTGCCGGCGAAATCGTGCCGTTGGCGATCTGCGGGCCGATGATGGCAACACCGATGACCTGCGCGATGACAGCGCCTGGCCCGAGGATGGGCGACAGGAACGGCAGGCCGCAGATGGCCGATATGACCAGCAGGCCGACGATGTTGTTGGCCAGCGGACCCATCGGCTGCGCCAGCACGTCGCCGATGCCGGTGTAGAGGATCAGGCCGATGAGCATGGTCACGAAGGCCATGAACGGCAGCACGTTGCGCACCACCTGGTCGATCGTGCGGCGGCCGGCATTGAAGAAGATGCCGACCACACGGCCCATGGCGCGGCCGATCGTGCTGATGAAGCCGATCAACCCGCCTTCGCTCGGCAGCGGCTGCGTCGCGGCCGCTTTGGTGTTGCTTGAACTCATCGATGCTGCTCCCCCCGCAGTGGTGACCGCCTCGGATCCGTCCGCCATTGTGACGTTGGCCGGCTTCACGCCCGAAACGTAGATGTCCTCCGTGATGAACTGGGCGAGCGGCCCAGCCTGTCCGACCGGCGTCAGATTGACGGTCGGGATGCGCTTGCGCGGATAGACGCCGCACCGGGCGGTGCCGCCGCAGTCGACGACGACGACAGCCATCTCGCCTTCGATCGGCGGTGCCTTGAAGCCGTCGACGGCCTCTGCGCCGGTCATATCGGCAATCAGCTGCGCCACCGGGTGGATACCGCCGCCGGTGACGGAGACGACCTTGTTGCGCTGCTCGGTCGGCTCGATGACGAGCGGACCGCCCCAACCTGTGGAGCCTCGGGAGATCTTTACGGCTTTGTATGTCTTGGCCATGATGTCCTCCCCGCCCTTACAGCTCGACGCCCTGGCGGCGTGCCATTATGGCGGTGATGCGCTCGGTCAGCATGCCCTTGAGCAGGATGACGACCAGACCGACGATGGCGTACCAGATCGCCACCTTGACGTGGTAGCCGGCGACGACGACGCCCCGCTTCTCAAGGTCGAGCAAGGCCACGAGCATGCCGCCCCAGACGAAATATTCGCCAGGGTTGATGTGCGGGAAAAGGCCGAGCGGCGGGTGCACGTAGGATACGGCAGCGTCGTAGAAGGCAGGCTTGTGCTTTTCTTCCAGGAACGAGCCGAAGGTGTAGGCCATCGGGTTGGTGAGGAAGAACACAGCCAGCAGCGGCAGCACGGTATAGCGGGTCAGCGCGATGCGGCCGGCGCCGCGCGCCAGGCCGTGGACACGCTCTTCGCCGACCAGTTCGGTGACGGCGTAGAAGGCCGTCATCAGCACGACAAGGGTCGGGATGATGCCGGTGACGAATCCGGCGAAAACCTCGCCGCCCTTCTGGAAGATGCCGATGAAGTACTTGCCGATGGCAGTCAGCCAGCCAAGCTGCTCCTCCTGCTGCACGTTTTTCAGCTGTTCCTTCAGCTGATCGGCGGTGACCGGCGCGCTGTCGGTCTGCGCCTGCGCCAGAACTACGAGATGGTCGGAAGCATGCTCGACGGCGAGCTTGCCATGCAAAGCAGCATCCGAGACCATGGCACCCGCGACATGCAGATTGTGCACGGCCATGTCGGCATGCTGCGCCAACAACGAAAATACAGACATTTCTCCTCCTTATGCCGCCCGCCGGTTGAGCCCAGTCGGTGCGCGGCGTCCTCTAAGTCCTTGCTACTAAGCCCTTGCTACATTCAAGCCGGACAGGCCCGGCTTCTTCCCCGGCTCTGACCGTGCTTTGTCGATCTGTTCGATCGCCCGCTTCACGGCCTCGGCCACACCGGGTTCCCCCTCCCCCATGATCGCAGGGTTGGACCGGAGTCGATCGAGGGGAACACCCTCGAATTCTTCATGTCGCTTGAATTTCGTGAAGACGGATCGCCCGCTCATCACCATCATGCGGCGCACCATCAGGTCGGGCGTCACCACGACGAGCGCGATGGTCCCCTTGGCCAACCGGCCGCGAAAATTGCCGGCTCCGACGAAGCCATCCTTGTACTGGTCGGTGACACCGCGGAAGACATCCGAATAGTGCCGCATCTGCAGCCAGACGCCGAGCGACTGCAGCGCCCACACAATAACCAGCAGAAGCAGTCCCCACTGCCAAATCGCCATTCGGTTCTCCTCCCGAAGCCTTCGTCGAAGCGCACCTTGGACCGATGCGCGACAACAGCAAAGTGAGAACATTTGTTTCCACGAATGTCAATATGTATGATATTGACCGCATCAGCTCGTCCACAGGCCTGCCGGCCGATTTCTGCGGCGGCACGGCTGTGCTAGCCTGTAACCAAACGGGATGCATGCAATGGAACTACCCTTCAGGGACGAACTGGCCCTTATGCCCGACCTACGCCACAGGTTGCGGCAGTTGCGCTGGTTCCGCGCCACCTTCCGCGGCAGCGCCAAGGTGGTTTCGGACACGTTCGGCGTGCGTTTCGAGATCGACGAGGCGAAGCTTACCCGGGCCTTTCTCGACTGGGTCGAGATCATGGAAGCGCAAAAGCGCTTCGCCGAAGTCGACCGCGCCGACTTTATCGTCTTTGCCGCCGGCCTCGTGCTGCGCGAACTGATAAAGCAGGCGCCGGCCAGGGAAATCTCCGGCCTCGCGGAACTGACCGAAACAGAGCAGAATGCCAGCACATTGGAGATCATCCGCTTCTGGCCGGAGGGCTTCCTCTACACCAACTATTGCGTCTCTGCGATTTCAGCCATCTACGAGCAGGAGTTCGGCTCAGCACCCAGCATCGACAAATGCGCCGACGATCTGCGCACCTGGTGGTCCTATCGCGAGAACGTGACCGAGATGCCGGCCTATGCGGTGGCTTTCCTCGACCGCTTCCTCGGCGCCGAGCCGAACTGGATCACGCCGGACCGCGCACAGTCACGGCAAGCCATGCAACGGGCGCTCGGCTCCTCTCGCGCCAGCGATGCGTTGCGCCGGCTTTGACCGCCCTCCGGTTTCGTTCTCAAACGCCTCAAACCACCGCGCTATTGAACATTTGACTTTTTGCCGATAGCGATGTGCGAATCTGACTTGAGGAGACAAGCGCGTGGCGCGACCAAGGCCTATCATTTTCGATTGCGACGGCGTTCTCGTCGATAGCGAGCCGCTGGCGGCCCGAGCTTATAAGCGGGTCTATGAAAAGCACGGCATGCCCGGTGTCCACGGCGGCATCATCGCCCAGTGCATCGGCATGAAGCAGTCGGACATCATCGTCAGGATCAAGGAATTGACCGGCCATCAATTTCCGGCGGCGGCTGACGGCGACATCTGGGCGGAAACCAAGGTCCTGTTTTCCGAGGAGTTGAAACCAACGTCCGGAATTTCCGCCTTTCTCACGGCGCTCACCGGCGATCGCTGCGTGGCATCGTCGTCTTCGGTCGAGCGCATAAACCACAGCCTCGCGGTGACCGGACTGGCCCGCTTCTTCGGCGATGCGATCTACAGTTCCTCGATGGTCAAGAACGGCAAGCCTGCGCCGGACATCTTCCTGTTCGCCGCGGCAAGAATGGGCGCCAACCCGGCCGATTGCATCGTCATCGAGGATTCGCCCTTCGGCATCCAGGGCGCGGTCGCCGCCGGCATGACGGCGATCGGCTACACCGGTGGCGGCCACACCTATGCCGAGCACGGCGCGCGACTGAAAGCGGCCGGAGCCGACTTCGTCTGCGCCGACTGGCAGGAAGTTAGCCGGCAACTATCCGGGCTCGGTGTGCCGGCCTGATCCGTTACCGGTTAGGCAGTCCAAGGCGGGTCCATTCTTCGGGCGGGATCGCAGGCCCGACACGGAAGGTGAAGGACAAGACCCTCGTCGCATCGGGGTCGACCTCGCACCGGAAGCTCAGATGGTACCATTTTGTAGGTGTGCGGAAAGCGACATCCGGGGCGTCGAGAATATTGCCGGCCTTCAGCGGAACACTTGGGATCAAGTCGGGAAAATAAGAGGCGTCCACCAATTGCTGGTCCAACGCGCTGGCGCAAAGTCTGGCAGCACGCTGACCGCGAGGCATACCATCCATTGCGGTCATGGCCAGCGCATCACCGGTCGCGCCCTGCGAATAGAGGCTGCGAACACCCGGAAGACCCGAGTAACTCGGCGATGCAGCAACGGCTGCGTCCTTGGAACTTGGCCTCCCGGCGCTCCCGCTTCGGGACTTCGAAACCTTTGCCGGATTGGGCTTCGGCGCGTCTGCGGGTTTGGGCGTAGGGGCTTCCGCCGATGTGGGAAGCTCGATCTCGCCGTCGCCGCCAGCGGCAGCCAACGGCGTTGGTGCCGTCGCTATCTGCTTGTCGGCATCGTGTGCTTCCGTCTCTTGTTTGTCTGCCTGCTGTTTAGCTGGGTCCTGGGTTGAAGTTGCCTGCTTCTCCTGTGCGGGCTCAGCATCCTTCGGCGCGGTTATCGGCGTCTCGCTGGCCTTGGCTGAATCTGCCCGCTCTTCGGGGGCTGCCGACGCGGCGGATTTGTTCTCTGCATCCTTCGGCGCGACAGGCGGCTTCGAATCCTCGGCTGGCGACGGCGAGTTGTCCTGAGCGCTGGTCCCGTCCAGGGATTTCCTGGGGCCGGTGTCCTTGGCGCCGAACTGAAAAACAGGTTTCAGCACCTCGATTGGCGAGGGCTTGCGCGGCTGCTGTTCCGGCGGAGGCGGCTTTTCAACCTTCTGCTCGGGCGGTTTTTCAACCTTCGGTTCCGGCGGCTTTTCCTTTGGCGACGGCGCAGGGGCAGGTTTCGGTTTGGGCTGATCGGGCGGAGGGACGATCGCGATGTTTACCGGTTGCTCCTGCTGCGGCTGTTGGGGAGGCCTCGGCAGGCTGTAGACCAGGAGCGCTGCGATGAGCGCATGCAGGACCAGCGATGCGGACAAGCCCCATAGCAAATTCCGACGCCACTCTCGTGTCTCGTCCTTCATGCTGACCGATGTGGAATGAAATAGCGGCGGCTTCAAGCATAGCCATCGGATTGGTTTAATTTAACCGCTGACAGCTTGGTGATCTGGATGGGCACTGGCAGGGCCGCGCCCCGGAGACGGGCGCGACTCGACAATCCGTTGCAACTGACGCCTCTGGCCGGCGACGCGCGCAATTCCAGGAAAACCGCTGCGCCTTTTCCTGGAATTGCTAGACCAGCATGCCCATCGGGTTCTCGATCAGCCGCTTGAAGGCCACGAGCAGTTCCGCACCCAGCGCTCCATCGACTGCTCGGTGGTCGGTCGACAGCGTCACTGACATCACCGTGGCGATTTTGATCTCGCCATTCCTGACCACCGCCCGCTCCTCGCCGGCGCCAACCGCCAGGATCGT